>CAYOBX010000102.1:0-13522 GCA_964402245.1 uncultured Saprospiraceae bacterium | reverse complement strand
TATTTTTGCTGTGTGAATCACATCTTGAAAATGTATTGTTATTAATTCTTTGTAACAATGAATCAATGGATCTGCACGATAAAATAGATAATTATGCAGAAAAATCATTTGTAAATAGTTTAACATTCTACTTCAAATCAATGTCCAAATAAACAGGACAATGATCTGAATGCTTTGCATCATTCATATGGTAAGCCTCTTTTAAATGACCTTTTAAATTATCCGTAACAGATTGGTAATCGATCCGCCATCCTTTATTATTCGCCCTTGCGTTTGCACGATAACTCCACCAACTATATTCTATTTTTTCTGGATTCAAAAATCGGTAGGCATCAGTAAATCCATTCTCAAACCACTTCGTCATCCAGGCACGTTCGTCTGGTAAGAAACCAGAATTTTTGCTTTTGGGATTGTGGATATCTATAGCTTCATGAGCAATATTATAATCTCCTACTAAAATTAGTTTTGGACGTTCCTTTTTTAAATCATTTATCCAATTATAAATGTCCTCTAGAAACTCATATTTAAAACCTTGTCGAAGATCGCCACTTGTTCCAGATGGAAAATAACAATTCAATAAGGTCCAGTCGCCAAAATCGGTTCGGATCATTCGTCCTTCGTTGTCGTATTTGGCGATTCCAAAACCTTCTTTTATTAAAGTAGGTGTTTTTCTCGTAAGTGTTAATACACCGCTATATCCTTTTTTCTGTGCAGAGTGCCAATAGTGCTCATAGCCTAATTCTTCAAATGCGGTCATATCGACTTGTTCTACACTCGCCTTGGTTTCTTGGATACAGATAATATCGAAATCATTGGAGGAGATCCAATCTATTAATCCTTTTTTGATGGCGGCTCTTATACCGTTGGTGTTGTAGCTTATGATTTTCATAATATGTTTTTACGTTTTTCCAGATCAAGATGATTTTCAAAATCACCTTGATCTAAATATCCAATTATTCATTTTGGGCAACCACAAGGGTTGCCCCTACGGTTTCAATAATGGTATTAAAAACAAAAGGCATGGTATTAAACCATGCCTTTGTTTTTTGTTCTTTTTTGAGAAAATTAAAACTTAGCCCATTTCCGACACCACCTCTTTTACTTCTGGAATCATTCTTTGAAGCATTCCTTCGATACCTGACTTTAAAGTTACAGTAGAAGAAGGACAGCCACTACATGATCCTTGTAAGATAACGGTAACAATTCCTTCTTTAAATGATTTGAATTCGATATTTCCACCATCCATTTCGACAGCTGGCTTAACATAGGTTTCTATCAGTTCTTTTATCTTCTGAACAATTTCTGCTTCATCACCAGAATATTCATAACCGACTCCTTTCTCTGCTTCTATCTTTTCCATTGCTTCTTTGAAGCCTTCTGTGATAATAGCCCCATCATCTTCTATATATCCTTTGATAAATTGCTTTCCCTTTAGCATGATGTCTTCCCATGCATAATTGATCTCCTTGGTAATAGTAACGAAGTTATTGCAAATATATACTCCTTTTACATAAGGCTGATTGAATAAGGCAGATGCTAATGGAGACCATTCTCTAGCTAATTCTTCTTCTCTAAAATCTGCCGTACCTTGATACAACATTCTATTGGTGACAAACTTTAAAGACTCTGGATTTGGTGTCTGCTCCGTATATAACATCACTGGACTTTTGGTTGCAGTACTCATTGTTTTTTTATTAGCGCTATTCAAAGTAGCGTTGTTAATAATTTAATAGAAGAGAGATTTGAGAGCAGAGATGAGAGACTAAATTCATTTAAAACTAAACTGTCTGATTTCATTAATGCTCGTTTCTCTACAATTACAAAAATAAGGAATTAATGTTCTAAAACCATCTCCTCATATCTTAAGAACGTTTTAAATCCTTTTTCGTTGAAATATGCTTTAGTTTCTTCATAAGGTTTATGGCTTGTTGCTAAAACAAAATCTCCCCCCCAAGCACCTAATGATTTTATAACTCCCCAGTAATAATTAAAATGAGTGGATTGAATGGTAGCTTGTCCTATTTGTTTAGAAACAATTTGCTCATGTTTCTTTAATAAGAGTTCGAAATTTAACAATTTACGCACGTTTTTAATTTTTTGGGTCAGATCAGATATTTCGGTAATTGTTTTAGCCGTAGGTTTTTCCTTTGCTTTATACTGTTGTATTCCTTTTCTACTATTTTGTTTTTTACCTAAGTAGACAAAATATAGACTTTCTTTAAAGGACGGATCAAAAGAAGTGGTTTCATAAATAGGCACTAGCAGCTTTTCTTTTTTTTCTAACTGATATAAAATTGGACTATTTGAAATCGCACAAGCAATGTCATATCCAGACCCTCCAAAAGTTTTTTCTAATAATTCAAAAGGATTTACCTCTGCCCATTTACTGAGTAAAGCAATCAAAGTAGAACTGGTTCCTAAACCCCAATTTCTAGGAAATGTTAAGTGTGTGGAAATCACTTTATGGTTATGTTGAAAACTTGGATTTAATGTTTGTATCGTTTTAAAAATATCCCTTAAACGTTCAATAATTGGATCTTCACTCTGATTGTTGAAATGTGAATAAGTATGTTGAAACCAACAATTACCATACTCATCATAGCTCTCCCATTTTAATCCTTTCTCTTCTCTTTCTTCTACTATTAATCCTTGCCCATATTTTGTAGGGATTGCCAAAGCTTGTGCTCCATCCAATACAAAGTATTCTCCAGTCAATAACAATTTTCCGTTGGCGTAGAATTTTTTCAAGGCAATGTGTTTTTTAAATTAATTGAAACGTAGGGGCAATCCTTGTGCTTGCCCTACCAAATAAGACAAGCACAAGGATTGCCCCTACGTTTTATTTTTAGAATCCATTATTATAGTAACAGGTCCATCATTCAACAAAGCTACTTTCATGTCTGCTCCGAATTCTCCTGTGTAAACAGGACGCTCAGATATTAGTTGTAACTGCTCGACAAAAGATTCATATAATGGGATGGCAATATCTGGCTTCGCTGCTTTGATAAATGAAGGGCGATTTCCTTTTTTTGTACTGGCATGCAAAGTAAATTGACTTACGACAATCATCTCCCCTTCTATATCTTTTACAGATAAATTCATTAAGCCTTTATCATCACCAAACACTCTAAGATTACTAATTTTTTTGCACAACCAATCTATATCCTCTTTCGTATCTGCTGCTTCTATTCCTAATAAAATTAAATACCCTTTCTGTATTTGTGATTTTATTTTTTGATTAATGGTTACAGATGCTTCACTGACTCTTTGTATAACTGCTCTCATGTTTTTTAAGTAATAGGTAATAGGTAAGAAGTAAGAAGTCACGTTACTTGTTCCCTATTACTTCTTACCTATTACTTAATTAAAATTTAAGCTCTTCGTCAAGATCTTCTATTGGTGCTTGTTTATAAAACTCTTTTGTATGAACTCTTTGCTTTTGTCGCTCTAGTATTAATTTAGCGATTGCAATATTAGCAGGCTCGGCTGCTGTTTTACCAAGTACCTCTTTTACCTTTTGTTCTTTTATATCTAATCTGTATAAAGAACTAAATAGAAACTCTAAATCATATTCTATGTAATAAGCTACTTGATCTGCTAGCAAAGCTAAGAGTGCTTCTTCATCTATATCTTCATCCTTTGTTCGCGCTATCCCAAAGTCTATTATTATTTGATCCTTTGTTTTTTTTATTAAATCTTTCACTAGAATTTATTCTATTAGTAATATCTTTTTTGTTCCACGTGGAACAATCTGTTGTTTATTGTAGATTGTATTTAGAACGACTATATCTCTTAGTAGATTATACGATCAATGAAATAGATTGGTCTATATATTTATTGCTAAGTTAGCATTTATAAAACATTGTCCTAATTATGGTACTGGCTTCGCCAGCTTAGGTGTTTAGAAATAATTACTTATTGACACCTAGTTATTTTATTTGACTGTTCCACATGGAACAAGCTAAAATTAAACTCTTTAGTTTTCTAATGTTCTACGTGGAACATTGTATATGGTAAGAATACAAAGCTACAAGGCAGGAGATTTAATAAAAGGATAAAAACTAAAAAAGCCTAGTATCAGATCTGATACTAGGCTTTTATTTTAAAAGAAGATTTAGTTTATTTATATAAGCACTACGATAAGTTATCCAACAACCAAGATTTAAACTGAGCGAAGTCAGGCTTTAAAAAGGTAGCTTCTTTTTTCTTATCTGCTAATACAGCTAATCGCTCTGGTATATCTATTTTCTTTTCTAAAACCTTTTCTACTTCATCAATAAACTTAGAAGGATGTGCAGTCTCTAATACCACGCCTCTTTTTTCTGGATGATCTTCTAAGTAATCTTTTAAAGCTAAATACCCTACTGCTCCATGTGTATCAATAACGTAATTATATTTATCATACACTTCTTTTACGCCTGCTCTTGTTTGTTCATCGTTGTAAGCATAACCAGAAATATCTTCTTTCATAATGTTCCACGTGGAACTATATAGGTCCAACATTCTTGCAAAGTTAGAAGGACTGCCAACGTCCATTGCATTAGAGATAGTCGGTACAGATGGCCTTGGTTTGTACTCCCCTGTTTCTAAGTATTCAGGCACTACATCATTATCATTAGTAGCTGCAATGAAATGATCTACAGGTAAGCCCATTTGCTTAGCCATTAAGCCCGCAGTTAAATTTCCGAAGTTACCACTAGGTACACAGAAGACGGTTGGTTTGTCTGATTTTTCTAATTGTTTGTATGCTTGAAAGTAATAAAAAGATTGAGGTACTAGTCTAGCAATATTGATAGAGTTGGCAGAACTCAAACGTAACCTACTTCTAAGATCTTCATTTAAAAAAGCCTGCTTTACTAAAGCTTGGCAATCATCAAAGGTGCCATCAATTTCTAAGGCTTGTATATTATGACCTAAGGTAGTTAATTGTTTTTCTTGCAAATTACTAACCTTTCCAGATGGATATAAAATCACTACTTTAATACCAGGTGTTTTATAAAAACCTGCTGCTACTGCCCCACCCGTATCTCCTGAAGTAGCAACTAAAATAGTTAGCTTTTTATCTTCTCCTTGATTAAAATAGCTCATTAATTGAGCCATGAATCTTGCACCGAAATCTTTGAATGCTAAAGAAGGTCCATGAAATAATTCTAGAATTTTATATTGCTCATCTAATGGCACAACAGGTGCTGGAAAATTAATAGCCTTCGTAACAATCTTTGCTAAGTCTTCCATTGGAATAACATCGCCAAAAAGATTGCTAGTAATATTTAATGCAATTTCTTTGAAGGAATATTCTTTTAAATTATCTATAAATTCTTTCGGTAATTGTGGGATATGCTCTGGCATATACAAACCATTGTCTTGTGGTAATCCTTTGAAGACGGCTGTTTTTAAGTCTACAAATTCTTCTTTGTTTTTTGTGCTGTATAGTCGCATAGTAAGTGATTTATTTTAGTAGCGATTACGTTTGCTAAACTTCTAAAGTTTAGTAAACGTCCAAAAACTGATTTTCAATAAGCATTTTAATTTAGCCCGTTATTGGCGTTAATAGGTAAAAAGTAATAGGTAATAAGGTGAGTGTGATGTAAGCCCTTATTACCTATTACCTATTACCTATTACTTTTTATTTTTACCTATATTCGGATAGCGCCATCCTTATTAATTGTAGAAACGAATAATTCATTTTCAATACCATTATCAAAAAAAGCTTTATGCATGGCTTGTCCAACTTTTTCTGCAATCGTCCGATTAATACTCAAGGCAAAAACAGATGGACCTGCTCCTGAGATACTACAACCCAAAGCCCCTTCTTTCAAAGCTGCTTCTTTTACTTTATGAAAGTGCGGAATTAATTGTGCGCGTTGAGGTTCGATAATGACATCATTTAACGAACGACCAATTAAATCTAGATCAGAATTATACATACCCACGATCAAACCAGCCACATTTCCAGTTTGTTCGATGGTTTGATTGAGGGTTACTTTATCATTCAAAATAGCACGAGCATCTGCTGTTCGGATTTTGATTTGTGGGTGAACAACACTTGCATATAATCCTTCTGGACAAGGAATGCTATGAACATCTAAAGTTGGATTGTCTCGAATTAAAATGAACCCACCTAAGAGAGAGGGGGCTACGTTATCAGCATGATAAGCACCATCCGCAACCTGCTCTCCCAAAACTGCAAAATGCAATAATTCTTTTTTTGTAAGTGGTTTTTCTAACAATTCATTTACAATCATCGCACCTGCTACCGCACTTGCCGAACTAGACCCCAATCCACTACTAAAAGGCATCTTTTTATGGATCTCCATTTCGATGCCGATACCTGTTTTTCCAAGATGCTCTAGTACCCGCATTGCTGCAAAACTTGCTGTATTTTTTTCTACCTCATAAGGAAGCTTTCCTTCGTCGCCAGTAATTTTTGTAATCCTTAATCCAGGTTTATCTGATAAATACCCAATCACTTCATCTCCGGGTTGGTCTATTGCAAATCCTAGAATATCATATCCACATGCTACATTGGCTACGGAAGCAGGGGCAAATACTTTAATTCCTTCTTTCATGTTTTATTATTTAACAATAAATACACATTTTTGTAAGATTGTAATAAATAATAAATAAACTTCTATTTAATTTATTATTTCTAGCACGCTTCACAAAAAAATATAACAGCATACTAATAGTACTTATTACCTATTACCTATTACCTATTACCTATTACCTATTACTTCTTCCCTATTACTTACTTCAATAAATTTCCAATTTTTATGATCTCAGCAAAAACACCTGCTGCTGTTACCTCTGCTCCTGCTCCTGGTCCACGGACAACTAATGGTCGTTCTTTATATCGTTCTGTTGTAAAGACAATCATATTGTCACTACCGCTTAAAGAATAAAATGGATGGGTTTCATCTACTCCTTCTAAGGCAATACTTGCTTTCCCTTTTTGTAGCTTTGCAATCATTCTTAAGACCTGTCCTTTCTTTGCTGCCTTTGCTCTCATTGCCTCAAAGTGGTCATCTGCTTTTTCTAATTCCTTCATTAACTGGTCTACAGTTTTTGCATCTGTGCAAGCTTGTGGCAATATGTTTTGGATGACTACGTCCTCTGGCTCTAAAGCTAAACCTGTCTCTCTGGCTAAAATGATAATCTTTCTTCTTACATCTAGACCACTTAAATCCTCTCTTGGATCTGGCTCTGTATACCCTCGTTCCCTAGCCTCTTTTACAATATCACTAAACTTAGTTCCTTCCGTAAAGGAATTGAAAATAAAGGAAAGAGATCCAGATAAGATGCCCTCTATTTTTGTAACCCGATCCCCACTATTCGTTAAATCGTTTAGAGTAGAAATAACTGGTAGTCCTGCCCCAACATTCGTTTCATACATAAAATGCACCCCTCTTTTTTCAGCTGTGTTTTTTAGTTTTTGATATTGGATATAAGAAGAAGAAGTGGCTACTTTATTAGGCGTAGAAATAGAAATGCTACTATCAAGAATTTCATGGTAGTAAGTGGCTATCTTTTTATTGGCAGTGTTGTCTATAAAAATAGTATTAGACAAATTCATGTTTTTCATCTTTTCGATGAACCCATTAAAAGAAGTTTTTTCTTTAGCAGCAAGCAATTGTTTTTTCCAACTACTAAGATTAATGCCTTGTTCTTTGAATAGCATTTTCTTACTATTAGATAGACCAACTATTTTGATTTCTAAGCCTCCTCTTTCTCTCAATAACTTTGCTTGATTTTTAATTTGCTTAATTAAGGTGCCACCGATCAAACCAACGCCAACCATAAATAAATGAAGAGTTTTTGTTTCTGATAAGAAAAAAGATTCATGCAAAGCATTCAATGCCTTTTTTTCATCTTCTTTATTAATGACAACAGAAATATTTAATTCAGAAGAACCTTGAGCAATCGCTGTTGCATTTATTCCATTCTTTCCCAATGCTCTAAACATTCTTCCTGCGATGCCCGGTTGCAAACGCATATTTTCTCCGATGATCGCCATTACCGCTAAATCAGTTTCTACTTTTACAGGATCTACTAAATTAGATTGCATCTCATTTTTGAATTCTCTTTCTACTGTTCTTTTTGCCTTCTTAGAAAATTTTGGCTGGATGGCAAAACTAATGGCATTTTCAGAAGATCCTTGAGTGATTAAAATAATATTAATACCAGCTTGTGCTAAGGAATTGAATAATCTACCAGCTATTCCAAGGACACCAAATAAACCACTACCTGAAAGAGTCAATAATGCTACATCACTAATGGAAGAAATACCTTTAACAGCTGTACCATTATAATCCGATTCATGGGAAATGAAAGTACCATTAAAAGAAGAATTAAAAGTATTTTTAATATATATAGGAATATTTTTTGTATAAGCAGGCTGGATTGTTGGCGGATAAATGACCTTAGCCCCGAAGTGAGACATTTCCATTGCTTCTCCATAGGTCATGGTAGGAATTGTAAATGCACTCTTTACCTTTCTTGGATCAGCCGTTAATACACCATCAACATCAGTCCAAATCTCAATAGCCTCTGCATTTAGTCCTGCACCAATTAATGCTGCAGTATAATCAGAACCACCTCGTCCCAATGTTGTCGTTAAGCCACCTTTATCAGAAGCTATAAAGCCCGTGACAATTTGAACCTTTGAGGCATTATTATAATGTGTTTCAATTAATTCGTAAGTAGCTTCTAAATCCACCTTTGCCGCACCAAAGCTTTTATCTGTTTTAATAATCGTTCTAGCATCTAAGAATTCAGAAGCAATTCTAGCCTCCGTCAATGCATGAGCGATAATATATGCAGAACTTCGTTCTCCAAAACTTAAGACATAATCCATTGTTCGAGGAGAAGCTTCTCTTACTAAGAAAATACCATTTAATAAATCTTTAAGTATTTGATGCGTTTCCTTCATTTCTGCTAAAGCCTTTTTCTCTCTCGTTCCACTCAATAGTTTTTTAATAGCAGCGATATGTCTTTTTTGAAATGCTTTGTAGGTATCTGCATAAGAAGCATCAGCCTTCGCTGCTTTAGTAGCCATTTCAATTAAGGAATCTGTAACACCACTAAAGGCTGAAAATACAACGGTGAATTTTTCGCCTCGCTTACGGTATTCTTTTAATATACCTATAATACTTTTAATTCTGTCTGGAGTACCGACGGATGATCCGCCAAATTTTAATACCTTCATTGTAGGGAAGCTGTTAATATGAAAAATATTCCTGTTTTACGTAATTATAGTAGAATGTTTAAATCTGAACTTAATACTTGTTATTAAACGCTGAGATGCAAAGGCGCAGAGAGCAAATATTACGCTGCATCTTTGCACCTCACAGGCTGACCGAGAATTTATGGACTTACAAAATTTGTAAATTTGGGAAGTCTCCTTTAGTTGAAAACCAAGACTTTGTAAATCTTGGAGATTTCCCAAGTCCGTCAAGATTTAAGTTCTCGGTCAGCCTGCTCAGCGTTCAATACAAAATAATGCATGCAAATTTTCTGCGAAAATATTGTTTTTTTCTAAACCGCTAAATTTATGAACTCATTCAAAAAAAGAACTCTTTTTGGAATCTTTGTTTTAACTTTCTTGTTTTCCGCTTTTTCACCAATAACAAACTGGGGTTTCTTTGCACATCGCCGAATTAATAGATTGGCCGTTTTTACGCTACCAATAGATTTAATACCTTTTTATAAAAAACATATTGACTACTTAACAGATAATGCGGTAGGTCCTGATAAACGACGATATGCAGTAGCAACGGAGGGCATTCGACATTATATAGATTTGGATATTTGGGGAGTGTCACCGTTTAAAACACTTCCAAAAAATATGGTAACTGCAAGCCGATCCTATACAGAAGTATTAGTACTTAATGAACAAAAAGATAGCCTGAAATTATTTGGACAACAAATGAAATTAGGGATGAATGGGAGTATGATATTAACAGGTAATAATTTTCAACAATTCTTTGGACGAGATAGTATTTTTATAGACCAAGAAGATTATGAAGATTTCTTTTATAACAAAATATACAATCCACTATACGAAAAGGAATGGTCTATAGATTGTGAAGAACTTATCAATTATTTTGATCGGTATGACTTTGTATTGCCCTGTAATAAAGCGATTGCCTTAGATACTTTTGTGGAACATGGCGTATTGCCTTATAATCTAATCCGATTACAAAGTAGTTTAACGAAAGCAATGGAAGCAAAGAATAGTGATTTAATATTACGCCTATCTGCGGATATAGGTCATTATATAGGAGATGCGCATGTTCCGCTCCATACCACCAGTAATTATAATGGCTACCAGACGGACCAGATTGGTATTCATGCTTTTTGGGAAACTCGATTACCTGAATTATTTGCAGATGAGCAATTTGACTATTTTGTTGGGCAGGCAAGTTATATTGAAGATCCTCTTTCTTATTACTGGAAGATTGTTTTGAATAGCCATGCTTTAGTAACAGATGTATTGAGCATAGAAAAAGAATTGAGCCAGGCTTATCCAAAAGATCAACAATATTGTTTTGTAGAAAGAGGAACTGGAGCTATGCAAAATATTCCTTGTGTAGCTTACGCAGAAAAGTATCATCTATTATTGAATGGACAGGTAGAACAACAAATGAGAGCCGCTATAAAAGCGGTTGGCGATGCATGGTATACTGCTTGGATCAACGCCGGACAGCCAGATTTATCTAGAGCACATAGAGAAAACGCAAACTTGGAAGATCAAAAAGAAAAGGAAGAATTAGAACGTATTTTTAACCTTGGAAAAATTTTAGGACGGAAGCATTAGAAGGAGATCGCTATGCTGTCAGATTGTCTACGGTTGTTAGATTAGAGATCGCTAGGTTGCTAGACATATGATGTTGACTATACACAGGTGTTTTTTTTGTAGCACAGAATTTATTCCGGACTGCTAAAAATAAAAGGACGGTAATATTTATTACCGCCCTTATTGTATATAGGATTATAACTGCTTTCTTTTTTTGTCAGTTGTTTCTAATGTCAAGGTCCAACTAAAAGCCTCAAAAGGCATTGTTATAGTTACTCTTCTTGCGCTTACGATATTAAAGTACCATTGATAAAAATGCCTCAGAATTATTTAAAGGAGTTATTCTTAATGATTCAGGGACAATAAATTCTTTTACAACACCTGCAATATTATTCCCTTCTTTGTCAAGAATTTCAAATATCACCCTTCTGTTAAATTGTCTCCCTAGAGGACTATCACCCCCTAGAAGAGAATTTTTTGCAATTGGCGTTGTTTCGCCAAATTCTTTTATTAAAATTCTATAATCTTCTACACCTCTATATAATAAATAATTCTTTGCAGTAAGCGCTCGATTTTCAGACAGCCTATAATTGTACTGTTCGGATCCTCTACTATCCGTATGGCCATTCAATCGAACCATATTTTCGGGATTAGCTTGTAAGTAATAACTTAATTTATCTAATTCCTGTACGGATCTAGATCGCAGGTGATATTGATTAAAATCAAAAAAGATATGTTCAATCTGACCTGGAGCTGTACAAGAATTTGCACAGGCAGTCCGCTCTTCTGTAATGTTAATAACTTTTGCAAATCGAACACCATTTGCTTTTGCTTCTTTTTGGATTGCCTCGGCAGTAGCAATCTCCTCAAAATCACCTATGTAATATCGATATAGGTCATTATTATCCACAAACAAGTTTACATTTTTTAAGCCTTTAAAATAATCTAAGCTAACTGCTGTTTCAAAGACAGATAATTCTACTCTATACTGATCCGCTGATGCGAAAAAACTGCATAGTAATAGAAAAGAAATTAAAATAAAATGCTTCATGAGAATGTCTTTAGCAGAGCCACTTCCTAAATAAACTTTGGGTATCTATTTAAGAAATTACTCTAATCAGATAATTAAAATAATGTGGCGAAGGATAATAAAAAGCAAAAGCTGAATTATAGTCAAGCTATAGATTCAGTCTATGTTTTTATTATTCCTAGCCTTAACAAGATTAGTTATTAAGGGATAACATAACCTATGTGTGTTCTGGTTAGAGAATAATGGAAAATGTTTTTTGTGTTAGAGGAACTACTTTTTCGTAGAAGATTGTGTCTAGTGTAAATCTTTGGAGGACCCTAAACAATAGAGTTTTACAGTGACATTTTGTGTGAGATATCCCGATTCAATGGTAAATGTAGAATAGATTAAAGTAGATGTAAACCCAAATTGATTATTCGGTAGGTTTAAATCCAGAAAGTGTCGAGAAGTATTTACGGAATGGTTGATAAGTCAAGATATGTGGTTGATCCAGAGATGGTAAAGGTAAGTGGATATTCCGTCATTAGATGGTGACTTCTGCTAAAAAGTGATCTAGTAGGGTATTAAAGTTTTCTGGCTGTTCCATCATCGCCGCATGACCACAGTTTTTTATAAAATGAAGTTTAGAATTTTCAATTAAGTCATTAAACTTTTCTCCAACAAAAGGGGGGGTAATGGTATCGTGATCTCCCCATAATAATAAAGTGGGTGCTGTTATGAGATGTAGTTTGTCTCCTAAGTTATGTCGGATAGCAGATTTAGCGGTAGTTACTATTCGGATAGCTTTGTTTCTGTCATTTACGGTATCAAATACTTCATCCACTAATTCTTTACTAGCTACTTCTGGATCGTAAAAAATTTCTTGTGTTTTCTTTTGTATAAATTCATAATTTCCTCTTTTAGGAAAAGTAGAACCTAAAGAATTTTCAAACAAACCAGAACTACCAGTCAAGGTAATAGAATTAATTTTTTCTGGTTGTGCCAAAGCATATAGCAAAGAAATATGTCCACCTAAGGAATTACCTAATACATTTACTTTATCAAAACCTTTAAAATTCACAAATTCTTGAACATGTTCTACTAAGCCACTAACTGTAGCTTCTCTAATAGGCAAATCAAATATGGGTAGCATTGGAACTACTACATTGTATTTTTTAGAAAAATGCTTGATAATTCCTTCAAAATTACTCAATGCGCCAAATAGTCCATGTAATAGTAATAATACATTATCCCCTCCCTTAGTCTCTAGAAATTTATATTTTTCTATTTCCTGTAATTCGTAATTCATGAAAGTGTTAGTGGATGAGCAATTTTAGACTTGTCTTAAAATGCAACAAGCCTCTATATATAGACCTATTCTTAGTAGGTGTATGAATGCCTAGATAAGTAACATCTAATATCTACAAATTTATCATTTTATTCTGTCACAACAAAAGTTATACCTCTTATAAAGCTAAAAGGAGCTAAATGTTTGACAAACAAAAATGATTCTTTGACAAATGTCATGGAACATATAGGATCGTTGAGGTTTGTAACTTCGATGCCATATGATAATCGTATAGCATCGAAGTTACAAATCATAGCCGTCAGGCTGAGGTCCTTTATTTTGAGACTCGGCAGCAAGTATGTTTATTATCTTTCCTTAGAGGTAGCGATTTTGTTAGGTTTTTTTATAAAAAAACCTAACAAAATCGCTA
>CAYOBX010000101.1:9519-14970 GCA_964402245.1 uncultured Saprospiraceae bacterium | reverse complement strand
AAAACTGAGACCAAAATAAGCTCGCCCAAATGACGGATTTATTCTTTCGTCGTTATTAATATGTAAAATTAATTATATTTTACTTAAAAAAATACATATAAAAGTTTGATTTTAGCAGTATTTACAAAATAAATATTCATTTTAACTATTAAAAATTTGTTAATTATCTAAATATATCTATCTTTCCAATATAAATACCCAGTTACCCTTTTATGATTCTTATTACACGGAGTACCCACACACTCCAAGCAATCTTTGATGTACTCTTTTCTCCCATTTAAATCTATCTCTAGAATAAACAAAATGTACACATAGTAATTTTAAATTCTGAATGACCAATTTTACATGGCTTCATATGCAGCCATTCTTATTCATTTTTCAGATTTCTATGCTGTTCTTTTTAGAATAGGTTCTAACTAAATTTTTTCATCTATGATTATCACTTTTGAAGAATTAAGAAACATTAAGCACAGTCTCCCTACTGGAAGTGTTAAAAGAATTGCGAAACAATTAAATCTCGAAGAACAAACCATCAGAAATTACTTTGGTGCCAAAAAGAAATCTCCTCCAACATTAGATATGCATAGACAATCTGGTCCTGGTGGAGGCATTTTTAGAATTGAAAACTTAACTATTTTAAATCTTGCTAAGCAAATTATTAAAGAAAAGAAGAATGCTGTGAAAAATAGTTAGATTGTTTGATGGCTTGATTGTTTGTGTAACGTTGACCATCAAGCAGTCAAGCCATCAAACCATCATTTTCTTGCTCTCCCAATAGTATCCAAATACAATTGCTCCACCTTCTCCCTTGCCCAAGGTGTCTTTCTTAAAAATTTCAAGCTAGATTTAATAGATGGGTCATTATTAAAACATCGGATATTGATCGTAGCACCTAGGGTAGGCCAACCAAATTCTAATACCAAGTATTCTAATATATCTACTAATTTAACACCGTGTAATGGATTATTCGGTTGAAAAGAGGGCGTTTTTTTATGTTCCATATTATTTTTTTTAACAAATATTAATTTTTTTTATTCTATAAAAACGAGAAAATTTTACCATTCTTGACCAAATAATGCTCATTTCCTGAAAATATACCTGATTTTAGCACAAAATACTGCCAAAGAACATTTAGAAGGTTGAGGTACAATGTGTTGCAGATGTGTTAAATAGCCACAAGTATTAATAATAGGTTGTATATTCGCAAGGTATTAATAAATGAGTTTATTTTTTTGTTCGTTATTATTAAGTCTTCGTAAGTAAGTATTTAGTCTTATCCAACCTTTAAAGTCAACTCACATTTTTTTTATTTTCAATTCTATTTTAATGAATATTTTTGTTGCAAAGTTAAATTTTGACACACAAGAGTCAGATTTACAAAGCGCTTTTGAAGAATTCGGCGCAGTCGATTCTGCAAAAATTATTATGGACAAATTCTCAGGCCGATCTAAAGGTTTCGGATTTGTTGAAATGCCAGACGACGACGAAGCTCAAGCAGCTATCGACGCATTAAATGATCAAGAGTTTGACGGACGGGTTATTGTGGTTAAGAAAGCTGAGCCAAGAGAGAACAGAGGTGGAGGACGAGGTGGTAGAGGAGGCGGACGTGGTGGTTATGGCGGCGGCGGTGGCGGCGGCTATGGCGGCGGCGGTGGATACGGCGGCGGCGGCGGTCGAAGATACTAGAACTAATTGACTTGGAGTTTGTTAATAGCTTATTCCATTAGGTACTTCTTGTACCATACTCAGTAAAGACAATGAAAAAGCTCTCCTTAGCAATTTGGAGGGCTTTTTCTGTTTTTAAGTGAGCGATGTTTTGAACACGGAGACCTGAGCTCACAGAGTTAGATTATGTCTTAAAACTCTGTGCCCTCTGTGCCTCCGTGTTCATTCTTAAACTAAGTGGCGATAGCCACCCTATTGAACGGCCACTGTCTTAGAAAACTTCCCACCTTCATATTCGATTTCCACTATAAAAAGTCCTTTTAAGTTTTTGACATACAAGTCTGTTTCCAATGCTTGTGTCCATTGCTCTCTTAATACTTGTCCACCCATATTTAGCAAACGTATATGCATTTTTTTGGGATCGTTTTGTTGAATTAGTATATGATGCTCTATATGACTTGGATAAAGGATGTTATAATTAGTCTCTGCTTCATATACCTCAGTTATAGAATGTATTTCATCCACTAATACAGGTATCGTATCTTGTACTATTCCCCTAGCGAATAGATGCCATTCCCCACCCCATCCTTTAAGCGAATAAGTATAAAAACAAATTATTATAAGTAGTAGTTGCTTCATTAGTTTAGAATTTTATTAGTGAAGTTGTTTAAAAATGAATTGATGCATTCTTAAACAACTTCAGTATATCAGGGTAAACGAAAAGTCATTTTCATAATGTATAACTCATCGATATAGTAACGAACAACGTTCCTTGGAGGAACGTCGTTCGTATACAGTTCTCTTTTATCAGGAGATTACGTACTATAATTTTGACTTTTCGTTCGCTTTGATTAGTATATAAAAATAATATAATTATTTTACCTTTGCCAGCATTACTATAGAGCAGCGTAAGTTCTCAATGAATAAATGAATACATGAGTAAATGTTGGCAGCCTACAAGCTTTGATCTGTCTGCATAAACAGAAATCTGCTGCCCTATTTACTCATTTATGCATTTTCTCATCTACTCCTTGATGCGAGAAAAGAGATAATAAAACAAATAGAATATATAATGCAAAAATCAGCACTCAATCAATCTTTTAAACTACCATGCGGTGTAGAAATACCTAATAGAATAGCAAAGTCTGCTTTAAGTGAAGGCATTGCAGAGCCCAATGGTCGTCCCTCTACAGATCTATTTAATTTATACGAGCGTTGGGGCAAAGGAGGAGCAGGTATACTTTTCTCTGGTAATGTAATGGTCGATCAATCACATTTGGTAAATGCCAATGTAATGATAGCAGAAAAGGAAAATTTTCTAGAAGCTTATACTACTTTGGCTGATAAAGCGCAAGCAAATGGAACGCATCTATGGATGCAGATTAACCATCCTGGTAGACAAGCACCTTCTTATTTAGACAAAGCTCCAGTAAGTGCGTCTAATGTAGGCATGCCTAGTAAAATGTATATCCAGCCTCGTCCATTGGAAGAAGCAGAAATTCTAGACTTAATCGAACGATATGGAAATGCAGCACTTTTGGCTAAAAAAGCTGGAATGAAAGGTGCCCAAATACATGGAGCGCATGGGTATCTAGTGAGTCAGTTTTTGTCACCACTTACTAATTTACGAACGGATAAATGGGGAGGCTCCTTGGAGAATAGAGCTAGGTTTGTATTAGAAATTTATCGCAATATGCGAGAAAAGGTTGGGCCAGATTTTCCTTTAGGGATCAAGATAAATTCTGCTGATTTTCAGCGTGGTGCCTTTACAGAAGAAGAATCGATGGAGGTCATTCAAATGTTGGACGAAGCAGGTATGGATTTAATTGAAGTGTCTGGTGGCACCTATGAGCGCGCAGCTATGGTGGGTACTACTCAAAAAGAAAGTACTAAAAAGAGAGAGGCTTACTTTATGGATTTTATTGTAAAAGTAAGAAGTAAAATTAAATCTCCTTTGATGTTGACGGGTGGTTTTAGAACGGTGGATACAATGAATAAAGCTATCTCCAATGGGGAGTTAGACTTTGTTGGCTTAGGTCGTCCTTTCTGTGTATTTCCTGATGTAGCTAAAGATTTAATGAGTGGTGCAATGACAGATTGTACGGTTCCTGATTTATTAACGGGTGTGGATAAAATAGATATGACAGGTATGCTTCAGACACCTTGGCATATGTTCCAATTAGCTCGTATGGGAAAGGGATTAGATCCTGATCCTAAGTTAGATGTATGGATGGTTTATGAAAAAGTTACGGGTCGAAAGCGGCCAGCTTAAATTAATGTTGACCTTTTTTAACGTTGACCTTTTTTTAATGATGAATGAGAAATGATGAATGATGAATTCTTGACGTGGACTAGGAGGCGATTAGCACTATCTGGCATTCATCATTCATCATTAAGAACTTACCTTTATTGTATAAAACAAAATCCATCTCTACTCTCTGTTCTAAAAAAAAGAGGCTGTCTCTTAGAACTTAAAAAGTCTTAGAAACAGCCTCTATAAAATCACACTTGTAGGGAGTTAAAACTAAAATTATGTATAGGAGTTCTCCTCCTTATTCTTTTATCGTTACTTAGTCTGCTTTACTATTCTTTGGTTCACAACTTGTTGACCCTCTTCTTGAATAGAAAGCATGTATAAACCACTTGTTAAGTCTGATACATCTAATCGGTGTTTTGATATATCTTTAGCTAATACTTGTTGTAGTACTTTTTTCCCACTTATGTGGAAGATTACTACTTGTGTATTCTCAGACTTACTGGTGTAATTCAATTCTAATGAATTAATGAATGGGTTAGGCGTAATAGCAACAGTACTTACAATATTTGCTATTTCTAAATCTGCTTCAAATCTATCTGCACTTCTTGAACTAGCAATCTGAAGATTTTCTCCTGGAATTGAAAATCCAAATACCGAACTAAATGCAGACTCCTCACCTCCATTACAAATTGTTCTTAGACGATATTCATAATCTCTATTAGCAGGAGCTGAGATTTTAGCTTTAGAATTTCTTACCAAAGCTGTTGCTACCCATTTATCTCTTCCTTTAAAACGTACCTGTATAATGTAGCCTTTCGCATCTGATACATCTTCCCAATCAAGTATTATTTGTCCAGAACCTACTACCTCTGCTTTTGCTTCAGTAGGTACTGCACAAGTAGCACTACCAACATGGCATATACTTCCGTCTGAGATTCTATCTACAATTACTGAATTTGATAAACTATAGCAACCTGATAACTGGTCTACATTATTACCTGCCGCTAAGCCTGTTAAGCCTTCTTCATAAGATAAGTGCCATACTAAACAGGTACCCACTCCAGCTGCATCAAAATCTACTACACTTGGCATTGGCGGTAAGCCTAAGATATTACCTAGGTCATCTGTTACGACCCATTGGCTAATGCTACCACTGTTTCCTGATAAAGTAATAGAGCCTGCCGGAATATTATCTGCTATACCATCTACACAAAATTCAAATGGGCCACCTACTAAGGTACCTCCTGCTGCTGTACAATCATCCATTCCTGCTCCACAGTCTATTCTATATACTGTTACAGCATTGGATAAGCTATAACAGCCTGAGAATTGGTCTACATTATTACCTGCAGTTAAACCTGTTAAACCATCTTCATAAGATAAGTGCCATACTAAACAGGTACCTAAACCTGCTGCATCAAAATCTACTACGCTTGGCATTGGTGGTAAGCCTAAGATATTGCCTTGGTCATCTGTTACCACCCACTGGCTATTTGATCCACTGTTATTTGCTAATGCAATAGAACCTG
>CAYOBX010000101.1:0-9419 GCA_964402245.1 uncultured Saprospiraceae bacterium | reverse complement strand
CTGGAATATTATCTGCTACTCCATCTCCTACACTTGTGAAACTGAATGGGCCACCAAATAATTCTCCGCCATTCGCATTACAACCACTTGCATTGCTTCTTACTACTTCTATTGGATTTGATAAACTGTAACAGCCTGATAAATCAGCTGTATTCATCCCTACTTCTGCCCCTTGTAATCCATCATCGAAAGACAAGTGCCATACTAAACAAGTTCCTGCTCCTGCTCCGTCAAAGTTTACTGCACTTGGCATTGGCGGTAAGCCTAAGATATTGCCTTGGTCGTCTGTTACTACCCACTGGCTATTTTGACCACTGTTATTTGCTAATGCAATAGAACCTGCTGGAATATTATCTGCTACTCCATCTCCTACACTTGTGAAACTGAATGGGCCACCTGTAAGAGTACCACCTACTGCTGCACATCCGCCCGTACCTGCTCCACAGTCTATTCTATTTACTGTTACTGAATTTGATAAATCATAACATCCTGATAATTGGTTTACATTGTTGCCTGCTGCTAAGCCTGTTAAGCCATCTGCAAAGGATAAGTGCCACACTAAACAAGTACCTAAACCTGCTCCATCAAAATCTACTACACTTGGCATTGGTGGTAAACCCAAAATATTTCCTTGGTCATCTGTTACGACCCATTGGCTATTTGCTCCACTGTTGCCTGATAATCCAATAGAGCCTGCTGCTAAATTATCTGCTACACCATCTCCTACACAAAATTCAAATGGTCCACCTGTTAATGTACCTCCTACTGCTCCATTTCTTGTTATGGATACACTATTTGATAAGCTATAACAACCTGTAAATTGATCTATATTGCCTCCTGCTGCTAAGCCTGTTAAGCCTGCTTCATATGATAATGCCCAAATCAAACATACACCTGGTCCTGCATCGTCAAAGTTTACAGCACTTGGCATTGGTGGCAAGCCCAAGATATTTCCTCTCAAGTCTGTTACAACCCATTGCAAGTTTGTTCCTGCATTGCCTTGTAAGTTTAATGCACCTGCTGGAATATTATCTGCTGCTCCATCTACACAAAATTCAAATGGACCACCAAATAAAGTACCCCCTGCTGCGGCACAAGTCCCTGTCCCTGTCCCTGTCCCTGTCCCTGTATCTGTACCTGTATCTGTACCTGTACCCGCTCCACAATCTATTCTGTTTACTGTTACTGAATTTGATAAATCATAACATCCTGAGAATTGATTAATATTGTTGCCTGCTGCTAAGCCTGTTAAGCCATCTGCATAAGATAAGTGCCACACTAAACAAGTACCTAAACCTGCTCCATCAAAATCTACTACACTTGGCATTGGTGGTAAACCCAAAATATTTCCTTGGTCATCTGTTACGACCCATTGGCTATTTGCTCCACTGTTGCCTGATAATCCAATAGAGCCTGCTGCTAAATTATCTGCTACACCATCTCCTACACAGAATTCAAATGGTCCGCCTGTTAATGTACCTCCTGCTGCTTCGTTTCTTATTACTGTTACGCTATTTGATAAACTATAGCAACCTGATAATTGATCTACATTATTGCCTGCTGCTAAGCCTGTTAAACCATCTTCAAAAGATAAGTTCCATACTAAACATATCCCAGGGCCTGCTGCATCGAAGTTGACGACGCTCGGCATTGGAGGTAAGCCTAAGATATTCCCTTGGTCATCTGTTACGACCCATTGGGTATTACTTCCCGTATTACCTGATAAACCAATAGCACCTGCTGGAATATTATCCGCTGTTCCGTCTACACAAAATTCAAACGGGCCGCCTGTTAAAGTTCCTCCTGCTGCATTACATACAGGTGTATTTGGCACATCTATTCTTTCAAAAGTCATCGTTCCCATGCTAGGAATAGAACCATTAACTAATAATGGACCGCCTGTAATCATACTAATTGCCGCCATTGGATTAGTTGCTTGATTACCAGAAGCGAAACTAGGACCACTATCTGATCCTGCATCATATATTCCAACTGTAATTTCTCTATCAATAAATTCTCCGTTTTCAAATAAATTTAAATCTCTAACTCCTACAAACCAATCTGGACTAGGAGCAATCATAGTCGTAAGACTTACTAATGGATGAGAATCACTAATATCAAACTCTAGGCTAACGGAACCTGGAGATGGATCAACTCCACCACCACTCAATAGGGTTTGTCCTTGTCCACCACTAATGATGCTGTTGATTTCAGCAGTTAAAGGATTTTTAGAACCTGTTTCTGCCATATTAACAACACCAGGAGAAGCCATTCCACCTAATTCAAATAAGGCAACGTTAGAAGTGTGTGTTAAACCAATTAAGCCAGAAAAATGGGCATTAGATGGAAAATCTGTTGGATGAGTTTGAGCTGACCAAAATGCGTCAAATGTTACTCTATATCTAGCTGTAGCAGTAGCTGCAGGTGGTGGTGGGGGAGGAGGAGGAGCCGAAGTTGGGCAAATTGATGGGTTAGCATTCACGGACCAATCACTAGCCATATTACCAGAACCATCATAAGCAAGGGAACTAGTATTGCTAAAAGCAGATGCATGATCTCCTTGTGTCCATATTCCTGCGGCAACAGCAACTGATGCTCTTTGATCCGTATTGGGTCCCCAATCGACATAAGCTTCAATGGCAGTAGAGCTACCAAAGGAGCTACTATTATATAATCCTAATTCATCATCATTTCCATTATATCTATCAAAACCTGATAGCGTAACGGATTCCCCTGCTTGTAGTGCTAAGGAACCACATTCTATAGATAAATCATTTAATTGAGTATAGCTTGGAAAAGAACAAATCCAATAATTGGACAAATTTACGGTAGTATTGCCATTGTTCTCTAACTCAAAAGTTCCATTAGGAAACACTTCCGATATGACAACTTGAGCCGTTCCAATACTTATTGCTAATAAAGCAAAAAGCGGAATGAGTAATTTTTTTTTGAAGCTTTTTAGGGAAGATATATGCAGATTTTTCCCAGCCTCTTTTTGGTGTACAAAAAAAGTATTCATTAAATTAATTTTAATTTGAATCGATTAATCAATGATTAAACATTGAGAAAACTGATTCATTAGATTAAAAAATAAAGATGGATTTAGTTTGGTACTTTTAAGATTAGAGCTTGTCTTTTTCTACAAACTCATCCATATCGGTTCAACTGGGAGGGGGTAAAATATTTTAAAGTTGTCTCACTCAATTAATATAACCCAATAGCTATGCCAAGACTTCTCTATTTTGGGTTTGCAATTTCTAATTCTATGTTTATCAGTTGATTATAAAATTTAATAGCCTATTGATATTTTTTAAAATCATATTTTTTTACGAAATATCGTATTATTACGAAAAAATCCTTTGATAATCCACTACAATCACAAGATTTGCCAAAGAACCTATATTTTAAAGAAGATGCCTACATTATAAGAAGTAGCAGCGAAAATCAATTTTCCTGAGACTGCTGTTCCAAATCCAGCAGACACTCCCCAATTTTCCCCTATGCTATAAGCTATTTCTGGTCCAATAGTTAAATGCTCACTGTTGTTAGCGAATATACTAGTACTGTTTTCTCTTTGCCCTTCAATACCGTTATTCGTTGATTGGATACCATAGAGTCTAGCTATCGCTGTTAAACGATTATCGAATAAGGTTACCCCAGCTTCTATACCATATCGAATCTCATCAGAGAATCCTTCGGTTCTATTATTATAACCAATATAAGCACTAGCATAAGCGTTCGCATCGCCTAATTTGAAGCCACTACCTATATTTAATTGTAACAATTGATTGAATTCTCCATCTCCTGTCTGTAAAGTCCCCAAACTTCCACCACTTTCATTTCCGATTGGTAATCCAAAAGTAATGGATGCACTTAAGGCAAGAGGGCCTTCAAGAATCTTATAATTAAGACCTATATCTGCATCTCCAAGACTATTAAGTAATTCTCCGGGAAAGATTGTTTCTCCTGTTGTACCAGAAACCGTATTATTAAAGTAGGATATACTTAAAAAAGGAAAGTAGACTACTCCAGTTATTCTATCTGTAAAACCATATTCTGCATAAATACTGGTATTAAAAAGTCCACTCGTAACATTGGGATCAATTCGACCTTGATCGGTATAGTGTTGATTGGAAATAATCCACCATTCTGATATTTTAATATAGCCTCTATTTTTGAGTTGCGGCCAAGGACCACCAGCATATATAGTCGTTGAGAAAAAAAGAACAACTAATACGCTTATCGCTTTTATTATTGATTGATTTTTCATTTTAATACGAATTGGATGATTGATATTAACAGTAGACTTGTTACTCTTTAGTAATAGTGGTTAATTAATCAACCCATCTCCTACTTTTACATTAAATGGTTTACAGAAATATAATAGATAATCAAAGTCATTGAGATCAACCCCTTCTATTTCATAGGTATGCGCTCCTTCAAAAACTTCTACAAGTCCTACTTCAAATGCACCATTAATCGTATTAGGGTTATTTGATAGATAAAGGTACAAGCCTGGTAAGGCTGAGGTTGTTAAATAATTTTCTGCAATGGATAACAGCAATTTTCCATCTACCTCCTCTAAAGTAAAATCACCTTCTAGTGTATAAAAAGTAGTTGTTTCAATAACTCCAGATCTTGCACTTGAAACTTCTTCCGCCACCACAGTGGTAGCTGCAATGGTAATAGGGATTAATTCAATTAATGGTTCTTTATTTTCTAAAGCAACCGTAGCGGTTACGGTTACGGATCCTTGCTGCAATGCAGTTGCTAAACCATTTTGGTCTATAGTAAGAATGGATTGATCAGAACTAGTCCATTCGACTTTTCCTTCTTCTATTTTTCCTACATTATTAGTAAAGCGGGCAGCAAATTGGAAAGTTTCTCCCTCTGCAATAGTCTCTGGCATCATGGTAATTCTCAGTTGCTCTTCGACCATGTCATCTATAATGTCATTCCCTATACAAGAAACAAGTAAGACAGATAATAAGAGATATAAGACAGTATTTTTCATATAAATTTAATTAGTCTATAAAATTAATGCGTTGCAAAGATATAACAGAATCTATTCGATAATATCACAAAAGTCTAACAAGACTAAATCATACAACACATATATATTATAACATATTGATAATCAATCTTTAATAAAACCAAAAATAATGCAGTTTTACATCAACTGTCCTACTCCAGACAGTAATAAAAGTACTTAGCTAGAATAATTTTAATTCCTATAACTTTTACATTTTTATTCTTGTTACTTCTGTGATAGTTTTGTGATACTTAGACACTACCTTTGTTACTCTTATTCAAGATATTTTGTCGTCAATACTTCTTCTGTCCCCTCTCCATAGCGAAGGTCAGAGAACTAATAATCTATTAACTAATCTCATCTACATTTCACTACTGGACATAAAAAAACAAAGAAATACGAGCAAGGTTTAGGAGCGATGAAAAAATAAACTTACAATTTATTTCTACATCATTCCTAAGAGATGGATTTCAATTAGCATATGCCTAAATTTAATCATTTGCAAACGAAACCTGTTTCTATTGTCTCCTATCCTCTCTATATTCTTTGTTAATGTCTAGTAGAATGATATTTCATATCTATTTGAATCCAAAATTCCAACTTATGAGAAAAGTATTAGCAGTAGAAGACGATCCAAACATTATCGACTTATTGGAAATTCACTTAAAAGATTTAGAATGTGATCTAGATAAATCTAATCATGGAGAAGAAGGATTAAACTATGCATTAAATAATTCTTATGATTTAATCATTCTAGATTTGATGCTTCCAGGAATGGATGGTTTGGAAATTTGTAGGCGTATCCGTGCAAAAGAGATTCATACGCCCATATTAATGCTCACAGCTAAAGCAGAGGAAATTGATACAATCATTGGCTTAGAAATGGGTGCAGATGATTATATGAAAAAACCGTTCAGCGTAAGAGAGTTCATTGCTAGAGTGAAAGCCATTTTTAGGAGAATAGATCGAAAGCAACAACCTATTGGAAAAAGTAAAACTATACTAGAATACAGAGACCTAAAAATTGACCTCGACAAAAGGAAAATTACTATTAAAGAAAAGCGAATTGATCTATCTCCTAAAGAATTTGAACTGCTTACTTTACTAGCAGCAAATCCAGGTAAGAGTTATGAACGAACAAAGCTCTTAAATCTAGTTTGGGGCTATGAATTTGAAGGTTATGAACATACGGTCAATTCGCATATAAATCGACTCAGAACCAAAATAGAACCAGACCTACAGAATCCTATTTATATTTTGACTACCTGGGGGGTAGGTTATAGATTTAATGAAGAACTTTAATAGGAGAACAGAGAGCTGAGACCGTTTCACTGAGAGAATAGAGATTGTATTCGATTAACCCCAACGAAATCACATTAATTGAACCGAAATCTATCTCTGTTCTCTACGCTCTTCTCTATTCTAAGTAAGAGTATGTCTAAATTTCTACTTCCTGATAACCAATGTCTTAGGAAACTTGAGTTCGCCTCAAAATGGTCACCTAGCTCGCTAGGCAACAATTTTAATACTTCCTCAAAACCCTAAGCTCTTGATTATCAATTCGTACAAATTTTAGACATACTCTAACAACAAAAAAATCATCCAATGAAAAAACATAATTATTTATACTTCAAAATTTCTCTCGCCTTTTTATTGCTATTAGCAACAGTAAGTGTAGCTTATAATTATATATCTCATTATGTAGCGGAGGAATATATTTTGGAAGTCAATCAAAAATTATATGGTGGCGTAGCCGATAGTACAAGTATTGTGACTAAGCCGATGACCGATGGAGCGATAGATCAAGCTGCCATTATGGATATTATGCATTCTATGATGGTAATCAATCCGAGTGTAGAAGTTTATCTGCTGGATACTGTAGGCACTATTGTTACCCATGTAGCCCCCAACAAAAAAGTTAAATTAAAATCTGTAGATCTAAAACCGGTTAAGACCTTTATAGAATCTGGAGAAAACCGCCCATTTTTAAAAGGAGATGATCCAAGAAATCCTAACACTCAAAATATATTTTCTGCTGCACCTATTTTAAACAAAGGGCTTTTACAAGGTTATGTATATATCATCTTAGCTAGTGAAGAACAAATGGCCGTTGTCTCTGATTTAAGAGGTAGTTATATGTTCAAATTAGGCAAGCAAATGGTATGGATTACTCTAATAAGTGCTATGCTTTTAGGACTATTGGCGATTTGGTTTTTGACAAGAAATTTAAGAGGCATTATTGAAACAGTCCAGCGCTTTAAAGAAGGAGATTATTTGGCTAGAATCACTCCTGATAAGAGCGGAGACTTGGTGGTATTAGCGGATACCTTCAATGGGATGGCGGATCAAATAGTAGAAAATATAGATCAATTAAAATCCATAGAAAATCTAAGAAGAGAATTAATAGCCAATGTCTCCCATGACCTAAGAACGCCGTTGGCGATCATGCAAGGATATATCGAAACCATGCAAATGAAAAATGAGACATTAACGCTTGTAGAACGAGAAAAATATTTAAAAACTGTTTTGAATTCTTCTCATCGTTTATCAAATTTAATTACTCAATTATTTGAATATTCTAAATTAGAGGCTAAACAAATTGAACCCCAAAAAGAACCTTTTTATATTGGAGAGTTAGCACAAGATGTGGTTGCAAAATATCAAATACTGACAAAGGAAAAAAATATTGTTTTGTCCTTAGATATGCCTAATAAGAATCTGCCAATGGTGTTTGCTGATTTAGGTTTAGTAGAAAGAGTCATCCAAAATTTAATGGATAATGCAGTAAAATTCACTCCAAATAATGGAAAGATTATTTTACAGATAAGTCCACTTGAGGAACATGTAGAAATCAAAATTGCTGATAATGGTCCTGGTATTTCTAAAGAAGATCAAATACATATTTTTGAAAGGCATCGCAAAGCTTCTCGTAAAGAGCCATCCAATAGTGGCGCGGGATTAGGCCTGGCTATTGCACAAAAGATTTTGGAATTACATAATGCTACTATTCGAGTACAAAGTAAGCTGAATGAAGGGACAGCGTTTATGTTTCAATTGCCTTGTCATGTGCATGCGTAACACGGAATTCATTCCGTCAATCCGTAACACGGAATTCATTCCGTCAATCCGTAACACGGAATTCATTCCGTTCTTAATCACAATAGTCCGTGCAATTTTAAAATGATTATTGACACTCAATGAGTTACAAAATTATTTCACGCAGAGTGCGCAGAGCCCGCAGAGTATAATATGTTGATTATCAAAACTCTGCGTTCTCTGCGTGAAAAAACGGCACGGACTATTGAATCAGTAACATGGAATAAATTCCATGCTACCGATACGGAATAAATTCCGTGTTACGGCTACCCAGCAATCATATGTCCACCGTCAGCCGTATATATAGAACCCGTACAATAACCAGAAGCAGGAGAAGCTAAAAACAAAGCCAACCCAGCCATCTCATCTGGTTGGGCCATACGCCCAGCAGGTAAATGTTTTTCTACTTGACCTAATACCTTATCATTCGTCCAAAGGGCCTTACTAAATTTAGTCTGAATCAATCCTGGGCAAATAGCATTACTCCTAATACCATCTACCCCCCATTCTTTTGCTTGACTCTGTGTCAACATGATTACTGCAGCTTTACTGATACTATAGATACCTAAACCAGCGGATGGTTTTAGTCCTTCCACAGAAGCTATATTAATAACAGATCCACCACCACGCTGTTTCATACTAGAGTGACACATATTAGCCAATAGCATACAGGCTTTTACGTTCACGTTCATTACTTTATCCAGTAAGGCACCATCTGCTTGAGCTAATGGCCCAAATACTGGGTTAGTCGCTGCATTATTAATTAGAATATCTACACCTCCATAAATCTCTATGGTTTTCGCTACTAAATTTTCTAATTGAGCTTGATCTCCTACATGACAAGCTATACCTGTAGCTTCTAATCCATCCGCTTTAAAACTGGCTGCTACTTGATCGACTGCTTCTTGTTTTCTACTGCTTACGACTACTTTTGCGCCATATTCTGCTAAGCCTCTTGCTATACTTTCGCCTATTCCTTTTGATGCCCCTGTTACAATAGCTACCTTTCCTGCTAAGTCAAATTGTGTTTTTATTCTAGTCATGTATTTATAGTTAATTTTTTCTTCTAAAATGACCCAATATAGGGAAAATTTAGATTTCTATTTTAGGAGTGTTTAGAAAAGTTATAGCTACCTTAATTTCTAACTATTTAATTTTTACTTTGTCACTTTGATTAGAACAGAGGCGAGAGCAGAGAATAGAGATATATTACGTTTTCATATAACGAAACTTCGTTGATTCTGAACGAAATTCATCTCTCTTCTCGCTTCTCTACTCTCTGTTCTTCCAT
>CAYOBX010000100.1:0-15049 GCA_964402245.1 uncultured Saprospiraceae bacterium | reverse complement strand
CGAGGTTTCAAACCTCGACGATCCTAGACGTTCCACTGGATTTGTCAAAGAACCACAAAATTATAATAAAATTATATCCTGACTTGACAGGATGTAGAACTATATTCCTATGCTTTTTTTTATGAGAAATACAACATTATCCTCTCTAATCAGAGCGACTTTTTGTCTTTTACTTTTATTCCTTCCCCTAATAACATTTTCACAAGTATCCAATGTAGAGGCTTATAAGAAAAAAGTCTATCAACGAATGGCGAATGGAGCGACTGATCTTTTTAGCTGTTCTGATGTGGAAAACAAAAATAGCAGTGCAGCTAGTGAAAGAGCTAAATCTCAAGCGATTTCTTGTGCAACTGCTTTTCAGGGGGGATACGGTACTAATTGCTGGAATGATTCCAACACAGAACCAGATCCTGCCTGCTCAATTCCCGCTGTTCCTTCCATAGATTGTAATGGAGGTAAGTATAGAATCCCGATAGCTATTACTATTTTTGAATGTTTTGATTGGACGGGCACCAATTATTTAGAAACAGAAGATGGTGGATTTGAAGCAATTCTTAACTTAGATTTGAATAATAGGTTAGTAGAAGTAAATGAATTATATGCTAATGCAAATATTGAGTTCTATGAGATAAATAGACAGCGTGTACAGGATTGCGATTTATATGATTTCTATCAAAGTACCGAACCTAGTACAGGATTTAATGATAGTAATGACGACTTGATAGAATCTGTAAATTATGATATTCCCAATGCTATCAATATCTATTTTGTGGGCGGATTATTTGGGGATCATGATTGCTGTGGTACAATGGCTTTTGCGCCATACCCTCCAGGTAGAGATTATACAGTACTTCGATATGGCACTGCTATAATGGGAAGTAATTTAGCTCACGAGTTAGGCCATTATTTTGGTTTACCACATACCTATGCTCAATCTATAGATTTTCCTGTAATTGATGGAGATGGTGTACCAACAGGCTCGCTTGATAATTGTGATTGTTTAACCGAAGGAGATAGAATATGTGATACTTGGCCAGACCCTAGTTTTAGTCATAATTGCAATCACCTTGGTGCAGGGACGGCCTGTTATATGGCTGGTGGGTCGAGCTGTGCCTTTGACGAAGCTGCTTATGCAGCTCATATTTTAGAAAGCCACGAGGGGGTCTCTCCTAATCTTCCGATTTCCCCTAATAGTGGTACTACTTTTAGTACTACCAGTTCTACTATTTTAAGCCAAAATATAATGAGTAATAACTTTATTTTTGGTTGTACAACTACTTTCTCTCCTTGTCAATATAAAAAAATACATGATGTAGCTCGGTCTGATTGCCGTAATTATTTATGTAATGCGAATGCTAGTGATTATTTTCAAAATACTGCTATAAATACAGCTAACACATCCAATTATGAAATTTGTATTGGAGATGAAATCCCTACTTTTCAAGCAGGCAATACAAGTACACGATTTGATGGATCCCAGTTTTCATTAGATTGCTTTGATTGGTATTTGGGAGAATTTGATTTACAATCAGAAGCCATACTTGTTAATAGCTCTTCTTTTACACCTATTGCTGGACAGGTCAATAATAATGAGGCAGGGATATATGAATTTTGGGTGGCAGAAGTAAACGCCTTAAATGATCCTCCTTGTAAAGTGAAAATAACTATTAGTGTAGCCGATAATCCTGGTACAGCTATAACTACAACTAATGTAAATACTATAGATGCCTGTACAGAAAGTAACCTCATTGTTGATGCAAGTGGTACGTCTATTAATAACACCGTAGATATAATTGGATGGTATTTTTCTGATGCCAACCCTATAGAGGCTTTAACTACTGGAGTAGCTGCACAGACCGCTATTCAATCAGCAACAAATTCTGCTATCTGGAATAGCACAACTGGAAATATAGTTCAGTCAGATGCTAATAATCCATTATCGAGTTTGTCAAATGTATCAATAGATTGTAATACGTTGACTAGAGGAGATGGAACTTATTTTTTAACCCCTTTTATTGCAAAAGGAGCTGTTGCGCAAAATTGTTCGACTTCTAGTACAAGTTCTTCTTTTAACTGGAATATAGCAGGAGGATTTACAGGAGGGGCTACTGTTAATTTAGGACCAATCCATGACTGTTCTGTGTCTGGTTTAACGGTAGATGATTTTTCAATCACTTTAAATATTATAGATTGCGAAACTGTCGGTGGGGCAATAGGGGCCAAAATATTCTTCAATAGAGGGACTGAGCTATCTATTAATACTCCTTTTGATTTTACTTTTGATTGTACCCAAGAGGTAGTTACCATAAGTGGGAATGATCTTAGAAATCTTAAATCTGATTATGATCCTATGGTTGATCAGCTTCAGATTAATTTTATTAATACAAATTTTTTCAGAGCAAATTTTGAAGGAACTATTGATTTAAATTTCAATGCTAGAATTGATGTCAACTATAGTGGAGATAATGCACAGGTAATTTGGGATGCAAATAATAGTCCTAATATAGATACGAGTAATATGGATTGTTTTTGGGGAGATCCAATAACAGTTCTTTGTGATTGTGAAAATACCATTTGTCCTGAGATTGGAACGCTGACTGGATCAACGACTATTTGTGTTGGAGATAATAATGCCTTTTTAGCTCTAGATAGTATACAAAATATAGGAAACTTTAATATGGAGTTTGTCTATTTTACAGAGCGTCAAACTGATTCTAGTTTATATGTAAACATTCCCAATGGTATCTTGGGAAGTGGAATGATGGTAGAGGAAGTACCATATCCCATAGAGGCAGGAATTTATTATGTATATGCAAGATTAAATCCTACGCCTTTTAATTCTACATGCCGCCCTTTTCAAGAATTGGTTGTAGAAGTAATAGACTTGCCTTCAGCACCGATGGCTACTGATATTTTATATTGTGAAGGCGATAGTATTATTTCCTCTGTAGTGGGAAATAATTTATTATGGTATGATACTCCTATTGGAGGTGATGGTAGGGACGATCCTATGTTTAATTTAGCAGTATTAGATACCCAAAGCTATTGGGTGAGTCAAACCATTGATGCCTGCGAAAGCCCACGTACAAAACTAGATCTTATTCGTGTAGAAAGACCAGATCCTCCTAACATACCTGATGTGAATTTATGTATGGGGGATGGATCGGTTGAACTCGTAGAAGGGATTTCAAATTTAATATGGTACACTACGGAAACAAGTACTATAGAATTATCAGAAGCCCCTACTATCAATTCAGCTATTCCAGGAACAACAACCTATTGGGTTAGCCAAGTGAGTAATTGCGAAAGCGAACGAGTACCAGTTGTTGTTACAGTCAATGCATTTCCTGTTAGTCCTACTGTTGAGGATTTATTTTATTGTCTGAATACTACCGTCGAACCCTTGTCTGCTAATGGAGGTAATTTAAGATGGTATGATTCTTTTTCTGACCTAGTAGGTACAGATATAGCACCTACTCCAAGAACAGATAGTATTGGTGTATTTAGTTATATGGTCAGTCAGACGGTTACAGGATGCGAAAGTAGTCGAACTATAATCAATGTAACAGTAAGCAATGCAGCAGCAGCACCAATTGTTAACAATGTTTCAACTTGTCAAGGAACACCAATAACCTTAGATGTACAAGGAACGGAATTGAAATGGTTTGAGTCACTTACAGACAGTACTAGCAGTGACACGATTCCTGTTCCTATGGTAGATGTAATTGGGATTCAAAGTTTTTGGGTCAGTCAAATAATTGATGGGTGTGAAAGTGATCGGGCTATGTTACAAGTAACTATTGATTCCATTCCGCCAACGCCAATCGTGTCTGATATTAATTATTTTTTAAATGCTACAGCAGTTCCATTAACGGCCATTGGCAATCAATTGCTTTGGTATACCGATACCAATGAAGCAGGCACCCCTACGGGCCCAACCCCTGCAACTGATAGGATAGGCACACAAACCTATGAGGTAAGCCAGACCATTAATAATTGTGAAAGTGATCGAGTATCTATAATTGTTACTGTTCAAGAAAGAACGATTACAGAAGTTGGTACAGAATTAATACTGCCAACAGATGGTAATAATGGAAGTATTCAGTTTACAGGATTAGAGCCAGATACTAGTTATATCTTATCTTATACCAGGGATAGTATTACAGTGGTTGATACGATTACAACAAATCCAGATGGAAGAATAGTTGTTAGTGATTTAGAATCCGGTAATTACAATGATATTTCGATTACATTTAATGGGGAGACCTTTAGTATCTCGGATATAAACTTACCAGATGCTACTTGTGATTTAATGGCAGCTTTAAGTGGAACGGATACCATTTGTATTGGGGAAGAGGCGCTTCTAAATATTACTATTTCTAATGGCAGAGGACCTTATCAATTGACCCTTTCAGATGGTACCAATAATCACGAATTTCCTAATTATATAAATGGTGCTAATCTATCTTTTACAATAGATTCGACGACGACTTATACCCTTGTTCAATTGATTGGTAGCGATAGCTGTGCAATCACAGATACAGTAAATCCAATTACCATTTCTGTTAATACTACAAATACTCCAATAGTTACACCAGTCGCTTATTGTGTAGGATCAGAAGCTTCTCCATTAATGGCAGAAGGGACAGACTTGAAATGGTATACTGCTCCTATTGGTGGTGTTAGTATGGCTTCAATCATCCCTGCAACAGATACTATAGGGATACAACAATTCTGGGTGAGCCAAACTGTTAATGGCTGTGAAAGTGCTCGTTCATTACTAGAAGTAAATGTTGAAGCACAACCTGCTGTACCTACTGTAACCAATTCAAATATTTGTGTTGGAGACGAGACGTTTTTAGTAGCAGAGGGAGTGGATTTACTTTGGTATGAAGCGGCAATAGGAGGAGAAGGATTTAATATAATAATTCCTTCGACAGATAGTATAGGGCTACAACAATTTTGGGTAAGCCAAACAATTAATGACTGTGAAAGTGATCGTGTTTTAATGGAGGTATTAGTAAAGGATCTTCCTTCACCACCAATTACAACAGATTTGAGTACTTGCGAAGGTACCTCTATTTTGCTAACAGCAGAAGGGGAGAATCTTTTATGGTATAATTCAGCTACCGAAGGAAGTGCTATGGATTCAGTAAATTCTGATCCTAATATTGTGGGTACTCAAACCTATTGGGTCAGTCAAACTATAGATGGCTGTGAAAGTGCAAGAGCTATGGTGGTTGTATCGAATAGTCCAAGTCCTCCTACACCGGGTGTTCTCGATGCTACTTATTTTTTAAATGAAACAGCAACGCCAATTATGGCATTTGGTAATCAATTACATTGGTACGCTGCTGAAGCTAGTAGTGATGGAACTAACATTGCACCAATACCGAATACTAGTATTCTGGGTGTCCAAACTTATTGGGTCAGTCAAACTATTGGTGATTGTGAAAGTGCCAGAGTGCCTGTTAATATTACTATTAGAGAAAGAGTAGCTATAGGGCTAGGTCTAATTGTTCCGCCAGCCAATACTACTGACGGAAGTATCCAATTGACAGGCCTTTTAGCTAATACAATTTATACTTTAATTTATAGTATAGATGGAAATAGAGTAATGACAAACATTACTACAGATGAAGCGGGTAACTATGTGATTACTGGTTTAACAGCAGGGAGTTATTCAGATATTAGAGTGGTACTAGATGGCCAATCTTCAAGTAGTCTAGAAGTGATGCTAACACCAGCAGTTTGTAATTTATCAGTTGTATTCAGTGCAAATGATACTATTTGCCCAGGGGAAGCTTCTAGTATTAGTATAGTAATTGAAAATGGTAGTAATCCATATACGTTAGTACTGACGGATGGACAAAATCTATTAGAATTCCCATCCTATATAAGTGGTACTATCCTATCAGTAATACCAACTACTACAAGTATTTATTCCCTTGTTTCTTTAGAAGATAGTAATGGTTGTACACTAATGGATAATAATATAGGACAAGTGACTATTACTATTCAAGAGACACCTGTTCCTCTCACTACTGATATTACTTATTGTAAAGGTGCTGCACTACAAACCCCATTGACTGCTATAGGAAATAATTTATTGTGGTATTCTGTTGCAAGTGGCGGAGTGGGTAGCCCTGCACCTCCAATACCAAATACAAGTATTGCTGGTACAACATCTTATTGGGTAAGTCAAACAATAAATAATTGTGAAAGTGCTCGCACAATGATTGAGGTAACTGTTGATGATGATCGACCCAGCCCACCAATAGTGGAATCAGTTAATTATTGTAGAGGAGCAACAACTACCCCAATTAATGCACAAGGAGAAAATTTACGGTGGTATGTATTACCTACTGGCGGTAATGGAACTAGTATTGCGCCTCCTCCAACAGCAGATTTAATAGGTCGATATTACTATTGGGTTAGTCAGACTATCAACGGTTGCGAAAGTGATCTTGCACGTATTGCCATTACGATTAACGAAACTCCAGCGCCTGAAATAGGATTGGTTATACCTCCTAGTCCTTGTTTGAGAAATGGAGCTATTCAATTAAGAAACTTACTCCCAAATCAAAATTATCAACTCTCCTATATGGTTGATAATAGGCCTGTGACTCCCTATGTTATTACCACTACTAATAATGGATCATATATATTCTCAGGCTTACATATTGGATCTTATACAGATATAAAAGTGCAATCAGGCAATTGTATATCTGAGGGTTTACAACAAGAGTTGAGATATAATGCTCCACCTTTCTCTGTAAGCTTTGCAGGCACGCCTAATATTTGCAAAGGGGAAGCTGGAACTTTAATACTAAATATGGATGGAGGAACCCCACCTTATGACTTATTTATTTCGGACATTTCTCGTACTTATTTCCTATCGGGGTACGAAAGTGGAGAAGCTATAACTGTTCGTCCAACGGAGACAACTAGCTACTTCTTAGCCTCCGTTAAAGATAGTAGTGGCTGTAATGCAATGTTTGATAATGAAGTAGTAAATATGTCAGTATCAGATTGTTCCTCAACAGGAAACTTCCAAAATGAGCTAACAGAAAATAGAACTGATTTCCTTTCCATAGAGCCTCAAGGAATACAAAAATCGGAAGCTTTTAAATTATTCCAAAATGAACCAAATCCTTTTAGTAATCAAACTACCATAGGCTTTTATCTTCCTGGGAATAGCAATGTAGAATTAATATTGAGAGATAATACAGGTAGAATAATTAAACGTTCAAAAGAATACGGAATAGCGGGAATTAATCATATATTGCTTGATGATCTAGTAGGAGTAAAGGGGTTAATATATTATCAGTTGATTACTGATTTTGGTACAAGATCAAAGAAGATGTTATTGGTTCGATAAACCGTCAACCGATAGCCAGAGAATCGTTTTACAGTAAAGTACAATTTTAGAAAGAAAATTTACATCTGATGAAAGAACAATTTATTGGGTAGTGGAGATTGAGTAAATGGGAGGCTACTTTGGATGGTACATTTCATTCTTATTTACAAATTGTGTTGCATTCGATACTTATACTAAATAAATAACCACGAATTCACTAATTTTTAAATTAGTATAAATTAGTGAATTCGTGGTTATACTATAATTGTTGTGGAAAGTCTCGAATGGACTATATCTTTCATTCACCGCAATCTGTTATAATCAGGAAATTTATGATTTTAAAATTATTTAAAAGACTCTGTCACCATTTCTAAAATGGCTAAAGAGAGAAAGACCTCTTCTTCTTTTTCTTCTAAGGGTCCTACCAATTTAAATGCTCTAGGATTAGGGACAGCTGCTTTGATGGGATTGACAACTCGACCAACTTCTTTTGTTCCAATTCTTACTGGATGTAATTCTAGTGTATCATCCCTGTCTATTTCAGCAATTAAATTATTCTTTTCTCCTCCGTAGAATTTACCATCTTCTTTAAGGACTCCAGTGTATTGATTATCAATACTGATAATTACTTCTTTTTTATTAATGCGGTAGGCAAATTCATGTTTAGAGGTACGAGCGTATAATAAAGCATTAACGCCACGAGCTAAATATTGCTTATAATTATAGATTAATAGAGGTTCATGATAGACGGAAGTGAAAATACCTTTCGCACTTTTTGATAAACCACTTTTTACTTCTTGATGCATTTGCTCAAATGACAATAACTCCATTTCTTCTTTACTCCAAGGCACTAGATTTTTTGGCCATTCTGCTACCTCTTTTTTTAATGATTTTAAATCATCAACAATTTTATTGCTACTGGGCTGGACATTTGAAATGAGTTGATAAAACAACTTTACACAAAAAGTGCCAAGAGCTATAATAAATAATAATCTTAATAAAAGAAAAATCATGGATTGATGAATTTGTGATTAGTATTATTCTTTAAAGAGTAGTATACTATTCCTACAAAAATAAAGAGATACTCAGAAGATAGCACAAAAATATCTACGGAATACAATACATTTTAGATGAGAGAAATAGAATTTATTCAAAAAATATTTTGAAGTACTAATAATCGAGGAAAGAAAGATGTCTAATTTTTATTATTTAAACTAATACTATGCAAATCAGGGTTGTCGAAAGCGACTAATCGTTGCTGCAATTGTAGCTGCTCTTCTTCAGTTAAACAAGAGAAATTACTAGCAATTATTTGCTTTAATTCTTTTTGTATGGCTTGTTGGGTATCCCAATAAGTCACCCATTCTGCCAATATATCGCTTAATAAAGCGTCTTTATAGCCAATCAAATGAGAATTAAATAGGGATGTTTTTTGATAAATAGCATTTATTGATTGTAATAATTCAAAATGCTTATTGGATCCTAAAAGGCTATGCCCTCCATAATCCCAAGTTTGTTGCACCCAGCTAGGAAAAGCTTGTTCCATACTATCTTTATACATAGCTATATTTAGCTGCATAAATAAATCATCTTCTTTCTCAAATGTAGTATTTGCTTTTTCTAAAAAGAAAGCATAATCAATATAAGGATAATATGCTGTAGCTTCTGCAACTAATTGTATACGAAAACCTGGTAAGGTATATTCTAACCAAGAAAAATCCGCTGGTTCATAAGGATCTACTACCTCTGCTGTCGTGGATAGTATTTGGGCAACAGAGTCTCTAAGACTTAGCCCCTTACTATATGCATTAGCAAAATTTCGGCTAGTAGAAATAGCATTGTATGTTTTTCTATATAATAATATATCCATTGATAGACCTGTACCAAATATTCCATTAAGACGTTTTTGTAGAAAATCACTTTGCGCCATTGTAGGAACGATGGGACCTACAAGTGTTAAACCTCCTCCATACATCCAACCTGTTTTTCCGTCTTCTGTCTTAATTTGTTGCCATGGTTCTTTATAAGTAATTCCATTAATACTTTTTGAATGAATAGTTTTATTGCTAAAAGCGATTCCTTTTAAAAGGGTTCCTTTAGGTAAATTTTCTATTAGTTCACTATTAAAATCTGGAGCACTCATTAAAGAGAAGTCAGCTACTATAGTTTTTAAGGATAAGGCTTTTTTATATAAAACGACATCGCTGTTAGACTTAGTAGGTAAGTCTTTTGTAGTTGTCTTGCATGAGACTAAGGAGTAGACTAGAAATATAAATAAAAAGGTATTTCTTGTTACTCGAAAAGAAGAAAATGATTTCCTATGAAATAAATTTGGATAGATAGGAGGTAAACTCATGATGCTAAACTACATACAAATACGAGAATAGTCAACAGGAAAAATGATAATGTAGTGTTAATATAAGCATCAAATTTCTTATTAAAATTATAACTAGATAGTAGGTCGAATCTTTGTTATCCTAATGCATTAATATTGAAAATAAATCTCATTTGTATTGAACCGAATTTCATTAGTTTGTTAACGAATATCCCCTTTGACTACTAGCTCTACCATATTTTAACAGAGCCTTGATTGAAAAAGGCGAAAAATGAATTATTAGACTTGTTACCCTTTAAGAAACACTCCTCTGAAAATGTCTTTTCTCGCTATTTTGCCTTAAAAAATGAGTCCGTAGCTCGGCTATGCACTAATTTTTTAAGACAAACTATCGAAAAAATCCACATTTCATAGAAGCACTTCTTAAAGAGTAACAAGTCTATTGTGTAGTAAATTTGAAAAAAGCAGTTAAAATCTTGTCAATTTCCTAATAAATTTTAGGGATATTCCTTTTTTTAATGCGATTTAGTATTAAATTTATGCTTTATTTAGATTAAATTAAAATAAGCTTTGAAGTTGTTTCCGTGTGAAATAGGCGTTGTTAGCGCAACTTCTTTTAAATAGATAGAGATGCCAAATACACTGAATAATCTTGAATTAGGAAAGAAAGGTACTATTGCTGCTTTTTCAGATGAACAAGTAGGTTGTCAACTAATGACAATGGGGATTCTACCAGGAAGTAATGTTCAAGTCGTGAGAAAAGCTCCATTAGGCGGCGCTATTTATTTGAAAATGGAAAATCAACAATTTGCTATTAGAAATAAGGAAGCTGAATGTATAATGCTGAAGTAGTTAAAAAACCTTTGCAGGAGAAAAAGGTTGTTACAGTAGCGCTTATTGGGAACCCAAATTGTGGGAAATCTACAGTCTTTAATCAATTAACAGGCTTACGCCAAAAAGTAGGCAATTTTCCAGGAGTGACTGTTGAGAAGAAAGTAGGAAAATTCCAGTTAGGGAACCAAGTAAAAGTACGCCTAGTTGATTTTCCTGGTACATACAGTCTTTATCCTACCTCTCAAGACGAACGTGTTGTCTTAAATATTCTAGCCAATCAAAAAGATCCCTACTACCCAGATGTGGTTGTCTATGTTGCTGATATTACCCATTTAGAACAACATTTATTATTGTTTACACAAGTAAGAGATTTGGGTATTCCCACTTTACTTGCTTTGAACATGGCAGATGCTGCCCGTAAAGAACAAATCTGGTATGATACAGATGCGCTAAGCAATTCTTTGCAAGTACCTGTAATAGCAATTAGTGCTAGAGATGGGGAAAATATATCGCAACTAAAAGAAGAAATCAGTCAGCTAATAGAAAAACCTGATCAAAAACTAAGTTCTTTTTATGATTTATCTAAAGGGGAAAAAGACTTAGCGAAAGTGGTTCAATCTAAACTTCAAATAAATAATCCTTACCTAGCTTTATTGGTAGCTCAAAATTCTGGGCGCTTACCTTTTTTAGATCAGTCGAATCGAGATCATATTAATGACCATATTATTCAAGGTGGTTTTAATCGCTTAAGTATGCAAGTGCGAGAAGTGATGCAACGCTATGATCGTTTTACGCCCATGCTAAAAAAAGCGATTCAGCGGCCTGATGGGAAAGGGTTAAGTTTGACGGATAAGATAGATGGTATTGTTACGCATAGTATTTGGGGACCTGTTATCTTTTTTGCACTCATGTTATTGGTTTTTCAAGCGATCTATTCTTGGTCTGGATTTCCTATGGATTTGATTGATGCAGGCTTTGCTAACTTGAATAGTTTTGTAAAATCGACTTTACCTGAGAGTTGGTTTTCAGATTTATTGACCGATGGGATAATTGCTGGACTTGGAGGAATTTTAATATTTATTCCGCAAATTGCGATTTTGTTTTTATTAATATCCATACTAGAGGAAGTAGGGTATATGGCGAGAGCTGTATTTATGTTTGATAATGTAATGCAACGCTTTGGACTCAATGGACGAAGTATTGTAGCTTTAGTATCTGGAGCAGCCTGTGCAATTCCTGCTGTGATGTCTACTCGAACAATCAGTAATTGGAAAGAGCGATTGATTAGTATTATGGTAACGCCTTTTATTAGTTGCTCTGCTCGAATTCCAGTATACACAGTGCTAATAGGTTTTGTGGTTCCAGCTACGGCTAGCTATGGCATATTCAATGCGCAGGGTTTAGCTTTTATGGGTTTATACTTATTAGGAATTATTGCAGCATTGGGATCTGCTTATATTTTAAAACGTTTACTTCATTCTGAGGAGCGTAGTTTTCTCATGTTAGAACTACCAGAATATAGAATGCCTGTAATTAGAAATATCCTATTGAATGTTTGGGAAAAAGTAAAAACTTTTACGATAGAGGCAGGACGAATTATACTGATTGTATCTATTGTTCTATGGGTATTAGCTTCCTATGGACCAGGCAATAAAATAATAGAAGCAGAGGAACAAGCAATCACCTTAGCAGAACAAAAAAACTTTAGCGAAACACAAACAGCAGATTTGATCGCTGCTAATAAAATAGAAGCTTCCTATGCAGGACACCTTGGTAAATTTATAGAACCTGCCATCAGACCTTTAGGTTTTGATTGGAAAATAGGGATCGCATTGATTACCTCTTTTGCAGCTAGAGAAGTCTTTGTCGGTACAATGGCGACCATTTATAGTATTGGCAGTGAAGAAAATGAAGGCTCTATTAAAGATCGAATGGCAAGAGAAACAAATCCGCTCACAGGACGACCTGTTTATGATTTTGCTACTTCTTTATCCCTCTTGATATTCTATGTTTTTGCGATGATGTGTATGAGTACTCTAGCAGTAGTTAAGCGAGAAACGAATAGTTGGAAATGGCCAATTATTCAATTTGTATTTATGACAGGCTTAGCTTATTTTGGAAGTTTAATCGTGTATCAATTATTTAAATAAAGGTCAGAATTATAGGATTCGTAAGATTTTAGAATTAGTAGGATTTTGAGGAGTAAGACGATTCAAAATCCTACTAATTCTAAAATCTTACAAATCCTAGTCTTCTTTTTCCATTTCCCAATCTTTCAACATTTCCATATAAAATAATGCATCCTCTGTCCCTTCCTCTGGTGCCCACTCCGCAAACAATTTATCTGTTTCTTTATCGTATGGCCCAGGTTTGGATTCAAAAACAATAGTGTCTTCTTCTAATGCAAAAAAAGCATGATACACATCAGGTTCTATATCTACCCCAAAATTTTTACTAGCACCACCAATAATGCATTTTTTATCAATCGTGCCATCTTCAAAAAAAGTAAAAAATTGTATAGCTCCTTTTATGACAATAACAGATTCTGTTTTATTGGACAAAAAATGATTATGTGGTCGAATATAGCTACCAGGTTGAATAAAATTAAGCATCCGATGCATGGATGCATCCGATGATTTATGCATCGGCAAAATGATTCTTTTCCTAGGACTCTCTTTAGATAATTTAAGGCCTTCCTCAAATAAATCAGAGGATAATATATTAAGTGCGCTGGAAAGCGGAAGTAATGCTTGTGGAATATTCATAATTTATTTTAATTCAAATTCTTGACCGAGATTAGGTATAGCTACCTTTTTAAAACCCTTTTCTCCAAGCATCGTCTTGAATTTTTTTTGTCGGTCTTCTACGCCATGCACTAAGAATAAATGTTTTAAGCCTTTCTTTTGATGTTTGATGAAATCCAGCATTTCTCCTCGATCAGCATGCGCAGAAAAAGACTCCATCACTTCAATCTGTGCTTTTACAGGATGCACTACTCCATATAGCTTTATTTTTTCAATACCATTTCTTAGCATTCCCCCTGGCGTTTGGGGGGCACAATATCCGACTATTAAAAAAGTATTTTTTGGATTGGCAATATTATTCGCTAAATGATGCCGTACCCGTCCCGCATTCATCATACCAGAAGAACTGATAATGATACATGGCTCATTGGAAAAGTTTAATTGCTTGGAGAGCGCAACATCTTTAATATAAGTCAGATCGTTAAAGCCAAAAGGATTATCATCTGTCAACATATATTCATGCAAATCATCATCGTAACATTCAGGATGGGAACCGAAGACTGTTGTTGCATTGACCGCCAATGGGCTATCTACATATACAGGTATTTTGGGTAAAACACCTGCGGAAGCTAATTGATCTAGCATATAGACAATCTCTTGAGTTCGACCTATACTAAATGCAGGAATAATTAATTTTCCTTTCTTCTCTATGCAAGTCTCCTTAATGATCTTAAGAAACTTACTATCTTCTCCGGGCTTCGCATCGTGATCTTTGTCACCATAAGTAGATTCACAAATTAAGTAATCTACTTTTGGCATTTTCATAGGATCTCTTAGTATGGGACGATTAGGTCTACCAATATCTCCTGTAAAACCAATCACGGTGGTTTTGCCATTTTCTGTGATCTTTAAAGTAACGCTAGCACTGCCTAATATATGGCCTGCATCTCTGAATAAGATCTCTACGCCTTCATGTATATTTATTCGTCTATCGTAAGGATAGCTAATGAATAAATTCATGGTTTCTTTTACATGCTCACTAGTATATAGTGGTACTCTAGGTTTTTTCTCTACTTCCTTTTTAGCTCCTTTTTTTTTCTTTTTCGATTTTTTCTTTTTGGCCTTCTTTTCTTCTAAACGCTTATTGTAATATTCTGCATCTCGTTCCTGAATTTTAGCACTATCTAAAAGCATGATCGAACATAGACTTCTAGTAGCATGAGTGCTATGAATATCTCCATCAAAGCCATCTTTTACTAACTTAGGAACCCGACCAGTATGATCTATATGTGCATGAGACAAGATCAAGCAATCAATGTCCTTTGGATTGTAAATCCATTGTTCATTGAACTCCTTCATCTCTTCACTATTTCCTTGGTATAAGCCACAATCTAATAAAATTTTATAACCACTATCTAAAGTGATTAGGTGGGAACTTCCTGTTACTTCTTTCGCAGCACCGCAGAATTGTACTTTCATTTATATATTTTTATTTTTCTAAATAAAATTTATATCAGTGAGTAGCAAAACTACTCGCCTTATTTAATTAGAATAAAATCTCTCATAGGATTTAATATAGAAGGTCGAAGTTAATAAATATTGGGCAAATTTGCAGGGTTTGTTTGTAAGTTCTTTATTCCTATTTTTAGATGTTTCTTTTCTATATATCTATTTTCATTTTCTTAATAGGGGATAGATCGTTTTTGATTGTCAAGTTAATGAATCCAAAATTAAATAATAAGTAACGACAAAAAAATAACTTCGGCATTTGGACGG
>CAYOBX010000099.1:12294-15061 GCA_964402245.1 uncultured Saprospiraceae bacterium | reverse complement strand
GATTTTCAAGAAAGTATTTTTTATTTTTTGAATTTATTTTCAGCGAAAACCAAGTAATACAAAACAATAATCAATTACCATGAGTTTACTCAACAAAGCTAATTTAATCATCTACCGAGTTCGGGATAAAGGTCTAGAAGTCTTTTTGGTGAAGCCTAAGGAACAAAATGAGACAGCAGAATGGTGTATTCCACAAGGGGCGCTAAAAGATCAGGCTAAGGCTTTGGCTTTAGTACAGCAAGATCAAGCGATAGAATTAGATCCCGTTGATAACTTAGAAGGAGAAACAGAGGGTGCTATAGCCGTAGAAGGTGATTGGCATGACATTCCTTCTCTCAAAGGCTTAATGAAAGACGATGCCGTCTTTGTAAAAGATACTTTACAGCAAATGATTCCAGATATGGAAAGTCAGGGTAGTTATTTTGCCATAAAGGAAGCTTTCAAAAAAGTACTTCCAAATCAATATGAATTTCTAAAAGAATTGAAGGATATTATTAAGGAGAGAAATTCTACTAAGTATTTGTAGAATTAAAGGAGTCAGGGGTCAGGAGTCAGCTTATGATGTTGACCTCATGACGATTTTGATAGTGAAACAATTTAGTTTGTAAATAAAAAAAGCTCAATCATCACTGATTGAGCTTTTTTTATTTAACGAACGCTTAGCTGTGAACATCATAAATCTGACTTCTGACAACAAAGCAATCTGACCCTCTGGCTTCTCTTATTTAAGCACTCGCCATTTCCAAAGAAAATGCCTTCTTAATAGTATCTACCATATCTAATTTTTCCCAAAGGAAAGTCTCATAGGTTTTACCATTAACCGTCTTTGTACCGCAAGGTCTTCCCATGTGACCATATGCAGCAGTTTCAGAGAAAATAGGATTAGTCAAGCCAAATCGCTTAACAATTGCAGCTGGACGCATATCAAATAATTCTGCTACCTTCTTTGCCACTTCTCCATCTGTCATTTTCACCTTACTGGTACCATAAGTATCCACAAAGACACCTACTGGTTGAGCCACTCCAATTGCATAGGCTACCTGCACAAGACATTGGTCTGCAACACCTGCTGCTACCAAATTCTTAGCTACGTGTCTAGTTGCATAAGCCGCAGATCGGTCTACCTTAGAAGAATCTTTTCCAGAGAATGCACCACCACCGTGCGCACCTTTACCACCGTAAGTATCTACGATAATTTTTCTGCCTGTTAAACCAGTATCACCATGTGGTCCACCAATTACAAATTTACCTGTTGGATTAACATGGAATGTAATTTCGCCACTGAATAATTTTTGTACTCTTGCTGGTAATTTAGAAATTACTTTTGGCATCAAGATATTGATTACATCTTGCTTAATTTGTGCTAACATCACAGACTCCTCCGCAAAGTCATCATGTTGTGTAGAAACTACAATTGTATCAATACGGTTTGGTGTATTGTCATCATTGTATTCTAAAGTTACTTGAGACTTAGAATCAGGGCGTAAGTAAGTCATTTCTGTTCCACCTCTTCTGATAGCCGCTAACTCCTCTAATATTTTATGAGAAATATCTAATGCTAGTGGCATGTAATTATCAGACTCATTAGTTGCGTAACCAAACATCATTCCTTGGTCACCTGCACCTTGATCTTCTGCACTTTTTCCTACATCTACCCCTTGTGCAATATCAGCTGATTGCTCATGAATTGCAGAAATCACTCCACAAGAAGCTGCATCAAATTGGTATTCCGATTTAGTATAACCAATTTTAGCAATCGTATCTCTAACTACTTTTTGAACATCAATATAAGCCGTTGATCGCACTTCCCCTGCAACTACCACTAAACCAGTAGTACAAAGTGTTTCACAAGCTACTTTTGACTTGGGATCTTCTGCTAAAAAAGCATCAATAATTGCATCGGATACTTGATCCGATACTTTATCTGGGTGTCCTTCTGAAACGGACTCTGAGGTAAATAAATAAGGCATATACTCTTATTTTAATCTGTTTATAAACGGTCAGGGGATGAGATCGCTAGGAAGAAATTTATTCCCTGAATTTTTAGAAAATTCAACTAAGCCCACATGCTTAATTGTTTTAATGAATACGGAAGAAAATTAATTTTGTTATAACTAGTAACTCTACAAAATTACAATAAGAAAGTATTTTTTTGCAACAATACGTTTATTTGCCTTATATATTCCTAAGTAAACTAACAACGCCGTAAAAAAGTCTGAATACTAGAAGAAATTAATATTCAAAAGGAAATTTTCCTTTGTTTTATTCCTAACGAAGTACACTGTTTATTAAGTAGAAATTATTTCGTACATTTGATTAATGCTATTTTGCTTATTTTTAAATATAAAACGCAGGGATTCTTTTCGAATCTAAGTACCTTACCTTAGGAGTTATTCTAATCCTTTCAATATTCTTTTCCATTTAAAATCATTCTCTACCGTACACTTTTGAATAGGTGCTATATCGCTGCCTTGCGGCAGCGGGACTAAGGGGTTTGGGGACAGAAAATTATCTTTTCCTCAGCGAAAAGATAATTTTCTGTCCCCAAAGGCCAGTTTTCGTCACCTAGTATAACGAAGTGAGTGCTTATGTAAAAAATGTACAGTAGTGAAATAAATAAGTAAATATGCATTTACCACACATACCTCCATATAAAACTAAAGTTGTTGAACCTGTTTATTTTAGAACAAAAGCAGAGAGAACTGCTAAAATTAAAGAAGTTCATTATAATTTATTCAATTTGCATAGTGATTGGGTAATTATAGAT
>CAYOBX010000099.1:6124-12194 GCA_964402245.1 uncultured Saprospiraceae bacterium | reverse complement strand
ATTACAGTAACTTGTAATACAGTTGGAGGACAACCAGTTTCGCTAGATAATATAAAAAAAACAATCGCCCTTGCTAAAGCTTATGACATCCCTGTTTATATGGATATAGCGAGATATGCAGAGAATGCTTATTTCATCAAAACCAGAGAGGCCACCTATGCAGACTGGACTATTCAAGAAATTGTAACAGAGATGTTTCGAGAGGTTGCCGTTGTATGGATGAGTGCTAAAAAAGATGGACTAGTCAATATAGGTGGCTTCATTGCGCTTAATGATGCTGCCTTATATGAAAAGTTAAGTCAATTTACTATTATCTACGAAGGGTTTATTACCTATGGAGGAATGAGTGGTAGAGCTATGGGCGCATTGGCCGAAGGATTGAAAGAAGCTATTGAACTAGATTTTTTACATGATCGAATAGAACAAGTCCACTATTTAGGCGCACAACTTAAGAAGTATGGTATTCCTATACAAGAACCTATTGGGGGACATGCCTTGTATATCGATGCAAAAAAAATGCTGCCTCACATTCCTCAAAATCAATATCCTGCACAAGTCTTAGGTGTTGAATCCTATATAGAAGGTGGCGTTAGAGGCGTAGAAATTGGAACATTATTGGCTGATAGAGATCCAATAACAGGTTTAGATCGAATACCTGAAATGGAATTATTACGATTAGCAATACCTCGTAGGGTCTATTCTCTTCAACATATGGATTATGTTGCGGTTGCTTTGGCTAAGGTAATGGAGCGACGAGATAAAATTACCGCTGGATTTAAAATTAAAAAGCAGGCAGCTATACTCCGACATTTTACAGTTGAATTAGGTCGAATTTAACATTGCGTTAAATTGCTTTTTTCGTAAATGATAGAAAAAGGGCTTTTAAAAAAGATATGAAAGTCCTAGATAAAATTGTGCTAAACGCTATCTCTAAGGGATGGGGTAGAAATAAATTTACAATTTTATTTCTACCCCATCCCTAAAAGAAGAAATAGTGAAAAAAACATCCTGATTTACTGCAAATGATGATGGATGCCACCTATGAAGATTCCAATGAACAAATGAATGATTTGCAACAGCTTTTGTGCCCGGAGCGGGACTCGAACCCGCACGTCCATAGAACACATGTCCCTCAAACATGCCTGTCTACCAATTTCAGCACCCGGGCCTTCTTAAAATGATGAATGATGAATGATGAATCACGTGATTCATCATTTCTCATTCATCATTAAAAAACCTATGATCTTCGATCAGGTCTCCGATCAGGTCTCCGATCATTCCCCTCAGGTCTTCGACCGCTTCCTTCTGGTCGATCCATTAAGGCCTTTCTTGATAAACGGTATTTACCAGAACGCTTGTCGACACCAATCAGTTTTACTTTTACCGCATCGCCTTCTTTGAATACATCCTCTACTCTATCAATTCTAGAATGAGAAATTTCTGATACATGTAACAAACCACTCTTACCAAGGAAATCAACAAAGACACCGTATGGCATTACTGTTTTTACTACTGCATCATACACATCTCCTTCTGTTGGTACATGTGTAATTTCTTTAATTCTTGCGACAGCTGCATCAATAGAGGCTTTATCATTACTAGATACATTAACGACTCCTTTGCCATCTACCTCTTCAATATTAATGTTTGTCTTAGTAACCTCTTGTAATTCTTGAATCACTTTACCTCCAGGGCCAATTACTGCACCAATAAAGCTCTTGTCAATAATTAATTCGACAATTCTTGGCGCGTGATCTTTAAAGTCTTCAGCAGGAGCAGCAAGTGTGCCAGACATTTCATTTAAAATGTGTAGTCTACCTTCTCTTGCTTGATCCAATGCTTGCTCTAATAAATCATAAGATAAACCTTCTATCTTAATATCCATTTGACAAGCGCAGATACCATTTTCTGTACCTGTTACTTTAAAATCCATATCACCTAATGCATCCTCATCTCCTAATATATCTGTTAAGATTGCATTTCTAGTACCATCAGAGATCATACCCATTGCAATACCTGATACAGGGGATTTGATACCAACACCACCATCCATTAAGGCTAGGGAACCTGCACAAACTGTTGCCATGGAAGAAGAACCGTTTGATTCTAAAATATCTGACACTAATCGTACGGTATATGGGAATGGGGATGGCATGACTTGCTTCAATGATCTAGACGCTAAGTTAGCATGCCCTACTTCTCTTCTACCTGGACCTCTCATTGGTTTTGTCTCACCAACAGAAAATGCAGGGAAATTATAGTGTAGGATAAATCTTTCAAAAGAGTGATCTAAAGCCGTATCAATCATTAATTGATCCAGTTTAGTTCCTAAAGTTAAAGAAGTCAAGGCCTGTGTTTCTCCTCTAGTAAAAATCGCTGACCCGTGAGCGGATGGTAAGTAATTCACTTCCGTCCAGATAGGTCGTACTTCATTTAACTTTCTACCATCTAAACGAACCTCCTCTGCCATCACCATTTCTCTGATGACTTCTTTCTTTAGTTTATTGTAGTATTTACTAACAAACTCTCCTTTCTCTTCCATCCACTCTTCTCCATTTGCTTCTAGCAAAGCTTCTTTTAAACCTGTTTTTACTTCCTTAAATTGTGCCTTACGATCCGCCTTATTTAAAAAGCCTTTCGCAACTGCATATATTTTATCTTTAGTTAGCTCTTTTACTTTTGCTTTTACCTCTTCATCTTCTGCTGCTGGTTCTACAGGTCGTTTAGTTGCTTTATCACCAACTTTTTGCGCTAAGTCTTCTTGTGCTTTACACATGACTTTGATCGCTTCATGTCCAACCTTAATCGCCTCTACTAATTCCTTCTCAGAACATTCTTTTGCCTCTCCCTCTACCATCATGATATTATCCAAAGAAGCCGCCACTACAATTTCCAAAGTAGCTTCTGCTCTAGCTGTTCTAGTAGGATTCACAACATATTCACCGTTAATTTTTGCCACTCTTACTTCTGAGATTGGGCAAGCAAATGGAATATCAGAAACAGAAATAGCTGCAGAAGCTGCCAAAGCTGCATATGCATCTGGCAATTCTTCAGGATCTCCAGATATTAAGTTGATGATAACTTGTGTATCAAACATATAACCATCTGGAAATAATGGTCGAATTGCTCGGTCAACTAGACGAGAAGTTAAAATCTCATAGTCTGATAACCTGGTTTCTCTTCTAAAGAAGTTACCAGGAATACGTCCAGCCGCTGCAAATTTTTCTTGATAATCAACAGAAAGCGGGAAGAAGCTTTGACCAGGTCTCATCTCGTGAGTAGAAACAACACTACAAAATAGCATTGTATTTCCAATTTTTACGACTACAGAGCCATCTGCCTGTGTAGCCAATTTACCTGTTTCAATACTTACTTCTCGTCCATCGGGTAGGTTAAATGATGTACTGATAGGAGTTTGTGAACCCATTTACTTGATTTTTTTTGTATTCTAAGACTCTAGTATTCTTAAATTAATATAGTGTCGTAGAATAATAGTGGTTGAGAATCCTTTTGGATAAATGTAGCTTGGTGTAAGCTATTCTACTTACAAAAAGATGGGCGACCAACATTGTTTTTTAAGGAAAGCCTATAGGTAATTTTATTGTTTAGATGTTTTTGTCGGCAGTCAGTTTCTATTGTTGCTACTAATTTTCTAATGACTTTTGAGCCAACGCAACCTTTTCAAAGAGGTATTTTATCTAATTACCATTTTATAATAGTAGTTGTGTGTCTTTGATCTACTGGAATTAACGGTAATAAATAAGGAAGTGTTTCTGATAACACTTCCTTATATAAAATCTTTTTAGATTACTTCCGTAGACCTAATTTTTCAATTAATGCACGGTATTTCGTAATATCCTTCTTTGATAAGTATTGTAAGAATTTTCTTCTCTTACCTACTAAAGTCAATAATCTTCTTCTGCAAGAGTGATCTTTATGATTTTTCTGCAAGTGTTGAGAAAGTGCCTCAATACGGTAAGTGAATAATGCAATCTGACCTTCTACTGAGCCAGTATTGTTTGGAGCACCACCGTGCTCTTTAAAAATCTCTTCGACTTTTTCTTTTGGTAAATAAATTGCCATTTGAATATAAATTATAGTACAATTTGATAGTCTTTCCTATCTTTAATGCACTGGTTACCAATAGTGATCTCATGGATCAGTTTTAGCGAGTGCAAAGGTAAGCAATTCCTAGGTTTTGTGAAAGGGGAGATAAAAAAGTAATTTTCCTATAAGATTTATTGCTGAAAAGCATATATTTGGTGTTTAACAGACTTTTAAATCATGCAAAATAAATATACGTTAAGTTGTCGTTAATTTTTTGTTCTGTTAAAACTGAGTGTGTTGGTATTACGTTTGTATACACATAGGCGAAGTATTATCTTAAACGAACTATTTGAAGAGCTTGTCTAAATCAAACAGATTCTTTGATAAATGTATCAAAGAATGATCAAATAAAAGGCTTTGTTTTATGAAAAAACAATTTATGGTAGAATTTGAGCTACCAGAGGTATTAACTAATGACTTCACTAGATTAATTCCTTCTCAAAGAGAGACGGTCAGTCAACTTTTCTCACAAGGACATTTAAAGTCTTATTCTTTAGCCACAGATAGATCCGTTATGTGGGCCGTTTTTATGGCGGAATCTGAGTTTGAAGTGTTAGAAATGGTGTCCCAATTTCCTTTAGCAGAATTTATGACCCCTTACATTTCTGAATTAATGTTTCACAGTAGTGACAGTCGAGTTCTGAATTTTTCTTTAAATTAGATCGACTTTAGCCATTAGCTTTTAGCATTCAGCTTCTAAATACACGCTTCCTATATTTTTCACTGTTTATTTAACCTCCTTGCTTTAAGGCGGCTGAAAATAAATAGCACCATAGGTAATCATAATAGAAGCTAACGGCTAAAAGCTTGTTGCTAATAGCTAATAAAAATAAAAATGCCAGCAACTTTCGAGTTGCTGGCCAAATATAAAGGTGAATGTTGTTTTTGTTTACTAAAGCCTTTTAGTTGTTTATCTCGCCCTTAATTTGCTTTTTTAAATTTTCTATTTTTAATCCCTTGTATAAGTTGTTCTATTCTACTTTAATTAATTTTCCTAAAGACATTCTATCTCCTTTCTCTACAATTAGAACATTGTAAATTCCATTTGTTAGTTTTGATATATCCGCACTGATATGATTTTCCCCAAGCATAATTTCTGCTTTAGAGAATTGTACCAAGTTACCTATATTATCATAGATTAGAATCTGCTTTTCCCCAATCGACCGATCCCAAGAAAAATCAATATTAACTAAAGATGCCGTTGGATTAGGATAAATATTCACAAATGCTTCTATCGATGTTGGTACTGGCGGTGTAGCATTGATATTATCTAATCCATAGTCACATTCAAATGATTTATCACTCACATTCCCTGTATATGCTTCCCCTCTTGCACCATGCACTGCGATGGAATTACCAACATTGATGCTCCTTGAATTTGGTGGAAGAAATGGATCTGTTTCATTGTTAATTAAAGATACTTCCCCTGTACAATCTATCGAATTTGTAAAGCAAAATAGCTTTGTAGGTACGCCCGCTTCATAAGCAAGTGGTTCTAAACCGCTAGTCACTAATGTAAAAGATAAATAGTCTGTATTCGGTGCTTCTAGTGGTCCATTTACTCTTGCATTCATATTCCATTCTACATCTGGTGTTAAAGATTTAAACTCCGCTAATTCAAATAATTTTGTAGGAGCCTTTATTGTAATCTGGGCAGTAGCTGTCTTATTATATGGATGAGTCCAAGTCACTTCTGGTAACATAGAAACAGTGTATACTCTAGTATCTAGGTCTAAATCTAAAATAAACTGTACTTGTGCATTTATTGGTATATAATTTAAAAATCCAATAAGGGCAGCAAAAATAATTTGTCCTAGCTTCATGTTCAAAAATTGTTTTTAATTAGGAATTTACTTTAAAATTTATTGCGCTTATGAAAGACTAAATGTGCCTTTACAATAGGCAATAAATTTTAAAACATGATAAGAATTATAGTCTTATAACAGAGAGTAGAGAATAGAGA
>CAYOBX010000099.1:0-6024 GCA_964402245.1 uncultured Saprospiraceae bacterium | reverse complement strand
TAGAGACAGATCTCGTTAATAAACAATGAAATTTGATCATTTTTCAAACGAAATATCTCTCTATTCTCTGCTCTCTATTCTCTGTTTTTATAGCTTACTCTTTCTCTGGTACTTGCTCTTCTATAAAGAAGTTAGTAAAGAAGTTTGGATTTTGTGGATGACTTAATATATTAAAGAAAATCAAATCATCAATGTCATTACTTAATCCTTGATACTTCACATCTCCATCCATATTACAATCGCTTAAATAATACCCCATAGAGATGTGATTATAAATTGGTGGATTATTCAATGCATCTAAGAAGATGGTAAAGAAGATTCCGTCTGTATCCGGAATACCTACCCCACTTCCTTGGAAGATGACATATCGATTTCCATCTGTATTACCTCCCCATAAAACATGAGTGCCATTTAAATCCTTTAAGCCATTTTCTCCCCAAGTTTGGGCAGAGTCATTTGTGAAGTCAAGTGTTAATGGATCTTTTTCAGAAGTTGTTAAAGTTACAGGTGATGCAGTCATCATTCCTAAGTGATTTCGGTGTTTAATCACAATGTGATAATCACCTTCCTCAACAGGGAACGCTAGAGGACTTACACCATCTACATCAACAATATCGCCATCTCTTTGAATAAGAGCAGATCTTGTTTCTGTTACAGTAGTTTCACTATCTCTCAATTCTAAGAATATCCAATCAACAATCGCATTTTGTCCTTCTACCTCTAATACACTTGAATCAATCATCTCTCCTCCTCCAGCTCCAACATGTGTGAAAGGTTTTGTGCCACCTACTTCTAAAGTACCATAAGGTTCTATTAAAGGAATCGTTTGCTGAACTCTTAATAAGTCTGTCATTTGACCTTCTGTCCTATCATAGGCTCCTTGTAAAAAGGCTTTGATATGTACAAATACTGGATCGTTGATAAAAATAGTCTCATCTTCACCTTCTATATCAATGATATCAGGAATTCCATCTCCATCACTATCATCGTCACTGAAGTCTCCATTATCATTAATATCTTCATCAACATCTAGAATGCCATCATTATCGTCATCGTCATCATCACTATTGACCAAACCATCGCCATCGAAATCACAAGTAGCGGATAATGGATCTTCTGTACAAGGGTTAACTATGTCACACCCACCTGCTATTGGGTCTGGATCACATCGATCTATTGGATTGCTATCATTTGCCACCTCTTCTCCATCATTGATCCCATCACCATCAGTATCTGCTTCTAATGGATTAGAATCAACTCCCAAATCAAAAGTACCATCTTCTCCAATTTCATCTGCATCTGAAATACCGTCTCCATCTGTATCAGATAATGGATCATGAGGATCAATATCATTGACATCTGCTAATCCATCGCCATCATCATCTTCATCTACATTGTTTACCTCTCCATCACCGTCTAAATCACATCGACTTGCGGCAGCATTTGGTACACATGGATTCGAATCATCTGAATCAAATTGTGGATCATTGGCATCTATACCTGGGAAATGACCATCGTTATCTTCATCTACTGCAGTACATGCAATTACGTTTGGATTCGGATCACAAGGGCTCAATGGATCACTATCACTAGCTGGATTGTATTCCCCATCGTCGCCTGATTCTTCCGAATCTGAAAAGCCATCTCCATCACTATCTGACTCTAAATCAAAAGGATCTTCATCATCTGCATCTGCTACACTATCGTTATCATCGTCTGTATCTATTTCATTAATTTGTCCATCTCCATCAAAGTCACATTCTGGATAAATAGGATTTGGGCTACAGATTCTTAATGGATCAGATTCATTGAAATCTACTACCCCATCACCATCTAAATCTTCTTGTCCATCTAATATATTATCGCCGTCCGTATCTGGATTTATTGGATCGGTTTCATCACTTTCTGTTGTGCCATTTTGATTAGCATCTTCTATACCATCGGTTATTCCATCGCCATCGGTATCAGGATTTAACGGATCGGTATCAGAAGAAGGATCATAAACACCATCTCCTCCTACTTCAATGCCATCTGGTATGCCATCTTCATCACTATCAGAATCAACATCAAACGGGTCTGTATCTAAAACATCTGGAACGCCATCTCCATCATCATCACTATCTATATTGTTGGCTTCGCCATCTCCATCAAAATCACAAGTTGGTGCATTATCGTCTGGCAAACATGGGTTTGCATCATCTGCATCATATGCTGGACTATCTACTGGAAAATCAGGAGAAAATCCATCTCCATCTAAATCAACCCCATCGCAAGCATCATTATCTGAACTAGGGTCACAAGGGTTCAATGGATTATTTCCATTGCCTGTTTCTTCCCCATCATTGACACCATCTCCATCTGTATCCTCATTTGTAGGATCTGTATCCGTACTAGCATCATAAATACCATCTCCTCCTGTCTCTTCTAGATCAGGGATACCATCTCCATCACTATCAGAATTTGGGTCTAATGGATCGGTATCTAAAGCATCTGGCACCCCATCATTATCATCATCTGTATCGTCTTGATTTAAATCTCCATCGCCATCAAAATCACAGATTTCAAACAAAGGTGTAGGATCACATGGATCTGTTGCATTTGTTTCATTATCGTCAAATAAACCATTCTGATTAATATCTTCATCTTGGTCTAAAGTTCCATCACTATCGGTATCCGCTTGTGCAGGATTTAACTCTCCTGGATCTAATTCTCCATTTAAGTTTCGATCTTCTGAACCATCAGGTATACCATCTCCATCTGTATCTGCACTCAATGGATTGGAATCGATTCCAACATCATAGATAGCATCTCCTCCAGTCTCTATAACATCTGGAATACCATCATTATCTGAATCAGAATTCGGATTTGTTGGATCAGCATCATCGCCATCCAAAACCCCATCATTATCATCATCTGGATCTTCATCGTTAATCAAACCGTCGCCATCAGAATCACATGATCCTTCGTCATCAGAACCCGGGTCACAGGCATCTAATGGATTAGATTCTCCATCATCTAGCATTCCGTTTTGATTCCTATCCTCTACTCCATCATTAAGGCCATCGCCATCTGAATCAGGATTACTTGGATCTGTTTCTGTTCCATCTATCACTCCGTTTTGGTTAATATCTTCTACTCCATCAGGAATACCATCATTATCAGTATCGTCATCTTGTGGATTAGAGTCTGTTCCAACATCATAAACACCATCTCCTCCAGTCTCATCAATATCAGAAATACCATCTCCATCACTATCAGAGTTTGGATCGTATGGATCTATATCTGTTAAGTCTGGAACACCATCTCCATCATCATCACTATCTATACCATTTGCCACGCCATCTCCATCTAAATCACAAGTTATTTTTTCAGGATCAGGATCACATGCATTCCTATCATCTGGATCATATAGTGTATGATCTGTTGGGAAATTACCCATGAATCCATCGCCATCTATATCTTCTGGTTCACACAAAGTCGTATTCGTATTAGGATCACAAGCATTCAAAGGATCTGTATCCGTCTCAGGATCATAAGATCCATCCTCTCCTGTTTCTTCATTATCAAAAACTCCATCGTTATCACTGTCTGAATCTGGATTAAAATCTTCTATATCATCCTCATCTAGTACTCCGTCATTATCATCATCAGGATCTATATTATTAGCAATACCATCTCCATCAAAATCACAAGTTGGCGCTATTCTCTCTGGTTCACATTCATTTAACGGATCTGTTTCTCCTGCATCTACCATCCCATTAAAATCTGTATCTTCCTCTCCATCCTTAAGCATATCTCCATCTGAGTCAGAATTAATAGGATCTGTTTCTCCATCATCTTGCGTACCATTTTGATTGGCATCTTCTATTCCATCTAATATTTTATCGTTATCTGTATCATCGTCTAAAGGATTCGTATCTTCCCCTTCCTCATAAGAACCATCCCCTCCTGTTTCTATGATATCTAATATCCCATCATTATCGCTATCCGAATCTGCATTGTGAGATTCGCTGTCAAATAGATCAAACACCCCATCACCATCATCGTCTATGTCTTGTTGGTTTGGTATTCCATCGCCATCAAAATCACAAGTTGGAGAATCATTATTAGGAAAACATGGATCATCGTCATTGGCATCAAATTCTGGACTATCCTCTGGAATACCAGTGAAGCTACCATCCATATCTTCATCCATACCGATACATGCATTAACGGTAATACTTGGGTCACATGCATCTAAAGGATTAGATCCATTCGTTGTTTCTGTAATATCAGAAACCCCATCAAAATCTGAATCAGATTCTGGGTCAAATAAATTTATATCTTGTAGGTCATCAACTCCATCCCCATCATCATCTGGGTCATCATCATTAGGAATACCATCATTATCTAAATCACATAAAAGAGCTGTTGTATGTGGGTCGCACATATCTAAGGCACTAGTTTCGCCTTCGTCATGGATACCATTTTGGTTGGCATCTTCATCTCCATCTCCTATATTATCATCATCGGAATCTGCATCAAAAATATTTGTTTCTCCATCTCCTGATTGACCATCTCCGTTAACATCTTCCATACTGTTAAAAATACCATCTCCATCAAAGTCTCGACAATCAGCATTATAAGGTTCATAATTTCCTTTATATCCAAAGGCCTGTAAACCTCCATCCAAATCAATAATACCTAAATCATTGCCAGGATTAGAACTTTCAGAGTTTGGTAGTTGAGCAAAGGGATCTGTATCATTTTCAATTAAAAATAATCTGCCTGTACAAGCACCATTTCTTTTAAAAGAAAAAAGTAATGTTTCTTCTCCTGCTTTATATACAACAGAAGGTCGATCATTTTGCAAACCAAAAGATAAATAATCTAATGTTGGATTTTCAATTGGTTTATTGACTCTAGCATTTTCTTGCCAACGACCACTTACATTATCAATACGTCCTTCCCGACCACTTTCATCTGTGTAAGAGAATCCAGTCGGCACAACAATGGTAACTTGTCCAGTTCCTGTAATTGTATTAGTTGTTATAGGGCTATTTGCTATAGCTCGAGCATATACATAATAGGTCTGTTGATCTGCCTGCAACTCAAGGGTCAATTCAATATCTTGAGCTATACTAGTTACACTCATTAAGAGCAGTGCAAGTAGTAAAGAAAATAGTTTAGTTTTTTGTATACTTTTTAACATAGTGAATAGCTTTCTTTGTTTGAATGATGAGAAGGAGGAATAAAAATGATGAATGATGAATTAGAAATGATGAATGCATGACGTATTCATCATTCATCATTTCTCATTCATCATTTAATTCAACATTCCTCTTCATCATATAGGAAAGAAGGAAGTATAAAAGAATTATACTTCCTTCCTTCTTTTACCTAGTATTTACCTTAAGGTAATTGCTCCAAAATCACGTAATTGGCGAGGAATTTTTCTCTATTATCAGGGAAGGCTAATATACTATTGAAGATCAACATCTGACGATCATTTTGTGGTCCCTGGAAGATAGTATTACCATCCAAGTTATAATCTGATCGTAGATAGCCTGGTAAAATATAGTTATCTAAATTATCGGTATTAAGTTGTTCTCCAATAACATTAAAGAACATTTCATCTACATCATTTCTTGCACCTTGATAGATCACTCTTCTATCCGAGTTCAAATCACCTGCCCACATGGCTTGCATCACACTATCTGCAGAAATTAATATGGAAGGGTTATCCATATCGTACACTGCGTTTAATGTAAACATCTTCTGTGGGTGTATCCCTAAAGCATTTGTTTGTGGATCTACAAAATCAACTTTTGTTAATTTTGGCGACAATAAGCCTGCCTCATTCGTCATTACTCCTAAGTGATTTCTATGTCTTACAGATACATAGTATTCTCCTGCAAATGTGCTATCAAAGACTAAATATTTGTACCCTTCTGAATCATAGAATTTTGCTTGGTTCGGTGCAGGAGATGGATTTCTTGGATCTATATCTCTTACATCTCCATCTCTTTGTAGTAATCCAGATCT
>CAYOBX010000098.1:9158-15070 GCA_964402245.1 uncultured Saprospiraceae bacterium | reverse complement strand
TTAGAAGGTATAAGCTAGATTCATTTTTCTCATTTTGATTTTAGCGAAAGCCAAGGTATTAGTTTTAGATTTCTAACAATTGATTAGGAGAAAGGTTGTTATATTCGATAAGCAAAATTACTTACTTTATGCTACAAAAAACAATCCAATCTAGGAGTATCTCCAATACCCAAATCTTAATATAGCACTATAAAACACCATACTCCGTTAATTCTAGGTTCAATTGCTCAGCAGATTTAAAATGTATTGCGTTAATGCCTATAGCTCTAGCAGCCTTGATATTTCTTAAAGAATCATCAATGAATACAGCAGTAGCTGGATTTATATGGTAGCGATCGAGTAATAAGTGATATATTTTAGGATCTGGCTTTTTTAAGTTTTCTGCTCCAGAAACTAAAATACCTTCAAATAATTGTAAGAAATCAAAAGTCTCTAATGCAATAGGAAAGGTTTCTGCAGACCAATTCGTCAAAGCATATAAACGATGGCTATTGTTTTCTTTTAAATGCCTTAGTATAGCAGCACTCCCTTCGATAGATCCACCTAACATTTCTTCCCATCTAGCATGATAAGCATTTATTTCTTTCGTATAATCTGGATACTGGGCAACTAATAAACGAATCCCCTCTGCCCAAGTTCTCCCCCCATCTTGCGCCTCATTCCAGTCCATAGTGCAAATTTCTTCAAGAAACCATTCCATTGTTTCTTCCTTATCAAAGATTTTGCGATATAGGTTTCGAGGGTCCCATTTAATTAAAACATTTCCTAAATCCCAAATAACTGTTTCAATATTCCTTTTCATATTATAATTTTACGGTTTATATGCTTCGCTTGCTTCACAAGCTCGGCTGAATCATTTAGTTTATAAGAAAGCCCTTTAATGTAAGAACTATGACCTATACAAAATACACTTTTCTAACTATTATTTTGATACTGATTTTTAGTAGTTGCAGTAAATTAAATCGCTTTTTAGGCCCTAAAAAGCCGCCAACGACCTATTCTTCTCTTCCTGCTCCATCCGCACAAAAGATTGCTAAATGGAGCGTAGAAACATCCTATATTATGGAAGATGTCACTCCTGCTTTAGGTCGTCGAATTATGAAGGAAGTAAGCTCAAAGATACTTAAAAATCCAAACGCTATCCGAGAATTAACTTTTGAAGAATACCAAGAGGCAGGCGTTAATTATAACTCTGCATTTGGTTTTGCCATTCATCCTAAGGAAGTATCTGCCTTATCCAAATTATCTAGTATACAACAAGTAATTATGGATTTTTCAGAAAAAGAAATAATTCCATTAGAGCTTGACCGAAATGTGTTACATTTTAAATCGGTCTACGGAGCGGCAACGGCTTTTACTAGAATTTATGGAGTCGCCCCAGATAGAGCCACTATTACAATTGATGATGGATCTAATAAAATTGTAACAACAACAACTAATGAAGCAGGGGAGTGGTTTGCAGAAGTGCAACAAAATAAAGAATTAAGTAATCGAAATGGAATTGTTTATGTCAAAATAAGAAAGGATGGTGTGATCCAATATTTAGCTATGAACATTTTGGATAAAAGTCAGCGGAAAATTGTGCTTTCGGAGATTCCGAGGAATTCTATCTTATTGCAGTAGATGTTTTCTACAAACTCTTCTTAAAACGCATTGCATAGATCCGACTATCAAGAATAGGACTAGGCTCGTCAAATAAGAAAAAGATATGAATGGTTCCTCTTTTATCTCCATATATACTTAGGAAACGGCAATGTTTATAATTGGCAAAACTAGGCTTTGGTTTGAAATAAGCAATACTGCCCCAATCGGCATTAAACTGTTTACTCAACTCTAGAGAAGGCATGGTATGGACGGTAACAGGGGTGTCGTCTTCATTTGGAGCAATCGAAGAAATGACACGCATAAATTCTACATGTGGTATTTGTGTAGCTGGATTGTTTTTTTCGTATGGAATAATCGTATATCGAATCTCTAATTTATCTTCTTTGGAATAGACCTGATGATCTATTTTTTGATAGTCATTTCTTCGGGGTCTTTTACTGGTATATTTTCCTTCTGTAGGTTCAAAGATGTCAATTTCTGTTTGCTCCATTTTATGAAGCATGGTTTTAGTGTATTTTATTTTTTGGCCAAAGAGGTAGGAAATACTTGATAAAATTAAGACTATTATAATCAGTTTTTTCATATTCTATTTTCATTGAAATAAGGTAAAGTATTCCGTAGCTCAAGCTTCTAACTTGAGTTTTATTATTCAAGCTGGAAGCTTGAGCTACGTCTACTCTAAATATAACATATTGAAAAGAGATTAGTTGTTAGAACAAAAAAAAGCAGCCTCCAAAAGAGGCTGCTATAATATCATGAAAAGCAAAAACTGTTAAAAAGATTTCTTGACTGTAAGTATTACATGTATAAAACTTAAATCCTTAAATCTTTAAATCCTAATCTATCTTAGTTGCAACATTTTTTTAGATTGAATACCATAATCTGTAATCAACTGATAATAGATCAATCCTTTGTTATTTTCTAGTTCTTCTATTTGTATATAATTTAACCCAGCTTCTCGATTTTCTTTCAATTGTTTTATTACTCTACCAGTATCATCTCTTAATATTAATTCCACTTCACTATTTCCAGGAAGGTGGAATCCGATAGTCGTTTGAGCATTAAAAGGATTTGGTTCATTCTGAAATAATTCGAAAGAACCAACGACTTTTTTATTAGTAAAAGAGAAGGCGATAGCTAATTCTTTTCCATCTTGATCGTACGCTTCTGTAATCGTAGGATTATTTTGAAGTTGTAGTAAATCGCTTATACGACCTGTCTTATTAGCTGTGATTTGTAAGGTGAATAAGTGATTATCAACAGGATTACTAGCGGTCGTATTCCAACTTGCCATAAGTAAACCTTCTGCTAATCGGTGTAAGCCAAAATGTTCTGATTTCATAAGGCCTGCTTGAACATCAGCTATGGATAAGTCACTGTAAGCCAAAGTAAACTGATACCCCTGAATATCTTTTATTTGTTTACTAGTAAAAGCGATTTCATAACTTTTCCCTGTAATTAAAAACTGATCCTCTATTTCAATCATAAATACCTCTCTGCTATTTCTAGAGGTAGATTCTTGTAAATTACTAGCTTGCGCACTTCCATTAATATCTCCAATTTTAATAGCCAAGAAATCCATATTTTTATTTTGATGTAAATCTGTAATCATACTCGGCTCTTCCAATGATTCATTAAGGATAGTAGCAGATTCGAAAATGTAATCCGCTGCTAAGAAACGCCAACTTGTATTATTAGCAAATTGTTTATCTAATCCTAAAATTAGCTTTCTCAATTGGACAATATCAAATGCAGTGATCGTTCCTGAATTATTTACATCTGCAGCAATCCATTGATACGGAGTATTAAAAGGTTGTATCCCTAATATGTGTTTTGTCATTAAGACTAAATCAAAAGTACTGACACCATTTAATGGATCATTATCTTTTTTAGGAATAATGGTATAATCGGCATTCATTGGTAATTCAAAAGCATAAGTACCATCAAGGGTGGTCGTCATTTGTCCCATTAATAGTTCTTCTTGGTCTATTGATGAAATGTTTACATTTTGTACGGTATTACCTTTCCAATCTGTAACTACACCACTAACCATAGCCGTGTTGCCAGCTTCTATTGCATCACATGCCGCTAAATTGTCTTGGACGTTGATATAGGTCTTTACAAAATTCCAATCTCCATTTTCATCAACAATATATAAGTAAACTTCTTGCTGTCCAATATGCTCACAAGTGAAAATTAAATTTTCAGGCAAAGCATAAACACCATTCAATTGAGTAGGAGATTTATCAGAAACACTTTGATGCCAAATTCTTGACACCAAACTTCCATTATTTAAACATTCATCTAAACTATTGTGTGCAAAGTCATTCGCCCATACTTGTACCATTCCTGTTCGCATTAAATCTATCGCAAGGCCATTGATCGCATAAACGGAAGGCTTCGTACAATCCGTTGCTGCTTCGCCAGGAAATGAAGGAGTTGCTTCAGGATCCACATCGGGATCTAGAACTGGTACATCAGTAGTCTCTACTTCAGGACAACTATCTGCCAAAAAGCAAAGATTACTAACCGACATATTATTACTAGACCTACTGCTACTAGTAGCTTGAATATTTTGATCGCCATTAGCGAAACTTAATTGATACCCTTCTCCATCTTTATGTTGTCCTGTTAAGGTATACACATGCAATCCATCTTCATTAACTCCTATGTAAGTAAGAGGTGTGCCACTAGTAAATGATCTTAATGGGAACCCCGTTTGAAAGAATCCTGAATTGTCAGAAATAGTCCAATCCTCATTAGCTGCATAAGAGTAGATGGTAACGGTTTCTCTGAATATAAAACCACCATCACAGTTACAAGGATTTTCAACAGCAACATAAGGGTGAACCACATCTATTTTAATACTACCTGATTCTATACATCCATAAGTTGAGTTAATCCTTTGGAATTGGTAGACCGTTGTTTCTGTAGGACTTACTTCAATAGAAGGACATCCAGTACAAATAATATTGCCATTGGCTAACCACTGAACATTACCTGAGTTATTTGAAATAGTAACTGTTTCTCCTGTAACAATAGAAGTAGCTGAAGAAACAACTACAAGATTTTCACATTGCCCAACATATGCATCAACTGATAATTGATCTTCATTAGGTTCTAAATAAATGACATCGGTTACTCCATTACTTTCTGCCAAGTTACCAACGGGTAAATCTGCTAGAGGAAATAAATAGCCATATGGATCTATAAATTCTACAAAATATTTTCCTGTTGGTATATTATTAAAATCATATTTTCCAGCTCCATTAGTTGTAGTGGAAATTAATGGGGTAGCTGGATCTTCTACTGTATATAAATTTACTGTTACATTATTTAATGGAGAAAAACTACCTTCTGTTATGTCTTCATTGACACATCCTGCAATTCGGCCTAAGGAAATACAAGAAGAAGGAACTACACAAATTTCTTTCCCGTTTTGATATTCTGTTATCTGCACTCTAAAGAATCGAGCAGTAGTTGTTTCATCAATTGTATAAGTGCTAGCAGTAGCACCTGCTATATCAGAAAACCCTTCTTCACAATTTACTAAACTAGATTGCCATTGGTAACTCATAGTACTAGCAGGAGTCACAGAAGCATTTGCAATTAAAACTTGATTAGGATAAGTAGAAGCTTGAATATCTACTATAATTTCTGACATAGAACAAGGAATAGAAAGTACATTTACTGTGACCCAACTTTCATGGGTACATTCATAATTATCTTGACCATTCCATTGTATAGTATAAGTTGTAGTACTGTCAGGAAATAAAGTAACCGTTTGACAGTCGATACAATCAATACCTGTAGCTGGTTGCCACAGATAATCTCCTGATTCAGAAATTGAAACAGTGATAGAATCTCCTTCAAATATTTCATAATTTCTATGTCCAAGTGTAACACTATAACACTTCGCTAAGAGTGCATCTACGTCTACTTTATCCTCTCCAATATCTAAGCATATTAGATCTGTAAATCCATTTCTAGTTGTCAAATTGCCCACTGGTATAGAGGTGTTTGGAAAAATAAAATCAGTAGGCTCTGTGAAGGCTACAAAGTATTTGCCATTTGGCAGATTATCAAAAAGATATTTGCCATCTAGATTAGTAGTAGTTGTAGCAAGTGGAGTTATAGTATCTCCTTCTGTATATAAATTAACGATGATATTATCTATAGGTGTGCTACCATCATTTGCTAAAATATCTCGATTTAAATCCTCTCTGACACAGCCAGCTAAAGAGCCAATCGGCAAACCATTACAAAGATCCGATTCGAAACAAAGATTGCTAATACTCAATTCAAAT
>CAYOBX010000098.1:0-9058 GCA_964402245.1 uncultured Saprospiraceae bacterium | reverse complement strand
CTAAGGACGCAATCGACAAACCATTACAAAGATCCGATTCGAAACAAAGATTGCTAATACTCAATTCAAATTCGCCGTTTCTAAAAGAAGAATTATATCCAATAGAGTCAAAGTGAATACCGGGCATTTCATACTGATGGAAACCATTAGCTCCAAGTCCGACATAAGTCATAGGAGTCCCAAAAGGAATAAGCGTGCTAGCATCATTACGATCGTATAAACCCGTACCATCAAAATATTCCCAAGTTTCTCCAGCGGAGAAAGAATTAATGGTAATCAATTCTCCAAATTCTTTATTACCCAAACAGTCACAAGGATCAGAGATATTAATAAATGCAGCAGTAATATCTAGTTGTGTTTCATCGCCAACACAGGCATTTTCATCATTAGAGCGGACTGTATAAATCCTACTCGAATCAACGGTGATTTTAAAGACGGTACAAGTATCACAATTTTCATAACCAGGGATAGCAGGTGTCCATTCATAATTGCCACCACCCGTTACTGTTACACAAACTTCTTGTCCAGCAAAAGCTCTAGCTTCATTTATAGATAATTCAGTAGAGTAACATCGTTCAATGAGTGCATCTACATCTCGTACATCTTCTCCAATACCTACACAGACTACTTCCGTATATCCAGCTCTATCTGTCAAATTACCGACAGGTAATGTAGACAAAGAAAGTAAATAGTTTTCTGGTGCAGTAAAAGAGACAAAGTATTTTCCTTCAAGCAAGTTGTCAAAAAGATATTTACCGTCAGCATCAGTTACAGTTGAAGCAATAGAAGTAGTTGTATCCCCTTGAGCATATAAAAAGACAGGAACATCAGTAACGGGAGGTAATCCATCATTGGCCAAACCATCTCTATTGAAATCTTCATTGACACAACCTCCTAAGGACGCAATCGACAAACCATTACAAAGATCCGATTCGAAACAAAGATTGCTGATCTGTAGAATCTGTGTTCCATTGGTAAACCTAGTGGTATAGCCAATTGAATCAATATGGATACCTTCCATGTTATAGACATGGAAACCATCTGCATTCACGCCACCATAAGTCATTTCCGTGCCGAAAGGAACTAGCATAGAAGGATCATTTCGATCATATAAACCATTACCATCGAAATAGGTCCAAGCCTCCCCTTCAGAAAAAGAATAGATGGTGATCAATTCTCCAAATTGCTTATTTCCTAAACAATTACAAGGATCTGATAAATCAATAAAAGCAGTGGTGATGCTTAGTTGAGCTTCATCTCCAGCACAAGCTGTCTCATCTGTTGAGCGTACCGTATAAACAATACTTGTATCCGCAGTAATTTTAAAGACCGTACAAGTATCGCAATTTTCATAACCAGGGATAGCAGGCGTCCATTCATAATTGCCACCACCCGTCACAGTCACGCATACTTCTTCTCCTGTAAAGACTCTTGCTTCTGTTATAGATAATTCCGTAGTATGGCATCTTGCTAATAAAGCATCATAGATCAAATCTGATTCACCAGATTCTAAGCAGATAATATCTGAATAGCCATCTCTACTAATCATGTCTCCAATCGGTGCAAAACCTGGTGCAAAATTGAAATCTATTTCAGGGATGAAGTTAACGTAGTATTTTCCTGCTGGAAGACTATCAAAAAGATATTTTCCGTCAATATCTGTTAAGGCTGTTTGAAAAGGAACGATCGTATCGCTTTCTATAAAAAGATTGACTACGATATTGTCCATAGGAGTATTCCCATCATTGACTATACCATCTCTGTTTACATCTTCTCTAACACAACCTCCTAATTCACTCAATACAGTAACGGTAATAGCAGCGTCATGAGGACAAGTATAGACATCTTGATTAGGCCAACTAGCGGTATAAGTAGTCGTGCTATCTGGATGGATACAGATTTGTTGACAAGTATCACAAGATAGATCATTCATCGGTGTCCAAATATAGTTTCCATTCTCTAATATTGACACGCATACCGTATCATCAGGAGTGATAGTTGCTGCTGTTAGTGATAGATTTATTTCATGACATTCTGCTATAAGGATATCTCTTACTTCTTCATTAGATGCTATACAGATCGTATCTGTCAATCCATTGTTGTTGACTACGCCATCAATTGGAAAAATATATCCTTCTGGTAATTTTACTTGTATTAGGTATTTTCCATTTGGAATACTATCAAATGCATAAGTACCATTGTCATCCGTTAAAACCGTTTGAAGTGGATCAATAATATTTGTTACCTCATATAAACAAACAAGGACACTATCAAGCGGGAGGTCATCTGGTGTTGGTTCTCCATCTCTTTCTGGCTCAATAGAGACTACCCCTTCAATATTACCTAGAACAGTTATCGTTAAAGAATCTCTATCTGGACAATTGTAAGCATTAATGACTCCTCTATCAACATAGTAGGTGATAGAGCTATCTGGAACGATCTTTACTTGTTGACAGGTATCACAATCTATATAAGTAGAAGGCATCCAAGAATAAATTCCGTCTTGCTCAATATTTACACAAACAGTATCTCCTAATAAAATAGTTATTTCATTAAAAGGTAATTCAAATGTTGGACAAGTTCCTAATAATGCATCCTCTACTAATTCTTCATCTCCTCCTTCTAGGCAGTACACCTCTGAGAAGCCATTAGTAGTAGATAAATTGCCTAATGGCTGAGTCGTATTAGGAAAAGAATAATCAGCAGGAGGTAGTACTGATACAATGTATTTTCCAGCAGCTAAGCTATCAAAATTGTACTTTCCATCAGGCCCTGTAGTAAAAGTTCTAATGGTATCAAGAGTATCTCCTTCTAAGTATAGATTAACTGTAATATTGTCCAGAGGAGCAGTTCCATCATTAGCGATGCCATCTCCATTTATATCTTCTCGAATACATCCGCCTATTGCATTTAAAACAGTAACTGTAAAACTAGGCCCTTCACATACACATTCTTCTCCAGAAGTAACTTGATAAGTAGTGGTTTCCGTAGGAAATAAGTTAACAGTTGTACAGGTATCACAATCTATACCCGTAGAAGGTGTCCAAGTGTAATTACCAGGGCCAGAAACAGTTGCCATTAAGGTATCTCCTAGAACAATAGTAGTGTCTTGAATATCTACTGTAATTGGAATACAAGGCGTTAATAGTACATCATAATTGAGGTATTCAAAAGCATCTGGGATAAATATTTTGTCTGTAAAACCATTTGTAGTAGAAAGAAATCCTAAAGTATTACCTACAAGAGAGGTATCTCCAAATTCTATTTCTGAAACTCCTTGAAATTCTACTAATTCAGGAAGTTTATATGTACTAGGTGGTGCGTATTGAATATAATAAGTATTCGCTTGAAGACTATCAAATAAAAATTTACCGTTAGCATCTGTTAAGACTTCCTTAATGGGATTGATAATATCTGGACTTATATATAAAAAGACGGGTATATTTTCAATGGGAGTGACTCCATCATTTTGTAGTTGATCTCTATTGGTATCTTCTGAAATACAACCACCTATTCTAGTCATTACAGAAACTGTAATACAATTAGAATATTCTTGACAGGTCGCTATGTTTCCATTCATAGAAGTAACTATTACTCGGTAATAGGTAGTAGCATCAAGAGCATTTGGTAGATAAGTAGGATTGGTTGCACCTAGAATATTTAAAAAAGGTTCCCCACATCCCTTAGTATTTGATTGCCATTGATATAATAAGGTATCTCCTTCTACTGATGTAATGTTTGCAGTAAGTAGAGTTGGTTGCGTATTCAAATTAATAGCTTGGTCTTGATTATCTGTATCTATTTGAAGGCAACATTTTATTACTTCTAATGGGCAACATAGACGTTCCTCACAGCCAAAAATATTAGTGCCAATATAGTAAAAAGAATCCGAAGTAGTTATATTGGTAGAATCTAATGAAAGAATATTTCCTTGCCCTATTTCTATATCTTGTGAATTAAACCAAACCACATCTGTTAGAGTAGGATCCGCTTCAAGCATGATCGCTTCATCACATAACATATAGTAGGTAGAATTACATTCACTGGCGATATCGAAAGTCATTCCTGAAAGAAATCCCATTAGCTGATTTGCAGAATCAAAATCATGGAAGCCATCAGCGTCTCCTTCAATTCCAAAGCCAGGATCATCATATATAAATTTTATTTCATTTCCTATTGCTGGATTACATATTTTAATATTTCCATCAGGACTAAAGGAAGGAATTCTACCATCATCTGCTAGATCTGGTCTTGCATTATTATTCACATCTGTGAATCTAGCATATAGCTGAGACGCGTCTATTTGTTTGATAGTAGAAGTATCATCAAAGCTATAAACATTTTGTTCTGGATTAGAAAGAAACAATATTCTGTCAATGTAAGAAAAACGACATCTGTAGTCGTTGGTTTCTCCTTCTAAAAAACAGGTACTAGATGGGGATGAACTTATGAAGTTATAATCCATATCCCCTAGCTCATAAGTTAAATTTTTAAAGGAAACATTATCTTCTAGTTGTAGATTAAAGGTCATACTAGTACTTGGATCTCTATGATGGGTAATCGTATCACCACTGTTGCTTCTATTACTACCTTCAATAGCAAATAAAAGAGCTGTTCGTCCACCAGATATTCCAATTCTTGTATTTCTCTGTTCAAATTTTGATGCTGCCAACGGATTTTCATTAGGGAAAGAAATGACACTGGATCCGTCAATGCTACTTTCTATTTCTAATTGTACTGTATAATCAAAACCTGCATCTGTACCAGTACCATTATTTAATAATACATTACCTGTTACTTCAACCAGTTGGTCACTTATAAAATTGAAATTAGGTGGATCAAGATCAAAATCGAGTGTATACTTAGCAGGAGTTTTTGCCCCATTTACTAAGAGATATTCCCCACAGCCATCGGAAGTAGCTATTTCTAATGTAGAAGTTTCCATCTCTCCTGTACCGTTGTCTGTAACGGTTACGCTGTACTGCCCCAAATCCGAAGTACTAATATTGGAAATAGTTGGGCTATTGTCAGTACTAGAAAAACCGTTAGGACCTGACCAATCATAAGTAAATGGACCGGTACCTTCATTTATTAAAACCGTTAAATTAGCTGAACCTCCATCGCAAACGGAAAGATCGCTAGTAGTTAAAATTAGAGAATTGGCAATATAGCTTAGATGATTATCCCCAATTAATTTATAGTTTATCTCGTTGAATAATGTTGCTCCATTACATAGATATAATAGACTGAGAAGAAGTAATACTTTTTGCATGATTTTAAAGACGTTATGGGTTAGAATACTTTAATAGTAGTTCACCCTAGAATGATTCTCTATCAATATAATTTTAGTCTTCTATGCATGTAAAATAGAAGATGGAAAACAATCATCTTAAATGAAAAAGGGGCTGAAATAACAAACTAAAGGGAGTGCTTACAAAGGGGATTGAAGTAGAATATTAGGATTTTGTTCATAATTAAAACACATCAACTAAATGTAGCTAATAGTCAATTTCGTTTTATTATGGATGCGGGTCGCATATCAAGGATGAGTATTAAACCCTTATAGTTAAAAAAATGAGAGGGAAAGGGAGATATTGGAAGGATAGAAAAAAATAAAATTAACTATTTATTTATATAAACAAATGTAAGTACTAAAACAAATAAAAATCAGGAAAGAAAAATATTTTTGTGACAGGGTAATGTTCATGGGATTACCCTTCGCAATCCCATAAACATTACATTATCTAATTATCAATCGCATTCCTCTATTTATTCTTTCCGTTCTTAAACTGTTTAAACGCATTAATTTGTCTGGTGAAAGATCATACAGCCGAGCAATACCGTATAGAGATTCTCCAGCTTTAACTGTGTGGTATTTTTGATTGGTTGTTACTGGTTGAAGCAAAACTGTAGTAACGGGTTGATCTTGTTGATAATCATCTATAGCTACGCTACGAGGAGGAGCTATAGGTTTTGGTGATTGATATTCATTTTTATAATTGGACCTTAATTCTGGGCGCTGTCTTATCTTACCTTTATCTAATTTGATTCTTTCTCCTAAAGCAGGTTGACTGCCCATAGGCATTCTATTTTTAGCATAGATTTCATTTAAGAGTAAGCCATACAAGGCGGCAATATCTTCCATTGACTCAGCAGTTTGTACGATATGATATTTTTTGCCATTCAAATAATTCTTTTTCTTAGCTTCTAAAAAAATCGCTTTTCCTTCCTTGAGTATTTGCGTATTATTTCTAACAGATTCATTAAATTCAACAATGTCTTTAACAGATACATTATATCGCTTTGCAATTGTTAATGGAGAGTCACCATATCTTGCATAAACTACAATTGATCCATTGATATAAGTGTAATCATCTGCAAAATCTGAAATACTAGTTTCTTCTGTAGGGTTACTAAACCAATTGTCATCTTCTTGAGTATTAGAGGAGGCTGTTGGATAGGATCTATTGTGATTATTATTCGGTGCAGAGTAGGGTTGTTTTATAGGTTCTTTATAAGCCCTGCGATTAGGTGTTGGATAATCTGTTTTATATAGGTCTTTATATTTTGCATCGGTAGCATCTTGTCGACTTTGCTGTCTTTTATTAGATTCATTGTAAGATGGTGTATATCGTTCTGCTCTAGTTTGGTAAGTAGTATGTTCTCTATTATTATACTTCCGATCTGCATAGTTTTTATCAAGTTGGTCTTCTAATTCTCTTCTCCAAGAAGTATTTTCTTCCGAGAATTCAGAATGATGATCTCCAATATCTTCTCTTAAATTCTCTAATTTATCTTCTATATTTTCTCTGGTATATTTTTTTTCGTCTTGATAATCAAAATTAGAAGGAATATCTTCTTGATCTGAGGCATCCGCTAATTCAGGATCATGACCTAGTGCAATATCATCATAGGTATCCAAATTATACTTTTCGATCATATTAATTAAGGTAAGATCATAAGTGTCATTGGTAGTATACCCTAATTCCATTAATCGTTCTGCCCAAAGAACATAATTGCTACTTTTGAGCTGAAATAAAGATTTATAGTGTGAATCTTTTTTTAAGAGATTGGTATGTGCTACAAAAGAATTTACTGGATTATCGTACGTTTTATAGCAAGATTCATATCTTTCGCCCGTAGCAAAGTCTTCCTCTGTAATCCAATATTTTTGACCTTTCCATTTTTTACCACAAAGAATACCAAAATGATTATTATGATCAATAGCTAATTCACTTCTACCACCTTCTGACTCTAAGATGGCTTGTGCCAATTTTATGCTGGCAGGATAACCTGTGCGGATCATCTCTTCCATAGCAATATCTTTATATTCCTCTACATAAGAATTATAATGTACTCCACCACAGGATTGTAGAAGATATAGAATGGTAATAACTACAGCTATTATTAGCAGGAAGGTAAATTTAAAGTGTTTCATAGCAATCTAGTCTTTAAATATATTGTATTATAAAGGGGTTTCTCATGAAAAAAATATTGCCTGAAAAATCAAGTTACAAACCATAGCCGTTAGGCTAAGGTTCTTTTTCTTGAGACTCGGCAACAAGTATGTTTACTATATTTCTTTAGAGGGTGTAATTTTGTAATGTTTTTTTCAAAAAAACATTACAAAATTACACCCTCTAAAAAACAATAAAATCTACTGTTTGCCGAGTGCCAGAAACTACCAAAAGAATCTGTTGAGAGACACTGAAGGCGGCGAACAAGATAATTTATTTAATTTGTAAAGTCATTCCGATAGAAATCGTAGTAGACTGCAAGTTGTTCTGAGACATTAATTTATCTACACTTATCCCATACTTTTTAGCGATACGCCAGAGTGTTTCTCCTTTTATAACAGTATGATAGATAGTAGATTGAGAACTGGGTGTAGAGTCTTGGAAAGTATCTTCCTGATCGATAGTTTCAGGTTCAGGAGGAAGTATTGAAGAATTAGTCTCTTGTTTAGACGTATTATCAGGCTGATTGATACGCAAACGAGGACTTTTTTTTGCTTTTCCTTTTAATTCAATATGTTCTCCGACAGCAGCCTCACTACCTATAGACATCTTGTTTTTGCTGTATAGCTTATCTAGGCGAAGACCATATAACTGAGCAATCTCATAAATCGTTTCATCAGGCTGCACGATATGATGTCTTTTTCTTCCTCTAAATCGCTTTCTTTTCTTTTGAATAAATACAGGTGTTCTTTTTTCTAAGGATTGATTCTTCTCTGTAATTTGTTCGTTATAGGATAGAATACGTCTAGCAGAAGTATTTAATCGCTCCGCAATACTTACAGGGGTATCTCCATCTTTTGCATAGATGAACTTAACATCATTAATATAAAGGTATTCACTTTTCTTTTCAGTACTAGACAACCTAGAAGAAGAAATATTTGCCGCAGTATCATATTGGTATAATTGATACTCTTCAATAAGTTTAATCAATTTTTTAGAATAGGTCTTACTAGTAGCATATCCTGCTTTTTTTAAGCCTTTTGCCCAATTCTTATAGTCTGTTTTAGGAAGTTCAAATAAGAACCCATACCTTTTAGAATTCCCTTTTAAAAAATCTGAATGAGCTATATAAGAGGTATGGATATTCTTATATTTTCTAAAACAAGATTTTACTAGTTTTCCTTTTTTGTAATCATCGTCTTCTCGATAATAAGTTTTTCCTTTCCATTGTTTTCCGCCACATTTTATTCCAAAATGATTATTGGCTTTTTTTGCAAGGGTACTTCTACCAGCATTAGATTCTAACAAACCTTGTGCTAGTTTGATACTGGCAGGTATCCCTGTTCTATGCATTTCTTGAATTGCAATTTCTTTATACTGTGCTATATATTGATCAAATGCTTCACTAGCAGATAAATTAGAAGAACTTAATAATAAAAATAGCAGGCTATAAATTATCTTATTCATAATAAATGGGTTTACGCTTAGTTTTTCTAAATTTGTTACTGAGTAACGACAAAAAAATAACTTCCGCAGTATCCTCTGTTCTTTTGCGGTCTAAGAAACCTGAATCAATTAAAATGAAAATTGAAATGAAAATT
>CAYOBX010000097.1:0-15077 GCA_964402245.1 uncultured Saprospiraceae bacterium | reverse complement strand
ATAACATACTTGAACCTGAACTTACCAATAATCGTCTTTTTCCGATAAACTAAATAGATTTTTCAAGAATTATAGAAAACATTATTATATTGCTACGTAGAATAATAAACACTATATATTCCATATTTCAGAATAATCAGAATAAAATTATGGCACAATCTAAACGTAAAAAGAAAGCACAGGCAAGAAATAAAGCAGAAGGCAAGAAATTTTGGACAACTGTTTTTATAATAACGGGAGTGCTATTGGTACTGCTGTATGTCATATTCACAAGAGCAGTAGGGTAGTGGAAAATTGAACGCTGAGGTGCAGAGAACACCTATAACTCTGCATCTCTGCACCTCAGCGTTCAATACAAAATAAGTCGCGAAGCGACCAGCCTTACTTTCGCCGAGTAAAAACCCCATCTTTAGCCAATTGCGCTAAATATTGCTTACTCCCTTTCTTATTCAAATGCTGGTAATCCCCAAATCCTTCTGTTAATTGAAGGGCCAAGGCATAATTCTTCACCTTTTTATTCGTAGCAGCTTCAATTTGTTGAATAAAAGGAGCTAAAGAGGTCATTCTTTTTGCATAAGGCGGATAATAGGGATTGACGAGCAATTCTACCTCCGTTCCCTTACGTTCAGCAACGGCTATTAATTGTTGTAATGAAGAAAGTAATGCTGGCGTAGTTTTTAACTCGACCACAGACTCAGAAGTAGCATTCTCTTGCATATGATCGCTAATAATCCGATCAATCAACCAATCGTTATCTGACTTCCCCAAGTAATTTAAGGTTCGCTGGAAAACTTCCCCATTAAAACGATATAAATGACTTAACTTTCCTGCCACCCAAGAATTTTTGGACGCGGACTTAATTAACGCATCCATAGAATAAGAATAAGACGCATAAGGACTAAACCCTGTAATTAATTGAGGATTGGTACGGTCACACATAGTGACATCTATAATTAGCTTTTTAGGAGCACCATATCGTTCCAAATAATCTTCTACTAATACTTGCCCCATATCTATAGGCAAAGAGTTATAACTAAGATTCAAAGTCTTTTGTCCAGTAATTTCTTCAATAAAAGGTTGGTAAAAAATGAGACCTCTAGAATTGCCAAGTAGGACAATGTCAGATTTTGCTTTCCCTGTATAGAGTCTAGAGTATCGGAATTCACTATTGGCAACGAGTTGTTTTAGGATATAACCGCCAATGCGGTCGCCAATAAAAAAGAAGAGAAATAATGCAGGTATCCAAAGTGCTTTTTTCAAAATCGTAGAATTGGTTAATAAGTTTTTTTTAAACGCAGAGACGCAAAGGTGCAGAGTCTAATATTCTCTATATCTCAGCATTCAATACAACCTACTATCCTCATATAATCAACCCAAAGTTAAACGTGGAGATGCAAAGGTGCAGAGTCAAATTAGTTCTCTGCATCTCTGCGTCTCTACGTTCAATACAAGCTACTTAGCCCCCATATAATCAACAGTAAGATTGCATAAAGTTCTTACTCCTAATTTCATACCACTTTCATCAACAAAGAAATCAGGCGTATGGTGAGGAGCAGCATCTAATACACTTTGTCCCGCAGGCATACCCCCTAAGAAAAGAAATAAACTAGGCACTTTATTAGCATATTCCGAAAAATCCTCTGCACCTGTAGTTGCAGGAACTAATCTAACCTTATCTTCTCCTGCGGTTTCATAGATAGTAGGAATCATTTGCTTAGTCAATTCTAGGTTATTAAAGGTAATTGGTGTTCCCTTACCTAGTTCTATAATTGCCTCAGCACCAGATGCTTCTGCAATTTTAGTCGCAGTTAATCTAATTCTTTCATGTATTTTGTCTTGCATTTCAGGGTCCAAGGTTCTGATCGTACCGATCATCTTACAAGATTCTGGAATAATATTATTTCTAACCCCTCCCTGTATCATACCAACACTAATAACCGCTGCTTCTTTTGTTAGATTCATCTGCCGACTAACAATATTATTTAAACCTTGAATAATTTGTGCAGATACAGAAATAGGGTCAATACCACCCCAAGGTTGAGATCCATGTGTCTGCTTTCCTTTTACTGTGATAACAAAACGATCTGCTGCGGCCATCGTTCCACCAGGCTTATAGGTAATATTATTCACCTCCACCATAGAACTAATATGTAAACCAAAGGCTACATCCACTGTAGGATTTTCCAGAACGCCTTCCTTGACCATTAATTTAGCACCTCCTTCTTCACCAGGAGGAGCTCCTTCCTCTGCTGGTTGAAAAATAAACACAACCGTACCTTGTAATTCACTTTTGACAGCCGCTAAAATCTTAGCAGCCCCCATCAACATAGCAACATGGGTATCATGTCCACAGGCATGCATTACCCCTGTTTCTACTCCATTATAAGTTGATTTTACTTTAGAAGCAAAGGGCAAATCTACCCGTTCAGTTACAGGTAGGCCATCCATATCCGCCCGTAAAGCCACTACTGGACCTGGCTTTCCTCCTTTGAGAATACCTTTGACCCCTGTTTTTCCAACACCCGTTTGAACTTCTATTCCTAAGTCTCTAAGGTGTTTAGCTACCATTTCACCCGTCTTGAATTCTCTATTAGATAGTTCAGGATTTTCATGAATATGGCGACGCCATTTAATAACTTCAGGTTCTATTTGATCCGCCATTTTATCAATGGTGGTTTTAATGTCTGCATCTGGTTGTAAGTTCATCTCTTTTACCATTGGTTGTGCCGTAGCACAAGAGGTAAATAGACTTACTAAAAGTAAGAGTAAAAAAATGTTGTGATTCTTCATAATTTAATATTATTTGATACTTATATTATCGCAATTAACCATAAGTGATGAAATTAACCAAATTCAGTCACAAATATTTTAAATTCCCGTTAAACTTTGACCGACATAAAACAATTACTCTTACTTTTATGGTTTTATTAGGTCTAATAGATTGTCTATCTCGTTTTACTCTTAAGGGAACTTTTGAGAGAACCTTCACTTACAAGATTTGGATGAAGGAGCTCTTCGGATGAAGATAACATCTTATACCATAAGGATTTTAGCCTCCGGCAAGCAGTAGCTTTACATTGTTTTTAGAGGGAGCAAATTGATTTTGTTTTTTTTTGCAAAAAAAACAAAATCAATTTGCTCCCTCTAAAGAGATATAGTAAACATACTTGTTGCCGAGTGCCCAACTAATATGATTTCAGCGAAAGGTAAAAATGCATTTTAAATAATGAATTAGTGAATCAACTGCCACCAAACAATACGGTATCTCCAGCACAAAAATCGATCTTCACCAGATTGTTGAAAGGTTTAGGGATACTCCTTGTCCTATTGTTACTGTTATTTTTACTGGCAACGATTTTGATTCAAACCAAACCAGTGCAAAACTGGTTGATTAATAAGACTACCACCTACCTTTCTAAAGAACTGCAAACCACAGTTGAAGTAGCACATATAGATATAGATTTTTTTGATCAATTAGTCTTGGAAGGATTCTATGTGGAGGATTTCCATGGAGATACCCTACTGTATAGCGGAGCACTAAAAGCTAATTTGAATACCAACTTTTGGAAAATTATCAACAAAGACCTTCAAATTACTTCTATAAACTTAGAAAATCCACAATTTCGTTTGACTCGTTATCCAGGAGAAAAAGACGATCAGTTCAAACAATTACTCAATAAATTCAGTCGTCCTGCTAAAGAAGAAAAACAGGAAGAAAGTCACAAAGAGTCGACCCCTTTCTTTTTAGATGTAGATGCCGTTTATCTCAAAAATGCCGTTTTTATAAAAGATGATAGTGTAGGTGGAGAAGAAATAAAAGTATTATTAAAACAAGGCGATTTATTTGTAGATTCCCTTAATTTAGAAGAGAAAATCGTTAGTGTTAAAAAGGCCATATTATCCACTCCTTATGTGACCCTAATTAATTTCCCCAAAATACCCTTACCAGATTCATTGTATCATAATACCAGCAATACTGAAAAAAAAGATACCACAATAGCAATAGCAATAGCATCTGAGCCTGATAGTCTCCAAAAAAAATGGCAAGTATTTTCTACAGAGGTTCAATTAATTGACGGGTACTTTGAACATCATAATTACCGGAACTCACCAGTTAAAACTTCTTCTGAAAATGAAATAGATTTTTTTCATTTGAAGGTAGGAGACATCCAGATTCATCTTGAAGATTTTGAGATGGAAGATTGGGTATTCCAAGCAGCTTCCAAACATTTTTCATTAAAAGAAAGTAGTGGGTTTGTATTGAATAATCTGACTGCTAATAAAAGTTTAATTGCCCCTAAGCGAGTAGAGCTTAATGGAATGGATTTAATCACTCCGTACACCCATTTAAAGGATTCCTTAATATTTGAGTTTGAACAATACCCAGACTTTAAAGATTTTAAGAATAAAGTCAATATGCATGCTTATTTCGACAATGCGCATGTAGCAGTGAGAGATATTATGCATTTTGGGCCTAAACTAAAGAACGATGCATTTTTTGCTAAAAACAAAAATGAAGTACTTTATTTAGATGGACTAATTAGAGGAAAAGTTACTTCCTTGGATGGTCGGGATGTAAAAGTGAAATTAAGTAATTTATTCGTATACGAAGGTGATTTTGACTTACATGACCTGATGGACAACAAAAATACCATCATGAGGTTAAAGATTGATCGTTTGAAAACTACTTTGGAAACATTAACGCAGATGATTCCCAATTTAAGTTTTCCACCTAATTTTGAAAAATTAGGTAATCTCGATTATGTAGGGAACGTCACAGGTGTAGTTGGTAATTTTGCAATTGATGGTGTCCTAAATTCCGATATGGGCGCAGCAGATTTGAATTTAGGATTTGATGTTAACGATAACTGGAATGCGGCTACTTATCATGGCACTTTAGAATTAATTGATTTTAATTTAAAGGAATGGACAGGTAATAATGATTTAGGTAAAGTAACCTTGTCAGCCGAAGTTCAAAATGGAGTCGGTCTCGTCTTAGAAACAGCCAATGCAGACTTGAATGCCTCCATTGATCGCTTTTGGTATAAAGGATATTTATATGAAAACCTGACGATGAAAGGGGCTTTAGATCAAAATAGTTTTTCAGGAGATTTTGCGATTCAAGATGAAAATATTGATTTTGTTTTTGATGGAGCTATTTCTTTTGAAGAAGCTTTACCGGAGTTTAAATTTAAAGCAAAGGTAAATGAGCTAGACCTTAAAGCACTAAAATTAAGCCCGCAAGATTTTAACTTTTCTGGAGATATAGACCTGAAGCTAAGGGGCAGCAATATAGATGATTTACAAGGATTTGCTACTTTTTATGATGTTAATATAGAACACAATCAAGAAGATGCCTATCTTATAGATTCCTTAAAAATACGATCCGCAATCAATCAAGATAGAGATAAAGTATGGCGATTTAATTCAGAGATGTTTACCGCAAAGGTAGTTGGAGATTTTGAAACCAGTAAGGTTGGAGAAGCCATTCTTCAATTTGTAGAAAAGAATTATGAAGGAGTAGCCAATCGATTTAATATCCATAGTAAAAGAGATACTTCCTTTGACGAAAATCGGTTTACACTTGCCTTGAATATTGTAAATTCTAAAAATTTCACCAATCTCTTAGATCCTAAGCTAGATACCATTACTAATCTGAATTTAGCACTGGGATTTGATTATGCCCAAGATAGCTTTTTAATAGATCTAGACCTTCCTAACTTTAAATACGATAATGTAACCTTAGACGGAATTACTTTAGACACCAGAGGCATTGAAGAACAAACTGGTCTAAATTTCAGAGTTAATGGAACCAATATTAATGATAAGTTTCACTTAGCGCCCCTCTCTTTATTGAGCTTAATTGAAAATGATTCCGCTGCGTTTTCTATTAATACCAAAGACTTGAATGCAGATACAGATCGCTTAAATTTGAGTGGACATCTATCACTCGTAGGAGATCTTTTCAGTATCAGCTTCTTACCAACAGACTTGATTATTTTAAACGATAAATGGGAGATAGCGGAAGATAATAATATTCAAATAGGCAAAGATTATGTAAAGACGCATAACTTCGTTTTGTCAAGAGGAGATAGAAGAGTTTCTTTGGAAAACAATGGAGATAAAGGAATTGACTTAGGAGTGACAGGTTTTAATACCAGTTATATTAACCAAATATGGTCTTATAAGAATTTACAATTTGATGGAATCTATACGATTAATACAAAGGTTAAGGATGTTTTCAAATTAGAAGATATTGAAATTGAGGCGCAGATAGACAGTTTTCTAATCAACGATGACTTATTTGGCCAACTGATTTTGGATGCTTCTGCCGATAATATTAAAAGCCCTATTACAATAGATCTTAATACTTTAAATGGAAAACAATTTTTAATAGGCGGTGGGACCTACAATCCGCCCAATATGGCCGCTGGAATTGGAGAAGATAGTCAACCAAATTACTTGGATGTAGATTTTGTATTAAATAAATTCCCATTAGCTATTGCAGAATATTTTGTGACGAGTGGTATCTATAATACGGTTGGCGATTTTACGGCAAAATTAGATTTTAAAGGACTTTTGCCAAAACCAAAAATGGAAGGAACTGTCAAAATTTTCGACGGAGCTACTACCTTGGATTATACGAAAACTCGCTATAATATTACAGACCAAGAAATCAAAATGACGGATGAATACCTCTTCGATCTTAGTGGAGGATATATTACCGATCAGTTTGACAATAAAGCCTATCTAACTGGAGGACTTACCCATGACTTTTTCAAAAACTTAGGGCTGAATGTACTCCTACGAGCTGATAATTTTCAAGTTATCAACACAACCAAAGGAGATAATGATATTTATTATGGTACTACAATGGCCAAAGGAGAGATTTATTTCTCAGGAGATTTCAATCAAACAAATATTGATATAAACGCGGTCACTCAAAAAGGCACTAAAATATTTTTCCCTTTTAGTTCTGGAAGCTCTATAGAGGAAACCAGTTTTATTCGTTTTATCAACAAGAAAGATACAGTAGAGACTAAAACTGAAGTCGCCCAATTTAAAGGAATTAAGCTACATATGGAAATGGAGATGAATGACTTAGCAGAGTTTCAATTAATCTTTGATGAGCAAGCAGGGGATATAATGAAAGGTTCAGGGTTTGGAGCGGTTAAAATAGATATGACTCGCCAAGGAGATATTTCTATGTATGGTCAATATGAAATAGAACAGGGAGAATACCTGTTTACTTTATTTGATTTAATAAATAAACCATTTACGGTAAAACGGGGAGGAACGATAGAATGGACAGGAGATCCTTATAATGCATTGATTAATATAGATGCGGACTATACAGGACTTCAGACACCACCAGAAAATTTTATTTTAGAATATCTCAATACAGAAAATCCAGAAGCGAAGCAATCTACAGATGTAGTGGTATCCATGAACTTAACAGAGCAATTATTAAAACCAGAAATTGCCTTTGATATATCTTTTCCTAATCTGACAGGAGAATTAAAAAGCTATACAGATAGTAAAGTTAGAACTATTCGTTTAGACCAAAATGAGCTGAATAGACAGGTCTTTGGATTGATTGTAATCGGTGCTTTCTTACCTGCTGACCAAGGTGGTATACAAGGTAGAGAGCTATTAACAGGAATTAACACAATCAGTGAATTTTTGTCTAACCAATTATCCCTCTATTTGACCGAGTTTTTCTCATCTGCAGTATCAGGAGAATTTTTGAATCTAGAGGATTTTGATGTGGCCTATAATGTATACGAATCTTCTATTCTTGATAATATCAATAATTTAGGGACAGGCCATGAAGTTCGTTTACGACAAAGATCTAGAATAAAAGATCGTTGGGTAGTTAATACAGGGGTGGGTATTGATTTAGGGCGAAGCGTCATTCAATCAGATAATGCCTTATGGGGAGCTGATGGTAACATAGAATATGCACTGACAAAAGATCGTCGATTAAAGATAAGAGTTTACTATAAAAATGAACCAGAAATAGGTGGAAGAAGAAATAAATCAGGTTTAGGCTTAAGTTTTAGAAGAGAATTTGATCGTTTAGATTTCTTATCTTTTTTAAAAAAAGCATCCAAATCCACCATTCAAACTAATAAAACATCAGACCAGGCCAATTAATTTATCATTTATCACCTTACCGCTTATACCTTAAAAAGCCCTACTTTCCTATTATTTTTTCCCTTAATTTATTTTACTATCCTTGATAGAAATAGGGGGAAACAAAATATCAGCAAATAATATATTGTGAAGTATCTAATATTTTAATGAAAATTTTATTTATTAAAATAAAGAAAATAATATATGTTTAAGATAGTATGTGTGAGAAATACAATAAGCCTACTTATTATTGTTTATCTCTCTAAAAATACCGAATTTTGTAGTCCACTTTTTTAGCCAATAAGGTGGATTTTATTAGTCTCTTACCAAATAATAACCAATATTAAAGCTTAAGAATAGTCCTTAGGGGCGACATCTTGTAGCGTATGGTGAAGCCATTCGGAAACGAATGATGCCAACCATTCGAAAATGTATGGCGTAATCCATATGATACATCCACATGTCGATATATGATGGAAATCATATATCGAACAATTGAAATGAAGTATAATGGCAAAGCAAAACAAAGGATTATATGTCCCAAGTATGGAAAAGGATTCCTGTGGAACAGGATTTATCGCTAATCTAAATGGGATAAAATCACACGATATTATCGAGAATGCCCTAATCATGTTGCAAAACATGGATCATAGAGGGGCCTGTGGATGTGAAGTGAATACAGGAGATGGGGCTGGTTTATTAATTCAAATACCTCATGATTTCTTTGTTAAAAAATGCAAAGGAGAGGGCTTTGATTTGCCTGATTATGGCGAGTATGGAGTAGGTTTCGTATTCCTTCCTAATGATAAAGTATTAAGAGAACAGTGCAGGGTTTTATTGGATGACTATATAGATGCTTGTGGCTTTGAATTATTAGGATATAGAAAAGTATCAACAGATAATGAAGACTTAGGAAATTCTGCTTTATCTGTGGAACCAAAGATGGAACAAGTTTTCGTTAAATCTAAGACAATACTAGATACACAAAAGCTAGAACGCAAATTATATGTGTTAAGAAAGTTTTCAACACATAACATACATAAAACCTATCCGCAATCAGCCGAGCATTTTTATTTCACTTCCTTTTCTTATAAAACAGTGGTGTATAAAGGACAGTTAACCACTGGTCAAGTTAGACCTTACTTTCCTGACCTACACGATGTGGATTGTAAGTCTGCAATCGCTTTATTACACTCTCGTTTTTCTACGAACACCGTTCCTAAATGGAAGTTAGCCCAGCCTTTCCGATATGTAGCACATAATGGGGAGATCAATACAGTGATGGGGAACTACAACTGGTGGTCTGCAAAAGAAAAATTATTAGAAGAAGGTCTATTCTCAGAGGAAGACCTAGAGCGATTATATCCTATCTGTGGTCAGGCATTATCGGATTCTGGAAACTTCGATAATGTATTAGAATTTTTAGTATTAAGTGGTCGATCTCTGCCGCATGCCTTGATGATGATGATCCCAGAGGCTTGGCAGAATGATGAGTCGATGCCTGATTATAAAAGAGCCTTTTATGAATACCATAAAACAATGATGGAGCCATGGGATGGTCCTGCTTCTATTTGTTTTACAGATGGCATATTAGTTGGAGCGACCTTAGATAGAAACGGATTACGTCCTTCTAGATATTGTTTGACGAATGAAAATGTATTAATTGTAGCGTCTGAGGCAGGGGTATTACCAATCGACCAATCTACGATTATCCAAAAAGGAAGATTGCAACCGGGTAGAATGTTGGTAGCTGACTTGGTAGAGCATCGGATTATTGAAGATGAAGAGTTGAAAGACAGAATTTGTCAAGAAGCACCTTATAGAGAATGGTTGAATGAAAATAAGCAACTATTGGCAGACTTACCTAATCCAAATGGGGCTAGTGTAGAATTAGATAAAAAGACCCTTTTTGAACGCCAGCAGTTATTTGGTTATACCAAAGAAGACCTAACCGTCATTTTAGGCCCCATGCTAAAAGCCAAAAAAGATCCTATTGGCTCAATGGGTACGGATACCCCTTTAGCAGCATTATCCAACCAATCACAGCATTTAGCTAATTATTTTAAACAACTATTTGCGCAAGTAACGAATCCACCGATTGATCCTATTCGGGAACGTTCGGTGATGTCTTTATTTGCTATGTTAGGCGGTGCCAAAAATATTTTAGAAGCTACGCCAGGTCATGCTAAATATATTCATTTAGACCAGCCTGTTTTAACGAATGAGGAATTAAGTAAGATCAAACATATCCATCATGCCGATTTTAAGACAGGTATCATTGATGCGGTATTTAGAGCAGATGGTCAAAAAGGAAGATTGAAAGCAGCTATACAGCATATCTGTGCGATCGCCGAAGATTTAACTAGAAATGGTTGTAATATTTTAGTCATTTCAGATAAAAGTTCGGACAGTAAATTAGGACCAATCCCTTCCCTCTTAGCGACAGGAGCGATCCACCACCATTTGATACAAGAAGGATTAAGAGGGAATACCTCTTTGGTGATCGAATCAGGAGATACTAGAGAAACCCACCATTACGCTACTTTGATTGGCTATGGCGCAAGTGCGGTCAACCCATATATGGCCTATGCAACGATTGCAGATTTACAAAAAGATAAAACATTTGATCCTAGCTATTCTTTAGAGGATTTGATAGGTATCTATCAAAAAGCAATTGGTAAAGGAGTCCTTAAAATAATGTCAAAAATTGGCATCTCTACTTTACAATCCTACCAAGGTGCGCAAATTTTTGAAGCATTAGGCATTAATCAAAAAGTAGTAGATGTTTGTTTTAAAGGTACCGTTACTAGAATCGAAGGACTAGATTTTGACGGAATTGCTACAGAAGCAGTTATAAAGCATAAACTAGCTTATCCAGATAAAACCATCCCAAATCCACGACTAGAAGTGGGAGGCGTATTCCAATGGAAGAGAAGAGGGGAATATCATTTGTTTAATCCTCAGACCATCCATTTATTGCAGCATTGTGCACAAAAGAATGATTATAAGACGTATAAGAAATATGCCTCGCTGATCAATGAACAATTAGAGCAAGCCTGTACTTTAAGAGGCTTAATGGAATTTAGAAAAGGAGACCCTATTCCTATAGAGGAAGTGGAGCCAGTAGAGAATATCTTAAAACGTTTTGTTACAGGAGCAATGTCTTTTGGATCAATCTCCCATGAAGCCCATTCCTGTTTAGCTATTGCCATGAATCGGATTGGTGGAAAGAGTAATAGTGGAGAAGGAGGAGAAGATTCGATTCGTTTTGAACGAAAAGAAAATGGCGATTGGGAACGCTCTGCTACTAAGCAAGTGGCCTCGGGGCGTTTTGGGGTAACTAGTTATTATCTAGCAAATGCGGAAGAATTACAAATCAAAATGGCACAAGGTGCAAAGCCAGGAGAAGGAGGGCAATTACCTGGTCATAAAGTTGATGATTGGATTGGACGAGTACGACATTCCACCCCAGGGGTAGGTTTAATATCGCCGCCACCACACCACGATATTTATTCCATTGAAGATTTAGCACAGCTCATTTTTGATTTAAAAAATGCGAATAGAGAATCTCGTATTAATGTAAAACTAGTCTCCAAAGCAGGAGTTGGTATTATCGCCTCAGGAGTAGCAAAAGCGCATGCAGATGCGATCTTGATTTCTGGTCATGATGGAGGTACAGGAGCCTCTCCAATTTCTTCTATTCGTCATGCAGGCTTACCATGGGAACTAGGACTAGCAGAAACACATCAAACACTAGTAAGAAATAAATTAAGAGATAGAGTAAGAGTTCAAACGGATGGACAAATTCGAACAGGACGAGATTTAGCAATAGCTACTTTATTAGGAGCAGAAGAGTGGGGGATTGCAACAGCAGCATTAGTAGTAGAAGGATGTATCTTAATGAGAAAATGTCACCTGAACACTTGTCCAGTTGGTATCGCTACTCAAAACAAAGAATTAAGAAAACGCTTCGTTGGAGACCCAGAACATATCATCAATTTCTTTACTTTTCTAGCAATGGATTTGAGGGAGATTATGGCAGAATTAGGGTTCCGCACTGTGGATGATATGGTCGGTAAAGTAGAGTTATTGAGAATGAAGCAACATATCAATAATTGGAAATACAAGAAATTAGATTTAAGTCCAATCTTATATAAAGAGCCATCTGATGAAACGGTAGGCTTATATAAAAAGGTAGCGCAAGATCATGGAATTGAAGAAGTCTTAGATAGAAAATTATTAGACTATGCAAAGCCAGCATTAGAGCACGGACATAAGGTATCCACCGTTTTTCCGATCATCAATACAGATAGAGCAACAGGTACGATGTTGTCCAATGAAATCTCCAAAAAATACAAAGGAGAAGGATTACCTGATGCAACAATTAAATTTAATTTTAGAGGTTCTGCTGGTCAAAGTTTCGGAGCATTCGGTGCGAAAGGTATCGACTTTACTTTAGAAGGCGAAGCAAATGACTACTTTGGTAAAGGATTATCAGGAGGTCGATTGACTGTAGTTCCAGATAGAGAATCCTTATTGATTCCTCATGAAAATATCATTATTGGCAACGTTGCTTTCTATGGTGCTACTTCTGGAGAAGCGTATATAAAAGGGATGGCAGGAGAGCGTTTTGCGGTACGTAACTCTGGTGTAAAAACAGTAGTAGAAGGCATAGGCGATCATGGTTGCGAATATATGACTGGTGGCTTGGTCATCGTTTTAGGAGATACAGGCAAAAACTTTGCAGCAGGTATGAGTGGCGGAGAAGCATTTGTCTATGATTTTGAAAAAACGTTCAAAGCAAAATGCAATATGGAAATGGTAGACTTAGATCCAATGGATCAAGAAGACGAAGACAAATTGCGCAAAATGATCCGTAATCACTTTCTACACACAGGCAGTAAAGTAGCCTTAGCAATACTCAATGATTGGGAACATAGCAAAACTCATTTTGTAAAAGTAATGCCTAGAGATTATAAGAAGGTATTAAATGAACGTAAAGCAGCAGCACAAACACAAGCAGCTACTGCATAATTTTTTAAACACATAGGCATATAGTTCACATAGTTACATCATGTCTATGTGAACTATGTGCCTAGGTGTTTAAAAATTGGTTGTGGCTTTGCCACAATAAACCTATATGGTTTATTTAAATTCTAATTGGTCAAAAAAAGAAAAATATTTAGATAAAAATGGCAGATCCAAAAGGCTTTTTAAACTATACAAGAGAGTTACCAGGAAAAAGAGATAGCAAGATAAGAGTAGAAGATTACAAAGAACTCTACGTAGAATTTCCAGAAGAAAAAACCAATCAACAGGCAGCAAGATGTATGGACTGTGGTATCCCTTTTTGTCACAATGGTTGTCCACTCGGTAATATTATACCAGAATTTAACGATGCAGTATTTCGTGAAGAGTGGGGCGAAGCATACGAAATTTTAAGTAGCACCAATAACTTCCCAGAATTTACGGGGCGAATCTGTCCTGCTCCATGTGAGGCAGCCTGTGTATTGGGAATCAATCAGCCAGCAGTAGCCATTGAGCATATTGAAAAATCAATTGTAGAGACCGCTTTCAATAAAGGCTTAATCCGACCAAAACCACCTACTTTAAGAACAGGTAAAAAAGTAGCCGTAGTTGGGTCTGGTCCAGCAGGATTAGCCGCAGCAGCACAACTCAATAAAGCAGGACACTCAGTAAGTGTATTTGAAAAAAATACCAGACCTGGTGGCTTACTAAGATATGGTATCCCAGATTTCAAATTAGAAAAATGGGTGGTAGAACGTAGAATCTCCTTAATGGAAGCAGAAGGAATTCGTTTCCACGTAAATGCAAATGTAGGAGTCGATGTAGATCCAAATGAATTGATGTTAGATTATGATGCCGTAGTCTTATGTGGAGGATCTACGGTACCTAGAGATTTAGGAATTAAAGGAAGAGAATTGAAAGGTGTCCACTTTGCTATGGATTTCCTAGACCAAAATAATAAAAGAGTAGCAGGGGATGAAATTGATCCTGCAACTGCGATCCTAGCAACCGATAAAAATGTAATCGTGATTGGTGGTGGAGATACAGGCTCAGATTGTGTTGGTACATCTAATCGACACAAAGCCACCTCCATTACCCAAATAGAATTATTAAGTAAACCACCAGAAGAAAGAGCAGAATCCACTCCTTGGCCGAATTGGCCAATGATGTTGCGTACCTCCACTTCTCACGAAGAAGGATGTGACAGACATTGGGCAATATCCACCAAAGAATTTGTGGGAGACGGTAATGGCAATCTGAAAGCAATTAAGTTAGTAGATATCAATTGGGAAAAAGATCCTGAAACAGGCAGATTCACCTTTAAAGAAATAGAAGGGACAGAGCGAGAGATTCCTTGTGAATTAGCACTATTAGCAATTGGTTTCTTACATCCTCAATTTGAAGGAATGCTAGAACAGCTAACCATAGAAGTCAATGAAAGAGGAAATGTAAAAGACAATAAATACCAAACAAACTTAGAAAATGTATTCGTAGCAGGTGATATGCGAAGAGGCCAGAGCTTAGTAGTATGGGCTATCTCCGAAGGCCGAGAAGCCGCCAAAGCAGTAGACGAATTCCTAATGGGATCCTCCATGCTAGAAGGCAAAGACGATTCCTTCCTAATCATGAACGCTTAAGCCAGCCGTTACGCACAGTCCCAACGGGACGACATCCTGTAACCCATGACGCAGTCGTGGGCAGCTATGCAATAACGCAGTCACAGGAAGATATACCATGACGCAGTCGTGGGCAGCTATGCAATGACACAGTCGCAGGAAGATATACCATGACGCAGTCGTTGGCGACTCCTACTAATGAACGCCTAGTGCATATAGCATAGCCCATAGCCCTAGCCGACACGCACAGTCCCAACGGGACGACATCCTGTAACCCATGACGCAGTCGTGGGCAGC
>CAYOBX010000096.1:14417-15092 GCA_964402245.1 uncultured Saprospiraceae bacterium | reverse complement strand
CAGATTTTGACATCTTACTTGCAAACATGTGGGAGACGATGTACAACGCTAAAGGGGTCGGACTTGCAGCACCACAAATTGGCATGTCGATTCGACTTTTTTTAGTGGACACTTTGCAGCTCAATGAGGAGGATGAAAAGAACCCTACAGGATTCAAAAAAGCATTCATTAACCCTGTAAAAATTGATGAGCAAGGCAAACCTTGGGAGTATGAAGAAGGTTGCTTGAGTATTCCTGATGTGCGTGGAGACGTGAGTAGACCAGAACAAATCACTTTGCAATATCAAGACGAAAATTTTGACACCTTCACTGAAACGTATACGGGCATTGACGCTCGAGTTATCCAGCACGAGTACGATCATGTGGAAGGCATCCTTTTCACTGAAAAACTAAAGCCTATCAAAAAACGCATGGTTCGCCGCAAACTAGAATTCATTAAGAAAGGTAAAGTTGGCGTAGACTACAAGATGCGTTTTCCGAGAAAATAAAATTATTATCTGGGTGACCCCTCAGACTTCCGTAAAAAGCTGCAGTCAGAGGTCAGGCTATACAGCACTCCGCGTCCGCTTCGGTCCTGCGCCTGCGTGACTACAAAGCAGCGCTTCATGGCTTGCCTGCAAGACTACAAAGCAGCGCTTCATGGCTTGCCTGCAAGACTACAAAGCAGCGCTTCAT
>CAYOBX010000096.1:0-14317 GCA_964402245.1 uncultured Saprospiraceae bacterium | reverse complement strand
GGCTTGGACTACTCCTTTCGGTGTCTCTATTTTTTTCAATGGGTTTATTGGTAAGATTTTGTTTATTCTTCTTTTCGGGCGAATGCAATTCGCCCCTACTGTTAATGCGTTTCGCCCTACAGTCGTCTGCTTACTATCCTTATCACAAAAAAAAGTAAAACAAAAAAATATCAAAACTCATTTTTTTTGCGATAGAGATAGTAGAGATCCCGATTGTTTCAATCGGGAGTGCGCAGCACGGTAGCGAAGCGAACTCTCGCATAGCTCGGGCCTGAAAGGCATCGCCCAAAACATTATAGTAAAAAAAGTGCTACCTGAATTAACAAGTAGCACTCCCAATATATTTTAACCTTTATCGCCTAAAAATATTAGTCGACAACAATCATCTTACGTCCTGCATTATAATTCGCTGATTTAAACTGGTAGAATAATGTTCCTGAGACTTTAATCGTACTTCTATCCAATACAATCTCATTGAAGCCTCTTTCGAATCTATCAAAAATACTCCATACTAACTTTCCTGTCAAATCATACACTACAATAGTACCTTCAGTTGCTTCGGGTAAATTGAAGCCAATTTTTGATGATTCAGAAAATGGATTTGGTGTATTCTGGAATAGTTCAAACTCAACAGTAGGGATTGTCAATAATTCCGCATTCTGGAATGAAAGCCCTATGCCGCTCACTTCGTTTTCGACATTGTAAGCTTCCGCTACTGCGTACTTATCCGTCAAGCTAAGCACATCTTCTAAAGATATATTCGCCATTGCCATAAAGTTAATAGTGAATAACACTTCATTATCTATGATATTTAAAGCATCTCCCATCTCAGCGAATGATGTCGTAAGTATTCCTTCTTTCAACATTGCTAAACCAAAGTTACTTCTATCTATGTCGAGCACTCCTGCATCTACAGATGTAAAGTCAACTGCGCTGTTATCAAACTGCAATGTAAACTGGTATCCTGTAATGTCTGTGAAATCAGAAGCACGGAAATCAACTGCATACTCGTTTCCTTTCTTCAATTCAATATCGTCAATGTGGAACATCAGTGTTTCAGGGAAACTTCTTTCCTCTAACGAACCTACTAAGTTTCTCTTTGCACTTCCATCCAAGTCACCAATCTTAACCGCTATGAAATCTTCATCCATTTTGTTTTCCTCTTGTAAGTCAACGGTGATACTCTGTGGATAATCTTCTACCCATGGAGCTAGTGGATTTTGGAAAGTATATTCCTTATCCACAAATCTCCATGATGTATTATTTGAGAAGTTTGTGATATTGAATAGAATCAATTCTCGTAGCTCAAGCATATCAAATACATCAACTTGGTTATCATCGTTTACATCAGCGGCTATAAGTTGATAAGGAGTATCAAGGTCATTAATCTTCAAAATATGCTGAGCAAGTAGTACTAAATCAAATGTTGAAATACCTTCCGCTGCATTGTCTAATTTCTGTGGCGTAACAACATAAGTATTGTAGCTATTTTCAAAACTTGTATAAACACCAGAAGTATTCGTCATTATTGTCTTGGAGTTGATAGCTACTTCAACGTCTTCCACCATCGTGTTGAATTCTGTTGCAGTAGTTCCAGAAATTCTCGCAGCAGCTCCGTTCCCAGTGTCTGGACAGTTGCTTCCGTTGTCTTGTATCTCTAAAAATACCACACAGAAATCTGAATTACCTGCTTCGTCTTCAATCCATACTTCTACATTTACTCCTCCATTAGCCACATCATCACAACAGATATCTAATGAAGTTGTCAATGCTCCATTATCTCCTTCTCTTCTGATTCTTGCGTTATCATCCCACTCTTCTACTGTTCTTTCAGTGCAATTATCTTCTGCATACTCTAAAAGATTTAGTGCCCAAATGGATACACACTCACCGTTGTTCATCACAACAGTTGTAACACCTTGACATACTGGAGTAGGATTCTTACAATCCATAATTGAGAACGGATACTCTTCTGAAGTAGCGTTTCCACAACCATCTGTAACAGTCCACTTGATGATGTGATCTCCATATGGGTAAGTTCCTGAAGCATCGTCTCCTGTACCTTCTAATTCGAATGTACCATCTGAGAATGCATCTATCTTCCAAGAGAAATCAAGATCAGCAAATTCTGCGCAATCATCTTCTCCTGTAGCTATCAAAATAAGCTCACCTTCACATCCACCTGTGAAATCACATGGCTCTGGTGCTGTAAAGTCTACAGTTGGTGCTACGTTATCTTGAACCTTAATAATCTGCGTGAACTGGAAGAAGCCATCATCATCTCTAAATGTATTAGGAATTGGTAATGGTGTTCCTAAATTAGTAAATCCTCCTACTGATGGATCATCTACTATGCAGTGGTTAATGATAGTATAAGTTCTTTCAATTGAATAGCACGCATCATCTACCTGAACGAATATTCTATCTTCTACAGATATTCCTATGTTCTCACACTCATCATCTGTTACGATTGGTCCATTGATATCTCCCAATTCACAGTTCTCAAATTCTTGATCTGCTGGGAACTGAACGATAAAGTCAGATACGTGAGTAATAGTTATCGTTTGTGTACATGATGCATCATCAGTTTTATCTGACCCATCAGTCGCCGTCCAAGTTTGAGTCAATATTTGTCCGCACATCGGAAGATCTTGTGTAATAATATCTCCTGCCTCTACAGTAGCTCCACAATTATCATTTGCATCTGGTGCAAAGAATACGTCATCAGCATGTAGGGCTTCATCGCAAGTCAATGTAACGTCATCGCTACAGTCTATAGTCGGACTTGTCGTATCTTCAACCAATACCGTACTCCAGCAAACATTTGAATTACCTGCATTATCAGTTACTCTTAACTCAACAGTAATATTTTGATCTACATCACAGCATTCAAATGGTATAGTACTTGACCATGCTGTAGTATCCAAGCATCCACCGACTCTTCTAGCTTCTATCAAAGCTATACCACAATTGTCATTAGAACCTTCATCCAAATCTGATGCTAGTAATACACCTGTACCATCGTTATTCAATGAAATATTTAATCCGTCATTGCAAATTGCAATTGGATTCACTGGATCAATAGTGTTAACCGATACTAGTTCTCGAGTAACATTTCCACATGCATCAGTCGCAACAATTTCTATCTCCGTAAATCCTAAGGATAAATCGCTTAGTGCTTCTCCATTCGTAATATCCGTGATGGTTAAAACACCTTCATTATCATACGCTCCACCTCCTATAGAGTACGTAGCAATAATTGACTCTACGTCTGAACATAAATCTGATACAGCAGGAGACAAGAATACTGCTCCTGTAGCACAAGCGTTTGGTCCAGTACCATATTGAATGTTAGCTGAATCCACAAGAGGTCCATTATTATCTTCTACATGTATCAACTGTTGATGAGTCAAAGTAGTATTTGAACACCAATTGGTTATTGACCATGTACGTATTATAGTGAAAGAATTACCACATACATCAAGTACAACATCGTCAAAGGCAACACTAATATCACAAATGCCAGCTTGCGAATCCATCAAAGTAAAGCAATCAAAGCTAGGGGATCCAGATATTTCTGGACTCAATAGAGCAGGGTCCGTTGGAACTTCTCCACACTCAAAATACTTCTCTTCACCTGGTAATTCTTGGTCCATCAATCTAGGTGCTCTTAATCCAATTACTTGTTCACAGTTTGCTGCATTCCCAGAAGCATCAATTGCTTGCCAAGTCCTGATTAATTTTGCACCTAACCAATCACTTTGGTCACAATTAGTCTCTTCTATCACTTCACTTATTACAGAGAAAATAACTTCGCTACAATCCATCACTAGAACTGGATCTAAGAACCCAGAGGTTATGTTTAAGCTAATTTCAGATATCGTCCCTAATCCTCCTAAATCTCCATTTACTTGCTGTCCATTGGTATCCGTAATGGTAACTTCCCATTGACCTTCTACGCTATCAAAAGTATCTCCGTCAAAAGCATTCAAATCACTATTCGCGGGTTCGACTTCAAATGAAGTTGACCCATTACCATTCGAAGGTATCGTAGTTGTTGTGGACTTTCCTGAAGGGCTAGTAATAGTAGCAATCAAATCTGAAGGGCGATTATGAGAGTGAACAAGGTTTAATGAAATATTTTGAATAAATTCTCCCATTGGCGCACAATCCACTTGAACTATAGAAACCACATTTGACCCTTGGGCACCAATCTGAGCTGGTAGTTCTGACCCAAAAAATGATTCTGTTCTAGAAAACTTTTCATCCATTAATGAAGGGTGCGTACATGGAATTTCGTAATCCGTACATTCGATAAGCGGAGCTATCTTGTCCTCTACCGTTAAAGAACCCCAACACTCTACTCCACTTAAACCGATGTGCTCTACTTTATACGATAGTGTTAATCCTACTTGATCTGGCCCTACTACATTTGGAGGAGAAAGTCTTTGGCCAGCTACATCAAAAATAATCACGTTATATTGACCTTCGCAGGATAATGGACTTTCGATTAACTCATCAGGCGTAATAGTCCTGAAACAGTCATCCGTACTCGTCAAAGTAGCTGTAATTAAAGATAGGTTCAAATTATCATTGCAAGCAAATATTGGGTTGTTATCCGTTACTACAAATACTTCTGAAGAACATCTTACAAGTTGTCCATCAAAATAAGTAAATTCAAATACAACAGGATTCGTACCTACTGGTAAGTCTACAGCTGTACTAATATCTACTCTATCTACACCTAAGTCTGGATAAGAAATAGTAAGGGATGGAATAGGTGCATCCACATAACTAGAAGGATAACATATAAACGGTGTAGGTGGATTTGGATGCACAAAAGCAGCCAACTCACAATCTGTCGTATTTGTAGTCAGTATTGTTTCATCTCCTGGACATTCCTCCGGTTTACATGGAATGTTGAAGGCACAGATTTGCTCACTTGAGAAGGACCCAACTGGCCCACTGATAATTTCGTATGATCCAGAAAACGCACCTTCCGTCAATAAGATTCCTCTATCCGCATCTGACCCAACAATCTGCCAAGTAGCATTTTCCCAAATATTACCAGTAGCATCAAAAATAGAGAAAGTAAAATCTGCACAACTTGATAACTCCACTGTATCTATAACTACGGTCCCTTCTGCCAAGCCATCATAATCTCCGAATGCATTAGCAACAATGATTTCGCCATCCGCACCTCTTAATTCCCAAAGCTGTCCTGCAGCTGCATCACCGATTGTATTTACAATATAATAATCTTCGACCTCCTCACAGTTTGCTGGACAATCCAATTTTACATTTACCTGTGTAGTTGGTGGGAAAGCACCAAAGAAAACGGGATCATCATTGATATCTGGAGCAATTTCACCATCTGGTGTAGCTACAAACCAAGAGTGTTCATTTTCTTTTGAAGCAGCCCAATAGGTCAAGTCAATTTGTCCTCCATCAAAAGTAGAAATTGGAATAATTTTCAAATCACAATCTTCAGAAGTAAGTTTGTAATTAGTCGCTGGTTGCACTTCATCAACCAATACATCTATGGAAGCACCTTCCCAGCCATCGCCACCAAAATCTTGTAATACCAAAAAGTAGGTACACTCGTCCGAGTATAATTGACAATCTAGTATAGTAATCGTTACAGGAACTCTATTAGAAGCACATTTCATACCTGGGATACAGAAACACTCTACCCAGAAAGTATATTCTCCAGGAACATTTGAATCTACCAATCCAGCATGTACTGGATCAAAGGTAGAATCGTCATTGTCTAAATCTGAATCATTGATACCATCTTTATCTGAATCAAAATCATACAATGGCACATCACTAGTCTCACTAGCAAACCATTTAGATGTAGGATCAGGATAAACTAATACATCACAAGCATCAATGATACCATCTCCATCTGCATCTCCAGCACCTGGATTTTGATCTATATCACATGCATCATTGATACCATCATTGTCTATATCTACATCACATATGTCTACTACATCATCGCTGTCTCCATCATTAGGGTTTATAAATCCATCAATGATACCGTCTTCATTTAGATCATCCTGTAAGAAAATAGTATCATCTATACCATCTCCATTGGCGTCATTTAAGTTAGCAGCTGCAAAGGCATCATCAATTCCGTTTCCATTGGCATCCACTCCTCCTGTAGCATCAACATCTGCAGCACTATTTATCTCATCATTATCTGCATCCGTATGGTCAAAAGCAAAGATTGGATTATGATCGGCAGCATCAAAAATACCATCATTGTCATCATCTACATCTGCTGCATCGTTAATACCATCATTATCGTTGTCAGAACCTGTAAAATCTGCATCAGCCGAGTTTGGAATGCCATCACCATCTACATCCGAATCTGCTACATCTGTAATTCCATCTCCATCCGTGTCATTTCCTTGAATATCTGCATCTATGTTATCTAGTATTCCATCTCCGTCTGCATCAAAGCCACCTGCGTCGCATGAGTCAATAATGCCATCTCCGTCCATATCATTTTCACAACTATCTAAGATGCCATTACCATTGCTATCTATACCAGGAGTGAAATTAACATCACATGCATCTGCGATGTTATTTCCATCCAAATCAGGTCCATTCTCAAAAATCAAGTCACCATTTACATCAGGGTCTGCGATATTGCCTATCCCATCTCCGTCAATATCTGCATCCGCAGAATTTGGAATACCATCTCCATCCAGGTCAAGTGTATTCAAGTCAGCATCTGCAACATCTGGGATACCATCACCATCTCTATCTCCAACAACTGTAACTCCTCCACATGAACCCGTTTCAATAAAACCGTCTCCATCTACATCCATACCACAATCTACAGTCAAAACAGTAGTACCAAAGGCAGTATTTTTTATTGGAGAAATTCCTTGAAAAGAATTTGTCTGACAAAATACAGAATTGATTACTTCAGGATCAAGATTTGGATTTGGGTTTATGGCCACTTCTAAAGTATCTCTTATTTGACATCCTTTTGAATCTGTAACTGTGAGAACAAAATCAAAAACACCTTCAGCTGGGCAACCTCCTGGTAAAGATGCTACTGGGAACATTAGTGTATCCGCTGGTAGTAATGTATCTTGAAATAGTGGGATGGTAGGGAAGTTAACTAAAGGACCTACATATCCAGTTGTAGCTTCAGTCCACTGGTACTCGTAAACTTGAGTTCCACTAAACAAGGAATCTACTATAAGCACAATATCATCTTCACAACAGACATTGGGCATTGTAGTTGAAGTAGCAACTTCTGGCACTGGCAATATATCAAATACAACCGTACAAGATGCTCTACAATTTTCGATTCCTAATTCGTGGTTTAATGTATATGTACCAGGGCCAAAATTTTCAAACAAAACTTGCGGATAGAATCTAACGTCTCCATCGCTAAGTCCTTCCAATATAAATCTTCCTAAAGGATCTACATCATCTTCTAGCCAAAGCATTCCACTAGTACCTGTACCTATGATAGTTCCATTTGGAGCGATGAGGTCCCAAATTGAAATTTCGTCAAGATCATAAAATGGTGCTAGTGCATCGTATCCTGGTTCGAATTCATTTACATCAATTCTAACTGGTGGAGCGTTGCCACAAATTTCTAAAGGCATATCCCAACAAGCATCGAAGCTTGGATAAATGAGAACTTGAGTTTCGAATATTTCCAAACATGCTGCTTCATCTTGAAGGTTAAGAGGATCATGACACTGATGTCTATCCACATACATTCTTATTAAAAATTGTCCTCCTTGCGGATACATCGCTTCTAAAGCGTCAGGGTTCAACTGAACTGTTCCTTGACCGGCCACAACGCTAAGGATAGAGGTTGCCGTATTGTCTGGGATAGGATCTGTTCCTAAATTTGGTGCAAGGATACCCCCTGGTATCACAGCTGCATCAAGTATAGCTGGACCATTAAAAGTGTTTTCATAAAATTCCCAGCTAGGGTCAAAATTAGCACCACCTGCAGTGGTTTCGCAAGCAGGAAACCCAAATGGAATGGTACTGAGTGTAGGTTGAGTTCTTGCATCGAAATATTCTATTACGGGATCATCCATACAAACTGGTCCTGATGGTCCATGAATTTCTGTCTCTAGTTTTGTGCACTCTCCAGATCTAAATACTTCACAACCACGGCCATCTATAATAGTAAAAGACCATTGACCATCTAGTGGTACATCATCAATTGTATTCAATATTCCATCGGCACCTAAATCAGCAAATACTATTGAACCTAAATCAAAAGCCCCTCCCGTAGGTGTAGTGCCAGTTCCTCCAATCAATGGGAAAACAGTACTTGAATTATTTTCCGCAGAAAGTAAACCACCTATCACTGGATTATCTTGTAAATCATCAGGAGTATGGTCATCATCCAACATGTTACCGCTACCCCAATAGGCTCCAAACTGATCAACTACAGTTCCAGGTAAATAAGCATAATCATAAATGATGGTACCATTATCATTCAAATCAAGAATATTACCCATGCCATCTGTCAATATCCCCCCTGTATATTGGATAGTATATGGGCCTTCACCTACTGGAAAGAAACCACCGTTTCCATCAGCTACACCGAATAAATCCCCAAGATTAACTTCTCTTAGATTTTCACTAACTGGGCAATTACAATGTGCATTAGAAACATCCATTGGTCTTCTAATTTCAAAAATGTCTCTTCCATTTATAAAACATCCAGCTGAAGCTGAAAGGCTAAGTCTATATTCAACTGTAACGTTTGCAAATGCATCTGCCAAGTTTGAAGTGAAAACACCATCAGGGCTTGCCGATCCAGCATAAGAACCGTTAAGTGAAGCAGCGCCAACTATACTAAACACACCATTAAAATCCGGATTGCTTAGTATATCAGCATGCGTGAAAATATTCCCCGCTGGGTCTTGTATAGTCAAATATTCTGAGAAGTTGACTGTAGTATTTGTGTTTTCAAAACAAACCTCAGGCACATCTAAAGTTACATTCCATCCGTCAAAATAATTCAATACATTTACCTGAGATAAGCAAGTCATAGTATTATTTGCAGCACCTGTCACACAGTCTATATCAGATACACTTAACATCACTGAATTGACTCCTTGATTAGCACAAGTAAAAGTAAGCGACTCTCCAACATCACCATTTGCACTTATTGCATAAATAAGATCAGATTGAGCAGAGCAGTTATCTAAACTACCACCATCAACAAACTGCAATCCATCACTACCATCTTCTGCGTTAATAGTAACGGTACCATCAATTCCTAGTTGAACTTCTAGGTCTTGGCAAACAGTAGTTGGAATTTGATTATCTTCTACTGTTACAGTAAAAGAACATGTTTGTGTTTCTGGAAAACCATTAACGATATCACTAAAATCTCCATCTAGATTAATATCTGATTCGAGAGTGTACATTACAGTACTAGTTCCACAGTTAAATACTGTTCCATTAGGCACTAATAATTGACCGTTTGATGTAGCTGTTTCACTTGCAGTTGTAACTCCTGTTATGCTATAAGACAATCTTGAGGTACAACCCATCCCAGTCAAAGGTTCAAGTCCAACGACGGTTGACGTACATCCATCCACGTCAGTAGGAACAGTGATACTTGGTGCACAAACTAACATTTGAGGTTCTGGCACTACAACGACATTGAAATTACAAGTAGAGGGTAAATCACATCCTTGTGCTGTATATGAGACTGGATATGTTCCAGGCGCGAGAATCGTTCCTGGTGCTGGACCAGATGTTTGCCAAATACCTGGAGTACCAGGAACAGGTGCCCCCATTCCTCTAAAAATTAGTAATTCTCCCGAACAATCATCAACTGCAATTGGAATAGACCAATTTACTCCTGAACCACATCCTCCAGTAAATACAAAATCTGTAGTTGGGCAATTTACAAACGTGGGTGGTTGATTATTTTCAACTATTATATTAAAATCCTCTGCATCAAAGAATGATAGATTTGAATCACAATCGTTGCTTCTTAACAAAGAAGGAATAATTGGCCCTGCAATAGGAATTGCTTCAAACGCTGGAGCAATAATATCTATAAGGCTAATCTCTGGGGCCAACTCACCACAAAAATCTGCTGGTGGGCGAGGGAAAGTAGCCACTATTCTAATGGTAATGCATCCTGCACCGACCACATTATTGGGGATATTGTCCGTGATAAAACCTGGTAAAGTAGGGTTGTTCCCTTGATTTCTCTGAAAATCAAAAGTCCCATCACCATCTGTATCAGCGAAAAATGTTACCCCACCATTCATTCCATCAAATTGAGTTTGTAAGCCAGCGAGTAATAAACCCAATACTGAATCATCACATTGCAATTCTCTCATTTCTTGGCAAAACTCCCCTTCAGGCAGCAAATTAGGTAGTATTGAAATCTCACCAATACCTAATGGAAGGTCTATGGATATTCCATCAACGATTCCGCAAATCGTGCTTCCGATAATCTCTTCAATAGTAGACCCCCCTTCCAAAGCACCTGAATCAGAACAGCTTAGAAATTCAAATTCTCCATCCCCTCTAATATTATTTATAAAGGGTGTGGTACAAGAAATAGTGAGGGGAATTGGATCTCCGTTTTGGCTAAGTTCAGTAACCAGCACTTCTGCGATATCAACACTAAAAAAACTGCATCCAACTGAAAGGGTGTTGTTTTCGTCCGCAGGACAAACAGGAGTACAAGTTTCATCGCAGAATTCCTGTTGAGAAAAAATTGAAAGCGGGTTTATTAAACCCAATAAACAAATCAAGATTAATTTTGGAAGATTAAGCTTGATCATTTTAGTAAATGAAAGTTCCATGTGATATTGGTTATAATTTATTTTTAAAATATTCTAATAATAACATTATTTCTAATTGTCTTGAACCATGAACAGAACCTCAATATCGAAATAGGGATAAATTTGTAAGCCCAGCTAATGTGCACACACGCTAGGTTTTTCTGTTTTATAAGTTCAATAAATCGGCATAGGAACATCCGGATTCTCTAATAGCTACTAAGCAATAGAATAATCCTTAGATTAGAAATCATAGAATTCATAACTCGATATAAATCTTGCGGCTTAAGGAATAACTTGAAGAATCGAAAATATATTTCGACCTTATTGTAATGGGCTTAGAAGAGAATAGCTAGACGGAGGAATATTTAGATATTCAAAATGTGTAACTAATTCTGGTTTCGAATAATACCAATTTTAGACATTTTCGATATCCAATTATATGGCTTTTGTTCTTATAAAGTATTAGATATACAGCATGAAGTGGCGAAGTGTTGATATTTAGTGGTGGATGGATTAAGTTTTTTTTTAATCCTTTTCTTATCAAATCACCAGGTTTTTAATCTTCCATGTCACAAAATTTGAATACCGTTCTAGAAATAGATTTGTTTGTGAAGACTGAAAATAATTTGGTAACTTTAAGGCACCTCTATTAACACCATTAAAGAAGTAATCAATAATTATCAATTTTTTATTCCATTTATCATCGCAAACTCCTTCTTCGCACCTCATAGTTCACGCGCTAAATGAAATTTATATTCTTTCAGAGGTTAACAGAGCTGCCTTTAATAAAGTGCTCTGTTTGTTTACATTGCTTTTACCCCTAATCACATCTGCACAACAATTGCAAAGGAGGATCAACACTAAAAAAGGGAATTGAGGTTGATCAAAATAATTTTCTTATCTTTTTGATTGTCTTGGAAGACCTCCTTTACTATTTGATATTTTAGATGCCGTATTAGCTTTCGATTATCCCATGGTACCACGAGAAATTTCAAGACGAAGAAAGGAGTGAACCTTTTAAAGGTGGTCTACTGATAGCATTAAATAAAGCGAGTAATGACAGTGCTGAAATTGAAAATTCCTATCTAAATATATACGGTGGTTTAAAGGACGTCCAGTGTAGGCTGAACAGGCAGCTGTATGTCAAACCTGGTACCACTGTCCAGCTTAGATGCCACCTTGATCTGCCCACCAACCTTTTTTACTAGTTCATGAACCAGATGCAAACCTAAGCCTGTACCGCCTTCTCCAGCTGTACCTTTTGTTGATTTACCCTTATTAAGCATGAACAAACCTGAAATTTGCTTTTCGGCCATACCGATACCATTATCCTGCACAGAAAGCATAATTTTTTCCTCATGCTCCTCGGCAGTAATTCTGACAGTACCCCCTTCTGGAGTATATTTTATTGCATTATCTATTAGATTTCTAATAACGGTGGAGAGTACGTGCCTATCTGAATTGACACTATCCACAGTAATATAAGATTCCAAAATCACTTTTTTATCTTTAGCAATCCGTGAGAACAAGACCATGTTTTCTTCTACTAAGTCATTTAGCGACAAAGCTTTACTCTCAATAGAGACTAAGTCCTTTTGTAGTAGTGCCCAGTTCAATAGATTATCCGTAAGTCTATTGAGTTCTATAGCTTCGGTCTCTATTGAATCTCCAAATCTTAGAAGTCTCTCAATGTCATTCTTCTTTAGAAGATAGTTCAGCTTGCTGGTGATGCCTCTGAAGGCGAGGGCTGGTTTCTTGAGGTCGTGCCCAATGATAGAGAAGATCTGGTCTTTAGTGTGATTTAGGGATTCAAGTTGCTCATTTTTTTGAGCAATTACTTTGTTTTTGCGACGTGCATTATAGAAAAACAAAAAACCCAATAACGCGATAGAGCCTATACCATATGCTATCGCCCGATTTGTATTTGCTTTAGCTAGGAGGACTTCCTGTTGTTTTTGGTTTTCAAGCTCAATGAGCTCTTTTTCTTTTTCAAATTGGTAATCTGATTCCATTCTAGCCATATCAGAAACCTTAGACAAGTCATTTAAGGTATCATTTAGGTTGGTACAATCTAAAAGCAAGTGATAAGCTTTATCATAATTACCGATGCTTGCATAGGCTTTAGAAATATTACTTTTAGCATCTAAGATATGCGCTGTATTCTCATCAGCTTCAAATTTAGTTAAGGTTGGTGTCAAAATAGAAATCGCTTTATGGGATTTATTTTGCATAACATAATTAGAGCCTAAAAGAGAACGCGAAGCATACTCACAGTCAACCAAGCCATTACTTTTTCCATATTCGACTGCCTTTGTTAGCCATTTTTCAGCAACATCAAGGTCATTCATTTTTTGCAGAATATTGCCTTTCAATTTTAACGAGGTGCATTCCGAGTCTGAAATATTGTTTTTTTGGCTGATAGCTAAACTTTCTTCCACCATTTCCATCGCTCTCCCTAATGAATCCATTTCAACATAAATATTTGCATTAGAATTATAAAGTCTAGCTAAAAGTTGTTTATTCTCTGTTTCCTTAAACACTTTTTCAGCTTTAACACCATACTCAAAGAAGCCCTCATAATCTTCTAATTCCGACAGAATAATTCTGACATTACCATATGCATTCGCCTGAATAAGTTTATTTCCAACAGCTTCTGCGCCGTTAGCATTCATTATATGATACTCTAAAGATTTTCCTCGTTCTCCCAAGTAATAATAAGAGATAGCTATATTCCCATAAGTAGAATAAGTATCTGGAAGATCTTTAACTTTGGCATGTTCTAATGCTTTTGTATAAAACTCGATGCCAGCATGATAATCTCCTTCTAAATCACTGCAAATTCCTAAATAGACATAAGCTGCGTTTACAGCAACATCATCTTTATTTTTCTCAGCGAGTACTAAGTATTCTTTAAAATAGTTCTTAGCAGTAGAAATTTCGCCTATAATTCGATAACTGTCACCTATTTCCTTTTTCATGTGTGCTTTATTAAGCTCAATGTTACGTGAATTGTAAATTTCATCGCCAGGTGTATTTCTGAGCAAATTTTCTTTATTGAAAATGGATTCCGCTTGTTCAAACAGTTTAATAGCTTTCTTTAAATCACCAGTAGATTTCTCGACAGTTCCAGATAAATAAAATGCCATTGCATTTACTATATCTATCTTAGAAGTATCCGCCATTATTGTTGCGATCTCTAATGTTGCATGTGCTTTTTTAGCGTCAAAATAAAGATAGTTTCGAATCGCCCCCTCCAATCCGATCATAGATTTAAATACATCGGAATCTCTGTTAGACTGATAGAATTGTATTGCCTCTTCTGCCAGTTCCTTTGGAGTTCCTTGACAGAATGACGTGGTAGAAAATATTATGAGACTGAATAAAAGTAGAATGTTTTTCATTGGATTGAATTGGTGATTCAAATATGATGTGCTTTCTCAATTTTCAAAGTAAATATATAGTGGTGTCCGCTTAAAATTCAAATTAGGCAAAAAAAGTATGTCTAAGCC
>CAYOBX010000095.1:1354-15283 GCA_964402245.1 uncultured Saprospiraceae bacterium | reverse complement strand
CTGAGAAAAAAATAACCTCGTCCAGAAGACCACCTTATTATTTCGTCGTTACTAAGCTTTCAATTGTGATTGGTAAATAGTGATTGATGAATAGTTTAGACATTGAATTATTTCTTGAAAACGCTTATGTCAACATCTAAACTAGTTACTAGTCACGAATTACTATTAACTTTTAACTTCTCCCACAAAAGTAGTAAAATCCAATTTTACTTTATCGTAGAGAATGGTATATTTATGGTTTTAGAATTTGTTTTGAATATTTTATTTCTTTACCGTACACTTTATAGATGAGAGAGCAGAGAAGCGAAAACAGAGATAAATTTCGTAGATTATCGACGAATTGTTCGTTGTTTTTTAAACAAATACGGTCTCTATTCTCGCCTCTCTGTTCTAAAAAGTGCACGGAAGAGAATATTTTGTAAGAAAGAACACTATTCAGCGACCTTTAATAGAAAAAGTATGAGTCAAATTAAAAAAAGAATAGTTGCATTAAGAAAAGCAATGGCAAAAGTAGGAGTAGATGCCTACTTGATACCAAGCAGTGATCCACATCAAAGCGAATATGTAGCGGATCATTGGAATGCAAGAACATGGATTTCTGGCTTTACAGGCTCTGCTGGGATAGTAGTGATAACAGCCAAGAATGCTTATTTATGGACAGATTCTAGATATTTTTTACAAGCGGATACGCAATTAAAAGGGAGTGGAATTGATTTGCAAAAGCAAGTAGTACCACATGCACCAGAGCACCTTGATTGGTTACGGGATAACCTTCCAGGTAATGCAGTTATTGGCTTAGATGGAAAAAACTTTTCTGTAGGACAGCTTCAGGCATTAAAAAAGAAAGTAGAGGTAAAAGCAATTTCAGTCAATACCAATCAGGATTTAATAGCGGAAATTTGGACGGATCGACCCGATTTACCCAATACGCCTATATTCGACCATAAAGAAAAATTTGCCGGAGTAAGTAGAAAAGATAAAATTAGAGCCATTCAAGCTAAAATGGAAGACTATGGGGCCACCTATCATTTAATGACTACCTTGGACGATATTGCTTGGACTTTTAATATTAGAGGAAAGGATGTTGCTTTCAATCCAGTAGCTATTGCTAATGCTGTAATAGGGAAAGAGGTCAGCTATTTATTTATTGATCCACAAAAGGTCTCAGATACTTTGCGAAAATCATTCGATAAGTTGGCGATAGTGGTAAAGCCATATGATGCTTTGGATCAGTTTTTAAAAGATTTGCCTAAAGGAAAAATATTGATTGATCCAGACAGAATCAATGCCCACCTTCATAGCTTAGTTGATCCAGAAAAATTATTGTATGCTCCGACCATTGCTATGCAATTAAAAGCTATAAAAAATGAAACTGAAATAGCACACATGAAAGAGGTCATGGTAAGAGATGGGGTTGCTTTGACTCAATTTTATAGATGGCTAGAAAAAGAACTAAAAACCCGATCTGTAACAGAATGTGAAGTGGCAGAACAGTTAGCGTACTTCAGGAAAGCACAAGGTTTTTATCATGGAGAGAGTTTCGCAGCGATTGTAGGGTATAATGGGAATGGAGCAATCGTACATTATAGAGCTATGCCAGATACTTGTGCCGCTATCGAAAAATCAGGCATGCTTTTGATTGATTCAGGTGGTCAGTATGAGGATGGAACGACAGATATTACTAGAACTATATCGTTAGGCCGTGCCACTAAGGAGCAAAAGAAATGCTATACATTAGTGCTTAAAGGGCATATTGCTATTGCTACTCTAGTTTTCCCAAGAGGTACAAAAGGACTACAAATGGATGCATTTGCTCGACAAGCTTTATGGAGAAATCACCTAGATTATGGGCATGGTACTGGGCATGGTGTAGGCTTCTTTTTGAACGTACACGAACCCCCTCAAGGCTTCACAACGACTGCTTCCAGAGGAGGTTTGACCCCAATTGAAGAAGGAATGATTACGTCCAATGAGCCAGGTTTTTATAAAACGGGACAATTTGGTATCAGAACAGAAAATTTAATGCTAACCGTTAATGATGAGACCAATGAATATGGTGATTTTTTAAGATTTGAGACGATTACCTTATTTCCAATTGATAAAAAATTGATTGATTTGAAATTATTATCAGATTTGGAGATTGATTGGATTAATCAGTACCACCAAGAAGTAGAAGATCAGCTATTGCCTCATTTATCAAAAGAAGAACAGAAGTGGCTGGAAGAAAAGTGTAGAGAAATTGGTTAGGGGGAGCTATTAGCTGTAGGAAGTGTGTATTTGGAAGCTGAAAGCTAAATGCTAATGGCTTAGATACTGGACATTTTATTAGAATAGAGAGCAGAGAAGCGAGGAGAGAGATGAATTTCGTTTGTAAACAATGGAATTTCGTTGTTTTTTAAACGAAATCTATCTCTTTTCTCTGCTCTCGCTTCTCTGTTCTTCAAAATGTCCAGTAGTCTACTAATGGCTAAGAATGAAGGCAGCTAATAGCTGAAAGCTAATAGCTAACAGCTCTAAACCCATAAAATTCAAAGAAAATGCTAGAAATAGTCAAAAAAAAGAAAATGAATTTTTGATAAATTTCAAAAATTCGTATCTTTAACTCCAGAAAAAGGTTTATTACTTTGAGAAACTGGTAATTTTTTGAAATTGCCATAAACAAATTACAGCTATGGGAAATAATAAAACTAGTCTAGAGGATGTTAAAAAAGACATCCAAGGCTGGGCAGATAGCAAACTTCTTGACAACAATAAGAAAATTTCTATTATTGGAGGCAAGAATACCAAAAAAGGTCCTTCTGATATATGGGGGGGCGGATTTTGTGGTGCTACAACCCCGCAATAGCTAGCAATTTTTTTTCGGGTTAAGAACTAAAAGCGGGCTTCATTGTCTTTTCAATGCGGCTCGTTTTGTATTTTACTCCTTCCTATAATAGAGGCCAGAAGTCAGATTTATGATGTTGACAACGAATACTTCTGACAGCCATAGGCGATCTGACAGCGTAGCGGTCTGACCTCTGACTTCTTGCTATCCAACCTAAGTACTAAACTTCCAAAAAAAGCTAAATGACTCGTTTTGTCAATGTTCCTCAATTAGAATCAGATCTAAAGTATGAGATCAGAAATATCGAAAAAGCAAAAATCATTGACCAGCTAATAAGTAAATATGCTTATACGAACATCCATAGAGCTAAGGAGTTAATTACGGAGCAGTATGCCTTATTAAAAGAAGAAAAAACGGCAGCCTTAGAGATCAATTACCACCTCCACGCTGCCTTCATTGAAAATCAATTTTATAATTATCCAATTGCAGAACATCATTCTAATGAAGCTCTGAAGATTCTCAAAGATGCAGGGGATTTAAAAGAGCAAGCGGAGCTATACATTGATTTTGCAGGAATTTATATCAATTTAGATAAGCTAAAAGAAGCACATGATTATGTGGATAAGGCTAGAGAATATCTAAATCGTTATCCCGATAAAATATTACGAGGTCGGCTCATATGTAGAGAAGGCTACATTAATCTGTACTATGGAGATTATGGTCCAGCAATAGAAAAATTTTTAGAAGCAGATAAAGAATTTAACACAGTCAAGCCACCACTATCTCTTAAAGATTATTACTTTTTATCCTTGATTCACAGTGGTTTAGGAAATTGTTATGAGCAATCTTCTAAGGATATGGAGAAAGGTGTGAAGAACTATTTGAAAGCATTGGAAATCTGTCATGAGAATAATCTAGGCACTCGTTTATCTTGGCATTACCTGAATGTAGGAAAAGCCTTTATGGGCTTAAATAACCTAGCTAAGGCAGAGCAATATTACCGTAGAGCTATTGAAATAACGGATATTTTAAATAATGATGCACGAGGAGGAGCCTATGCGAATTTAGGCTATTGCTATTTTCTTCAAGAACGATATGAGGAAGTGCCTGGCTGTTATGATATGGCAGAACAGCTCTATCGAGAAAATCCAGAAACCAACTATTCCAATTTTGTCAATATTGAAAACTGGCGAGCTAAATTACATACTACTTTAGGAAATCGAGAACAAGCAGAACAACACTTCATCACCGCTTTTGGCTATGCCAATAAAAAAGGCGATGGGGAAATGTACTCTGAAATATGTCGAAATATCTCCGCTTTTTATGCAGAAATTGAAGATTATAAAAATGCTTATGAGTACTTGATTTTAAAAGAAACGGTCCAGCAAAAAAGAAAAGAAAAGCTAAATAGTAGAAAGATATTAGAATTAGAGGTAAAATATGAGTCGGAAAAACGCCGTCAAGAAGCAGAAATGCTACGCTTGCAAGCTTCTAGTTTGCAATTGAAAGCATTAAGAGCGCAGATGAATCCGCATTTTATGTACAATGCGCTAAATTCTATTCAAAATTATATTACTTCCAATGAATTAAAGGATGCCTCACGCTATTTGGCGAAATTTGCCCATCTGATGCGCCAAAGCTTGGACTATTCAGACCTAGAAGTGATTTCGTTAGAAAAAGAAGTCCAATTTTTAGGAGATTATTTGATGATTAATGAGAAACTTCGTTTTAGAGATAAATTGAAGCATCAAATAACCATTGATCCAGAAATTGAACCAGATATTTTTGGTATTCCTACTATGATCGTTCAACCCTATGTGGAAAATGCAATCGAACATGGTTTGAGAAGCAGAGATAAAGGGGTGGTTAAGATTGAATTCGAACTAATTGATGATTATTCTATGCTTTGCATTGTGGAAGATAATGGTATAGGCCGAGAAAAAGCAAGAGAATTGCAATCAATGGACGATGGATATAGAAAGCATGAGTCTAAAGGGACTAAAATTACGGAGGATAGATTGCGAGTATTGCATAATCATACCACGGATCGGCACTATATCAAAACCATTGATTTGAAGGATAATTTCACTGATGAGCCAGTCGGAACTAGAGTAGAGATTTTAATTCCTATCGTTGAAATTCACCTAAAGTAAAAATCTTGCAAAAGTAAATACTCAATGAGAATTTACTTACAAAATTTACAAAGCCTTGGTTCCCAAATTATACTACGGACAGGATAGATTACCGAATTTATTTTGAGTGTAAAACAGATCGGGGGCATAATTGAACGCAGAGACGCAAAGATGCAGAGTTAGATTGGTTCTCTGCGTCTCTGCGTTCAATTTTTACTTTTCGGAGCAGACTCAGACTTGGGAAGTTTAATTTTCGGTAATTTATCCTGTTTCGAGTATATTAAATTTTACAAGTCCAAGGGTCATTAATGTCCGCAAACAACTTATTTGAAAAATATCTATTATATATATAGTATATATGCCTCTTTTTTTTGTACTTTCACGTGCTTTAATCTTATCATTTCCACACAATTCTAAACACATCGAAAAAATTATAAGACTTCTAATATTAAGCTAGGTAAATAGCTCAATTTTAAAAGTCAAATATATAAGGAATCTCCTTGACGTATGAAAAAAACAATTAGCCTTATTTATACTACTTTATTGGTAGTATGTGTTCCATTCTTTTTATCTGCACAAGCGGTAACAGATCTTCCTATTACGGCTACTTTTGAAGGGCAATCTATTAGTAGTGTTTTACAAGAAATTGAAAACACCAATAAGATTCCCTTTTATTATAAACAATCAGACCTGCCTAATAAGTCTATTACTGCCACATTTGAAAATGCAAGTTTATCGGATGTCCTCTATGAAGTGTTTAGAGACACCCCAATAGATTTTATGGCCTATAGAGATTATGCGATAATTCTTGCACCACAGAATATTGTTCAAGAAAGCTATTCAGCAGATTATTATCAAGCCTTGGAAAATAATCTGAATGTAGATGAAAATGAACGAGAAAGTAAGCGGACAATAGTGGTTGGTAACTTTAAAAACCTTAGTGCCTCTGGGCGTGCTAAGATTGCAGGAACCATTCTTGATGAGCAAACAGAAGAACCAATCATCGGAGCAACGCTTCTTTTTACGGAATTAAATGTAGGTACAGCGACTGACTTTAATGGTGCTTATGAAACAGAAATACCTACGGGTGAATATGAGTTATTAATACAATATATCGGTTATTCTGATATGGTGAAGAAAGTAAAGGTATTTAGTGATGGTACTATTAATTTGGAGATGGCAAAAGCAGCCGTCGATTTAGAAGAAGTAGTGGTTTCCGCTAGAGCAGTAGACGCCAATGTAGAAAATGTACAGATTGGAGTGAGTCGTTTGGAAGTAAAAGATATTAAAAAAACGCCCACCTTTTTAGGGGAAGCAGATGTGGTCAAAACACTTTTATTAAATCCAGGGGTGAGTACGATCGGTGAGGGGGCGACTGGCTTTAACGTGAGAGGTGGAAACGTGGATCAAAATTTAATTTTACAAGATGAAGGCTTCATCTTTAATGCTTCTCATGCTCTGGGTTTCTTTAGTACTTTCAATGCAGATTTAATCCGAAGTGTAGAGTTATATAAAGGGAGTATACCTGCACAGTTTGGGGGTAGATTGGCATCCGTTTTAGATGTGGAGTTGAGGGATGGCAATTTTGAAGATTTTAAAATTAAAGGGGGCGCTGGGCCGGTATCAAGTAGAATTAGTTTGGAAGGACCCGTCGTGAAAGATAAAAGTAGTTTTTTATTAGGCTTTAGAAGTACTTATTCTGATTGGATTTTAAATGCTGTTAATGTAGAAGAAGTACAAAGAAGTTCTGCTTTTTTCTATGATGCTAATTTAAAATACACGCATAGAATTGATAAGAAAAATTCTATCACATTATCTGGTTATTCCTCGCAAGATGATTTTGTATTCAATGAAGAATTTGGTTTTGATTACTCAACTTGGATGGCGCAGTTAACTTATAAATCTATTTTTAGCGATCAACTATATAATAATTTCACACTGACGACTAGTACGTATACTAGTGAACAAACAGATCTGGCGGAATTAACGGGTTCCTCATTGACCAATGAAATTTCTTATTACAAATTCAAAAATTCTTTGTCTTATACCTTAGATAATGATTTGAAATTTGATGTAGGTCTTTCCTCTATTTTATATACTAGTTTACCTGGTGAAAGAGTACCTGTTGGAGATTTATCAGATGTATTGCCTGTACGATTAGAAGATGAGAAAGGATTAGAATCTGCTGCTTTTATTAATGCAGAATACGAGGTGTCGCCTAGTTTATTGATTGCTGGTGGATTAAGATTTTCTTATTATCAATTTTTGGGACCTAAGACAATTTTTCAATATATTGATGATGACCCAACGCAAGGATTCGATAATGCGATAGGATCAACAGTGGAAAATGGAACGATTGCTTCTTATGGTACGCTAGAGCCAAGATTTTCTCTTCGTTACCGGTTGAGTGCAGATAAATCTGTGAAGGTAGGATATAGTCGAACAGCACAGTATGTTAATCAGATTTATAATTCAGATACGCCAACACCAACCAATCAATTTCAGTTAAGTACTAACTACATAGAACCACAACGTTCTCACAACTTGTCGGCTGGATATTTTCAGAATTTTGATAACAATAATATAGAAACTTCTATAGAAGTGTTTGCTAGAGCAATTGATGATGCATTTGACTACAGAGATTTTGCAGACCTAATCGTCAACAATCACTTAGAAACAGAAATACTAGCAGGAGAGGGTAGAGCAGCAGGTGTAGAATTAAGTTTGAAAAAGAAAGAAGGAACTTATAATGGCTGGTTGAGTTATACCTATTCTCGATCAGAGAGACGTATTGATGGCATTAACAATAATGATTGGTATAAAAGTAATTTTGATAAACCACATGATATTTCTTTAGTCCTTAATTATAACCCTAATCAACGCCATACCTTGACGGTCAACTTTAATTATTCAACGGGTCGTCCAGCAACACCACCTTTGGGAAATTACGTAACAGATAGAGGTTTAGCTATCCCTATTTTTGCGGAAAGAAATCAAGTAAGAATACCAGATTATCATAGAATGGATATTGCCTATACGATTGGTCAGGGATATAAAAAGACTGCTAAATTCAAAACGAGTTGGACGATTTCTTTATACAATGTATATGGTCGAAGAAATGCATTTTCTGTATATTATACACAAGGGGCATTTAATATTCCACAAGCCAATCAGTTGTCTATTTTGGGATCGGTATTTCCTGCGGTTACTTTTAATTTTGAAATATTGTAATTGGAAGATTCTACAGAAGGCTATTAGCATCTAAGTAAGGATAAAAAAATAACTCCACCATTTTGACGGCTTATTTTGTCCTCATTTTTTAAGAAAAAATGAGATCAAAATAACTTCGTCAAAATGACGGATTTATTATTTCGTCGTTACTAAGTAACGACAAAACAATAACTTGAGCATCTTCTTCTATTCTTTTCCAGTCTAAGAAACTTAAAAAATGAATCCATAGCCCTGCTATGAACTAATTTTTTAAATTCCTTAGACTGAAAAATAATTAGAACCAGATTGCCCAACTTATTATTTCGTCGTTACTAAGCAAAGAAATTCTGCGTAAATATGGCAGAATTTCAGATCAAGTAAATTTCATAAGAAATCAGAGATCAGATCGACTCATACGTGCTTATGCAGCGCCTGAACTAGCAGATAATCCACGACTTTTTTGTCCAGAGTCTATTATTTTTGGCGCAGCACCATCGGCTTGTTGTAATTGTTTGTCTTTTGAGAATTCTATAATAGAGAAACCTAGTTGTTGGGTATAAAAAGAATGAAATTCTAAATTAATTTTATGTATTTGAAAAAAAATAAGCAAAGTAATCTTCTTCCTTTATTGGGAAAGCTACTAATTATTGGCCTTTTAATTTCAGGTTGTTTAGATCAAATAGATTTTGATCGACCTGAAACTATTGAAAATGGAATCGCTATTCAAGGTAAACTAGTAAAAGGTACTCCCAATTACATAAGAATTACCATCAGAAGAGTTTTTGATTTTGCGGAAAATGCTCGATTGATTAATGCTAAAGTGGTAGATTTAATAGACGAGGATGGCAATCGACTGGCAATTGATTCTGAAAGGGATGGTGTATTCGAAATGGAAATTACGGATGACCAAATGGAAATAGATTTTGGAAGAAAATATAGCCTTAGGATCGAACTATTTGACAATAGAGTCTATGTATCTGAGATAGAGACTATATTACCCGTTCCTACTCCTGTAGATTTAAATGTACAGCAAGTTATTAACGAAAGTGTTAATAGTTTAGGAGATGTAGTAGATAGAGAATTCTTAGCATTTACAATAGATACTCCTTTAGAAGTAAGCGAGGGGTCAGGAAATGTGAAAATGCTATGGGAGTTAGAATCTACTTATAGATTCTCTGATTCAGCAGAATCCTATAGCTCTTTTGCTTGTCGCCCTACTAGAATAGATGATGTAAATAAAATCTGCTATATAACTGCTTCTCCTACCACTAATTTTGTTCCTATTGATGGGCCTAATATTAGTAGTAATTCCATCAAGGATTTTACGATTTACGAAACCTCTATTAATAGTGTTTTTGCAGAAGGTTATTATTTATCTGTTTTGCAACAATCATTAACACCTACCGCATTTGAATATTGGTCTCAGGTCAATAAAGTATTATCCAGAACGGGGGATTTATTTGAGCCGCCTGCTGGAAAGGTGACCACTAATTTTTCCAATCCAAATGATGAGAACGACGAAGTTTTTGGCTACTTCTATGCTACAGAAGAAAAAGTATTAAGAGTATTTGTATCTCCAGAGTTTGCAGATAATCCACCTCGATTTTGCCCAGCGCCACCTTCAGAGAATGGACAAGCTCCTAGTGATTGCTGTAACTGTTTATCTATATTTGGTACGACTACAGAAAGGCCTATTTGGTGGCAATAAAAATAGCTGTCGGTCTACGGTTGACGGCGGAGCTGTTAAGTTCTTTCAATGAAAATTTCAATGTAAATTGAAATTAAAACACCAAACATTCAATGCAAGAAGCGAGAGCAGAGGGGGAGTCTAAAAAAATAAATTTTGACTAATCAAACAATAATGAATAATATCACTCTTTTATCTTTATATAGTAAGCGATTATTATGCGCTATAATATTAAGCATATGCATGATTGTTTTCTTTACTAATAATGCAATATCAGCAGAACATATAGTTTTAGAGGATAATACTAGTTATATACATTTAGATAAATCCTTCTATGTTACAGGAGAGGTGATTTGGTATAAACTATATCTTGGAAAAGAATTTAATGAAAAGGAAGTTACTATTAGTTGTTTGATATCTAATCAAAAAGGGAAGGTAGTAGGAAATATGTTTTATCAGAATAAGGGTCAAATGCATATTAATGGCTATTACAAAGTTCCATTTGATGCAGACTCAGGGATGTATACTTTACAGTTTTCAGGAGTAGATAGAAATACAGATCAATCGACCGTGTTAAGTGAAGTTATTATTCCTATTTATAATGATTTAAAAGGGATGGCACCGCCTACCGCTCCAGACTCTAATAGTATGGAAGTGGTAATAGAAGAGACGGCTTCTCCATTAACTAGTAATGTACAAGTAGTTATTAATTTACCTAAGAATAATTTTCAGCAAAGAGAATCTGTAGCAGGATCTATTAGTGTAACTAATGCTGCTGGACAGCCTATAGCTGGTAATTTATCTATTGCAGTGATAGATAAAGAATTGGTAGATGGAGGGATCGTACAAAGCACCAATATTACTGGTAGTGGTGACTACAAAAAAGATTTATACCTAAGGGGGACCGTTAGTAATTTGGAAGGAGGAAGTGCAGAAAATAGTGTGATAGGAGGATTTTCTGGTTCTGATGCAAAGATATATTATGCAAAGGTAAAAGAAGGAGGAAAATTTAGAATGAAACTACCTGTATTCGGTGGAGATAAATTAATTCAATTTTTAGGAGATCCTAAAACTGTTGAAAATATTGGTGTTAACTTGGAGCAAAATATTGTAGCCAATACAGCAGAATTGCCTATCAATAATACAGTAGCTAATTATGTAGCACTTAGTAAGCAGCGGAAAAAAATATTTCAACATTATGCGGCACTAGAAAGTAATTTAGAAATTACTCCGACAAAAGCTAAATCAGTAAGGCAAAAAGCCAATCAATCATGGAATATTAATGAGTATGAGTATTTTGAGTACATGTATATTTTCTTTAAAGAAAATTTAAGTCCACTTAGATTTGAATTTAATGCAGATAGTACCTATTCTGCAAAAATGTATAACCCAGCCAATCAGACTTCTGATAAATTCTTTGGAGGTGATCCGCTTTTTATTATTGATAATATCGCTACCAGAGATGGCAATTATGTAGCTCGTATGGGAATGGAGGATATCGCTAAAGTGGAGCTGTTTTACCGGCTAAAAGATTTAAATAAGAACTATAAAATTTTTGGTAGCAATGGAGTCGCCAAGATTACTACCCACGAGCAATTAAATAAATTGCCTGTAAAAGAATCCAAAAATAATTTTATGATTCAAGGGGTACAAGAAGCAGCGGATTTTCCTCTGTTTAATCCTTCAGATATAAAAGATCGACGGCAACCTTTTTTCCGCCCACAAGTCTATTGGAATCCTAATACGGCTACGGATAAAAATGGTAATGCTTCTTTTAATTATTTTCAAACGGATGATAGAAGTACTTTCCAAATCCAAGTAGTTTTTCAAGGAGAAAATGGGGAAATGGGCTATGCTACTAAGTTGTATACGGTAGAGTGATTTTTTAATTCCATTTAAAGATGTTTTATTTTACCACATAGTTCTTTATCTTTAGAATCGGCAACAAGTATGTTTACTGTATTCCTTTAGAGGTAGCGATTTTGCTAGGTTTTTTTATAAAAAAACCTAGCAAAATCGCTACCTCTAAAAAAACAATAAATACAATCAACAAAATTTGAGAGAACTATTCGTTCTAAATAAATACTTCTACCAATATAAATGGCATCTGCTATTAGGGATTATCTTTGTCTCTTTATCTAATTATTTTAGAGTCTTGCAGCCACAGATGATTCGAGAGGCCCTAGACTTAGTGATGGAAAATATAGAACTCTATCAGCAATTCGATGGCTTTGAATCGCAGGCAGAATTTTACCAAATTATTGGAAAAACATTATTGCTGTTTGGGGTATTAGTATTATTGCTCGCATTGATTATGGGCTTGTTTATGTTCTTGATGCGGCAGACATTAATCGTGATGTCTCGACTGATTGAATATGATATGCGTAAAGAACTGTTTGCGCATTATGAAAAACTAGATCTTGCCTTTTATAAAAAAAATAATACAGGAGACTTAATGTCTCGAATTACTGAAGATGTATCGAAAGTACGGATGTACTTAGGTCCAGCTTTGTTATATGGGATCAACTTGGTGTCTTTATTCTCAATGGTTATATATGCCATGTTTCAAGTAAGTGTGGAGTTGAGTTTGTATGTGTTATTGCCCCTACCTATTTTATCGTTATCCATTTATTACGTATCTAGTATCATTAACAAAAGAAGTACGATCATTCAAGAGCAATTGGCTACCTTGAACAGTACCTCCCAAGAGGTATATTCTGGTATTCGGGTCGTAAAGACTTATGTACAAGAACGACCAATGTTGGATTTCTTTGCAGGACAAAGTGAGGTATACAAACATAAGTCAATGGACTTAGTTCAAGTCAATGCTTTTTTTCATCCTTTGATGATGTTATTGATTGGAGTAAGTACCATCCTAACCGTATATATTGGCGGTCTTCAAGTAGTAAAAGGAAATATTACACCAGGGAATATTGCAGAGTTTGTTATTTATGTTAATATGTTGACTTGGCCTGTAGCAGCTATTGGCTGGATTGCTTCGATCGTACAACAAGCCGCAGCCTCCCAAAAAAGATTGAATGAGTTTCTAAAAACACCTACCAGTATTCAATCAACTTCTAAGGAGCAATTGTCTCTTAAAGGAGGAATAGATTTTAATGCGGTCAGTTTTGTTTATCCAGATACAGGCATTAAAGCATTAGATAATATTAACTTACATTTGAAGCCAGGTGCTAAATTAGCGATTGTTGGAAAAACAGGTTCTGGCAAAACGTCCATAGCTGATTTGTTGGTTAGAATGTATGATGTAACTGATGGAACCATTTTAATAGATGGAAAACCTATTCAGCAACATAATGTTCACAATTTGCGAAAACAAATAGGGTATGTGACTCAAGACATCTTTTTATTCTCTGATACAATTACTAATAATATTTCTTTTGGAGCGAAAGATGCTCCTAAAGAAGAAATCGAACAATTTGCAAAATATGCGGCAGTACATGATGATATTAAAGGCTTAACCTATGGTTTCGACACAATGGTAGGGGAGCGAGGCGTTACTTTATCTGGTGGACAAAAACAACGAGTGTCCATCGCTAGAGCTTTAATTAAAAAACCAAATATTATCATTCTCGATGATTGTCTCTCTGCGGTAGATACCAATACCGAAGCTCAAATACTAGGCTACTTTAATGAATCACTCCAAGATAAAACAACCATTATTATTACCCACCGAATTTATTCTCGTATTCAATTTGATAAGATTATTGTTTTAGAAGATGGGCAAATAGTAGAGGAAGGAACGCATGAGGAATTATTGAAAAATAAAGGATTTTACTATGATTTATATGAGAAGCAAAGAGTAGAAGGAGAGGAGATGAAAGAGGTTTGAACACAGAGGCACAGAGCACACAGAGCACACAGAGAAAAGTACATAAAACTCTGTGCGCTCAGTGTCTCTGTGTTCTATCTTTTATTTTGGATGCAAATATGAGAAGCAGCGAGTCGAGGGAGAGGAGGTGAAGAGGTTTGAACATAGAGGCACAGAGCACACAGAGAAAAGTACATAAAACTCTGTGCGCTCAGTGTCTCTGTGTTCTATCTTTTATTTTGGATGC
>CAYOBX010000095.1:0-1254 GCA_964402245.1 uncultured Saprospiraceae bacterium | reverse complement strand
AAAATTACATAAAACTCTGTGCGCTCAGTGTCTCTGTGTTCTATCTTTTATTTTGCTTACAAAATTGTATAAGTCTCCAAACCTCCAAATCACCGTTTCCCCGCCAACAAAAACAAAATAGCCATCCGAACCGCCACCCCATTCTCTACCTGCTGTAAAATAATAGAATGTTCAGAATCCGCCACATCACTAGAAATTTCCACCCCTCTATTAATAGGACCAGGATGCATAATAACAATCTCCTTATCTAGGCTATCTAATAAGCGTTTATTAACACCAAAGAATTGCGTATATTCTCTAATCGAAGGGATGTACTTAATATCTTGACGTTCTAATTGGATACGTAATATATTCGCCACATCACACCATTGCAAAGTCTCTTTTAAATTATAAGAAACATTTACACCCAATGCGCCTATGTATTTTGGTATTAAAGTAGGCGGCCCACAAACCATTACCTCAGCGCCTAATTTTTTCAAGCAAAAGATATTACTTAATGCCACTCTAGAATGCAGAATGTCTCCGAATATGGCAATTTTCTTTCCTTTTAAATCCCCTAATTGTTCCCGCATAGAAAAAGCATCCAATAATGCTTGTGTAGGATGCTCATGAGTTCCGTCGCCAGCATTGATAATATTCGCATCAATATGTTGTGCTAAAAAGGCAGGTGCTCCAGGGGCAGGATGCCGCATCACCACCATATCCACTTTCATGGATAAAATATTATTGACGGTATCTAAAAGCGTTTCTCCTTTTTTGACAGAGGAAGAAGAAGCAGAGAAATTAACAACATCTGCGGACAATCGCTTTTCTGCTAATTCAAAAGAAATTCTTGTTCGAGTGGAATTTTCAAAAAATAGATTGGCAATGGTAACATCTCTAAGGGAAGGTACTTTTTTGATAGGACGGTTAATCACTTCTTTAAAGTTATCCGCTGTTTCAAAAATCAACTGAATATCTTCTTTAGTGATATACTTGATACCTAATAAATGTTTAGTGCTTAATTGAGATGCGCTCATTTTTTATTTAAGGCTTAAAATAAGAAGTCAGAGGTCAGATCGTTCTAGCTAACTTACGCTAACGGAACTGTTAGATGTCAGACTTATGATTTTGACCGTGTGGCATATAAGAAAGCCGTAGGTGGTCCGACCTATTACTACGGACAGGATAAAATACCGAATTTATTTTTGAAATAGACTTCCCAAATCTTGAAGATTTGAGCCTACTCCGAAAACTCAACTAAGACCAAAATAA
>CAYOBX010000094.1:0-15384 GCA_964402245.1 uncultured Saprospiraceae bacterium | reverse complement strand
TTAGAGGGCAAGTTCCGGAGATTGTTAGTGTGGAGGCTGTGAATGGGATTGCTGTCTAAGTTTTATATTTTCCTTATTTTAAGAATATTTATTCCGATTGTTATCCATGACAAGAGCAGATCTATTCCAACAAATTCAACAAAAAAAATCCTGCCTCTGTGTAGGCTTAGATACAGATATTAATCGCCTGCCTAAACACATCCTCCAATACAAAGATCCCATCTATGAATTCAATAAACGAATCATAGATGCAACCAAAGACTTATGTGTTGCTTATAAACCCAACATCGCATTTTATGAAGCGATGGGCGCGAAAGGATGGGAATCGCTTGCCAAAACTTTAGCCTATATTCCAGATACGCACTTTACCATAGCAGATGCGAAACGAGGCGATATCGGTAATACCTCTAGTTTGTATGCAAGAGCTTTTTTTGATACCCTTAATTTTGATGCGGTGACCGTTGCGCCTTATATGGGCGAGGATAGCGTTAAGCCTTTTTTAGAATTTGAAGGCAAGTGGGTGATTTTATTAGCCTTAACCTCTAATAAAGGAAGTCAAGACTTTCAGTTTACAAAACAAGAAAATAACCAACCGCTTTATGAAAAGGTAATGCGCACCGCTATGACTTGGGGAAATGCCGACCAGTTAATGTTTGTAGTAGGGGCGACCCATCCAGAAAAATTTGAAGAAATTAGAGCCATCGCGCCAGATAATTTTTTACTAGTCCCTGGTGTAGGCGCGCAGGGAGGAGATTTGCAAGGCGTATTAAAATATGGCTCCAATGATATGGGCGGCTTGTTAATTAATTCTTCTAGAGGGATTATTTATGCCGGCGACGGAATCGGTTTTGCGGGGAAGGCGCAGTTGGCGGCTTTGAGAATGCAACAACAAATGGATTAGGTATATATGTGTTAGGCATAATTAAGGACTAAAAATGAACTAGGTGAAACAATTAGAAAAGGATATAATTGAATCAAGAAAATTAGAAATGAAAATGTATTTATCTAGCCTTAAAGATATGTACAGTAACTCGATGCTTCAAAATAGCGAAATCTATGATATTGCATCAAAATTAACTAAAGACTTTTCAAAGATTACCTCATCAAGTATTCTTCAAGATTCAAGAATTATTAAAATTTTTAGATATGCAATGGCTCCATCAATTAGTCAAATGAAATTCGGACAATTTTTTGGCTTAAGATCAATTGGAAAATTTGAAAATGATAAGCTTGAAGACTCAAATAAAAAATATTCCCAATTGAAAATAATATCAGGTGAAATAGCTAGATTTACCGTAGACAACATAGATAAGAATCGATTCCGATGGCTGGAACAAAAAATGACAGATTCTAGTAATTTAGCATTAGCAAAAGAATATGCTAAGAATTGGACATGTTCTATTGCTGCAGGCCAAAATGCTCAAACCAAATATAGAACCTGGCGAAAAAATCAACAAGAACATTCAATTGCCTCAATGTTAATCAAACTAGGATATGTAAAATCGACATTTAAAGGTATTGTTAAAAATAAGACAGACATAAATATCGGAGAATTTACGAATGAACTTAGAGTGCAAGGAAGAACAAAACAAAAAGCTGATTTGATTGTGCGAAGTAAGAAAACTCAAAAATTAGTACTAATTGAAGCAAAAGCAGTTGGTGTTGAAATTGATTCCACTAAAAGAATTAAAGAGTGTTGTGATAAAGCTAATGATTGGTCATCATCAAAAAAATTAAGTAATCCTCAAGTAATATCAGTAATTGCAGGATTCTTTAATCCAAACGGAATTGATAGTCTACAATCATCAAATATAGTAGTTGTTTGGGAACACAGACTCAAAGATTTAAATTTGCATTTATAATGAAAAAATATAATTATATAAGTCTGTTCTCTGGAGCAGGTGGATTGGATATTGGTTTGGAACGAAGTGGATTACAATCAATTTCATTGTGTGAAATTAACTCCGTTTTTTGTAAAACCTTATTAGAGAATGCATCGAAAGAAAAATCAGATGGGAAGGTTTATTTTGATTCAGCAAAAATTATAAATGCTGATATTAGAGATATAAAGGGAAGCGATTTATCTAAAAATCAACCAATTGATCTAATTGTAGGAGGACCTCCCTGTCAATCCTTTTCAAGTGCAGGAAAACAGTTAAGTGTTTTAGATTCACGTGGTGAACTGATACAAGATTTCTATAGAATTATAGATGAAATTAGTCCTAAAGTATTTCTTTTTGAAAATGTTCGAGGACTAATTACTGCTCGTGATGAAAAAGGAGAGCCTGGAGGTGTTATACGAAAATATATTGCTTCATTTGAAAATCTGGGTTATAGTACTAGAGCCGTTTTACTGAATTCTGCTGATTATGGTTCATATCAAAGAAGAGTAAGATGTTTCATAATTGGTACTAAAAACGGAACAGCACCTAGCTTTCCAACGCCAACACATCAAAAAAAAGAAACAATGTTTCACACAAAGTGGAACTCTCTTAAAAGTTTTTTAGAACAATATTCAGATTCTGATGACACTAATTTTGTCTTCCCTACATCGGAACTTTTAAAAAAAATTCAAGACTTGCCAAATGGGAGTGGCTTGAAAAGTATGGGCAAGAAAGAAAAAACTCGACCTGGTGGTCACTGGGGATATAGACAAGGGACTTTTATCGCAGACTTAAATTTGCCTGCAAGAACTGTAACTGGATCTGCTAGTCAAGATTGGGTTCGATGGAATGATAAATTAAGAAGACTTACTTTGAATGAAGTCAAGCTTTTACAAGGTTTTCCAAGTGACTGGAATGTAATTGGTACAAAAAGTCAAATATTCAAACAAATTGGGAATGCAGTCCCATCGATCTATGGTGAACTAATTGGCAATATGATAATTGATTTTCTATCAAAGAAAATTAGCGAGCCACCAGTGTTTTTAGGCTTGCCAGAAAAATTTAAAGGCTACATTAAATATACTAAGAAAGACCATGAAAAGAATAAAGATTCTCGAACAATACATAAACAGTTTGAGTCTTAAAATCACTATGTCTAACAAATAGATATGGTGACCATACGTTTAACGCGAAAATGTAGCGTAAATATAATTCTTCACCTCAGCATTCAATATTTACGCTACATTAATCCCTTCCCGATACGCCCAATTTCGAATATTCTCTTTTTTGATAACTGCTGCCATTAGCGCAGGAAATTGATCGGGCGTACAGGCAAAAGAAGCGATATCTGCATTGGCGAAATGGGTCGCCACCTCCTTATCATATACGGGTGCTCCTTCATCATTTAAAGCCAATAAGGTTACAAATTGAGAACCACCTCTCCGAATAGCTGCTGCTCGTTTAATCAATGCTTGCTCATTTCCTCCTTCGAATAAATCACTAATTAAGAAAACGATTGTATCAGAAGGATTTTGGATAAAATTTTCTGCATAGGTCAAGGCTTTATTAATATCCGTTCCTCCCCCTAATTGTGTACCGAATAATAACTCTACTGGATCATGTAATTCCTCCGTCAAATCTACGACTGCCGTATCAAATACCACAATATGTGTTTTAACAGATTTCAAAGAGGCTAAAATAGCCCCAAACACGCTCGCATATACCACGGAAGTTGCCATAGAACCACTTTGATCCACTAGTAAGATAACTTTTTTTAAAGCCTGTCCTTTTTTACCATAGCCAATTAAGGTCTCTGGAATAATGGTTTCTAAATCTTTTTGATAATGTTTGAGGTTGGCTTTAATGGTCTTGGGCCAGTTGATTTCTTTTAATTTAGGACGGCGATTGCGAACGGCTCGATTAATACTACCGATAACCGCTTCTCGCATTGGGTTGGTCAGTTTTTTTTCTAACTCTTCAACGACTTTTTTAATAACTTTTCTAGCAGTATCTTTTGTTTTTTCTGGTAAGACTTTATTGAGCGAAAGCAAGGTGCCTACAAGAGATACATCTGGCTCAACGGATTCCAAAAATTCTGGTTCCAGCAACATCTTCTCAATGTTCAATCGCTCAAAAGCATCTTTTTGCATGATCTGAACAACAGTCTTTGGAAAGTATTTTCGAATATCTCCTAACCAGCGATTGACTTTTGGAGAAGATCCACCCAAGCCTTTTTTCTTATCGCCTTCGTCATCATATAATTGTTCCAATACTCCGTCCATTCCTTGTTGGGAAGCTTCTAGACCTACTTCTTTTTCTGGATCAGCTTGTTGACCTAGGATTAGGCGCCATTTTTTGAGTTTGTCGATTGGTGGGTCATTGCTCATGAAAGAAAGGTGAACGTAGCTCAAGCTCCCAGCTTGAGTATTTTCTTAAACTAGAAACTTGAGCTACGGAAAAAAATATTACTTTATTAATTGTGCTTTCAAAGCTTTAGCATTATCCGAATAAAATCCATTTTTTATAGCTAAAACCTCATCGAGATATTGAAGACAAGTAGTCTCATCTTTATCTTTTAAATAAGCCAATGCAAGATACCAGGTAGCATCTTCTGAAAATTTTGTTTTGCTTACTTGTGCTTTTTTGAGAAGTGGAATAGCTGAATCTGTTTGTCCTTTTTCTAAATGAGTTAATCCTTTTAAAAGTTCCGTTAAAGCAGCTTCTTGTGGATTGTAGTCAAAGGCAGTAGGAATATTTTCAGTAGGTTTTTCGTAAGGTAAATTTTTATACCTAGCAATAGCTTCTGCTAAAGGAGCCGAAAGTGGAATCTTACTAGAAGCACTACGCACCAAAGAGTCTGGCACATCATAGGCTTGGTAATACTGTCCGTATAAATCATTAGAGGAATTGCTATTTACAAAAAATTGAACAGCAAAACCCATGGTCACTAAAAACAATAGAGCAGCAGCTATTTTAGACAATTGCTGTCTTCGTTTTTTCCGCTGACGCTCAAATAATTTATTGGTAATAGCATTTTTTAAAAAAGGCAAATCTTCTTGTAGTTCTTGATCCTCAATATTACCAACACTAGCAGTATATTGACAAAGTTCACAAGTAGACAAATGTCCTTCTACAGCGATTCGTTCTCGCTCACTTACTCTCCCTGCCTGGTATTGTTTGAGTTGTCTAAGGGAGACACATTTATTGATCGGCATATCTTCTTTTTTCATTTATGATTAACACTTATCTTTTGGGGCTCAAGATTTTTTCTAGATTCTTTTTCCCATTCTGCAAATAGCTCTTTACTTCTTTTTCTGTATAGCCCGTATAGTCGACTATTTCCCTATAGCTTTTGTCTTCATAATAAAACAAGCGCACACATATTCTTTGTTCTTCTTTCAATTGGTCTAGGGCATCTAATACTTGATGTCGAATGGAGGCATCATCTTCTTCTTTAAGAAGACGCACCAATGCATCTTTTTCCACAATATCTGAGGTATTTCTTTGAAAATCTCCAAATGCGGTCATCTTTTTAACATTATTGGAGGATTTTCGGAGATACTGGTTACACTCATTTTTTGTAATAATAAATAGCCAATTACTAAAAGATTGGACCTCTGTAGAGCCAAGATTTTTCATTACTTTTTCAAAAACAGTCATTACAACATCTTTTGCAGCTTCTCTATCCTTTAGCATATTACGAGCCACAACATATATTTTATCATAGTGCCGTTCATACAATACACCAACACAAGCCTCCTCTCGATCGTCTTGATAAAGTGCTATCAGTTCTTCATCGGATAACTGACTATAGTCTTTAGATTTACGGGAAAATAGCATTTATATTTTTTGTGTTCTTGTTTTAAATAGAGCAGAGAACAGAGAGTAGAGATGTGAGACAGATTTCGTTTCCAATCGATTAACTTTGGTCGTTTTTTAAACGAAATTAATCTCGCATCTCTACTCTCTGTTTTCGCTTCTAAGATTATACTAATTCTGGCCGCTCATTCCAATTAAAGTATTTGTCTATTTTATCTTTCATCGTTGCTTTATAAAAGAATCCTGCTAGCACACCAAAAGCAAATCCACCTATATGTGCCCACCAAGCTACCCCTGCTGTTTCTGCTGTAGCAGGTCCTAGTGAAGCAAATCCACTAATCAACTGTTGCACAATCCAAAATCCTAAAAATAGAAGCGCAGAGATTCTAAAAGAACGAAAGAATATAAGCACCAATATCTTTATCTTAGATGAAGGAAACATCACTAGATAAGCACCTAAAACAGCAGAGATTGCTCCACTTGCTCCTACTGTTGGAATACTGCTTTCCATATTGAAAAATATATGTGCTGCATGCGCTGCTAATCCTCCTAAAAAGTAAAATAGGACAAATTGAACGTTCCCAATAATTTGCTCAATATTATCTGCAAAAACCCAAAGAAATAGCATATTACCGATTAAATGCATCCATCCGCCATGCAAAAACATACTAGTAAACAATGTGAAAAGATCTTGACGCTGCATAGTCTCCTTAGGAATAGAACCATATTCAAAGATAAATTTCTCTAAATCTTCTCCAACTAAGGTGGCTTGAAATAAGAAAACTAGTACATTTATCGCTATAAATGCATAGCTAAACATAGGAAATGCACCACCACGCACTTGATCGTCACCAATAGGAAATACCATTATTTATTTTTGTGAAAACTGAAATAACAGACAAAATCATCGAAAAATACTATAATTTTTAATTGAATTCACGTTTTAATTGAAAACTTTTCTTTAGCGGTTAGCTTTTAGCCATTAGCTTCTAAACTAACCTCATTTGAAAAGAAGCGAATGACTAATGACTATAAAGTTAACCGCTAGTTCACATGTACAGAAAATATAATTTAATATGAAGTTTTTAACTCCTCTACCCCTTTCAGAAATAGCACAAGCAATAAATGCAACTCAAGTTGTTGGCTCTGCTACAATTAATGCCACAGGTATTAATGAAATTCATAAGGTTGAAAAAGGAGATATTACATTTGTAGATGTAGAAAAATACTATCAAAAAGCTTTTCGTTCTGCTGCTAGTATTATCATTATTAATCAAGAAATTACAGCTCCAGAAGGTAAAACACTCCTAGTTTGTGAACAACCTTTTGAGGCATATAATCTATTGGTAAAAAAACATAGACCCTTTCGCCCTTTGAATAGTTTGATTAGTCCTTCTGCCCATATCCATCCATCTGCGATCATTGAGCCAAATGTCATAATAGGCCCTAATGTACGCATTGGAAAAAGAAGCTATATCCAAGCAAATGTCACGATTAGAGAATATACCAATATAGGCGATCAAGTAGTTATACAGTCAGGATCAATTATTGGAGCGGATGCATTTTATTTTCATAAAAAAGAAAAAAGCTATAAAAAATGGCGATCTGGTGGACGGGTAATTATTGAAGATCAAGTAGATATTGGACCAGGGTGTACTATTTGCAAGGGCGTTTCTGGAGATACAATTATAGGAACAGGCACCAAATTGGATGCACAGATACATATTGGGCATGGGGTAGAGATTGGGCAAAATTGTCTACTAGCTGCACAAGTAGGAATTGGCGGAAAGACAGTTATTGGAGACGAGGTTATATTATATGGACAGGTAGGGATTGCCCCTCGCTTAAAGATTGCTAATAAGGTAACAGTCTTAGCCAAATCAGGAGTCTCTAAAAACCTAAAAGCAGCTACCACTTATTTTGGCTATCCAGCAAGAGAAGTTTCTTTACAATATAAAGCCCTAGCTGCTTTAAGAATGCTTCCTGATTTATTAAAAACAAAAACCTTATTACTATTGTTTTTTGGATTTATAGTAGCCCTATCTGCTTGTGTAGAGCACGACAATAAATTGTTACTTGCTGATAAAAAAGCAATTGACACCCTCACCGCTAATACCATCCGAAGTATAGAACCTATGCTAGATAGTCTCTGTATTTCTAATAAGGATAGTATCAAAAAAATTGCTATTGATTCTATTTTATTAGCTCGGAAGAAGCAGGAGGAGCGATTACGAAATAGAGAGATTAAGAGATGAGTTTTTCTTGCTTTCTTGAGAAATGATTATGAACACGGAGGCACAGAGCACACGGAAGAAAAACGCTGTGGGTTCTGTGCCTCCGTGTTCATAATTATCTCCCTATCTCCCACCACCAAAGATCCTTTTAAACAATCCCTTCTTTTTCTTTTTCTTCTTGGGTTTAGTTTTTCTCTTTTGGGGCTTTGAAGATTTCTTGCCCCTAGATTTTTCCTGCACAGAAGGACCTTCATTGATTTTTATCTTATCTCCTTTTTTATTTTTAAAAATCCAATCAAAAACATTTTCTATTGTTTCTTCTTCTTCTAGAAATGGAAGCGTTTCATAAATTGGCATTTCTGGTAAGTAAGGCGGGCAATCCATTTGCCATTGTATAGAATCTGGGAGTGTTGGAAAAGTAGATTGATAAGATGCTTTAAAGGAAGGATGCTGGTACACTTTATTCATAAATCTACCCCAAATTGGTAGTGCTGTGTTCGCACCTTGTCCTAAAGCAATATCTCTAAACCTTACTTTAGGAGACTCCGCACCTACCCATGCACCTGCTACTAAGTCAGGCGTGTATCCAATAAACCAGCCGTCAGAATGGTTTTGAGTCGTGCCTGTTTTACCAGCAATATTATTCTGTAAATCATACCTAAATCGAAGTCTACGAGCAGTACCACTATCTACTACCGACTGTAGCATTTTGGTCATCATCATTGCTTGTTCAGGTGTTAATACTTGTTCCGCAATACGTTCTTTTTGGTCAAAATCAATCAAAACTTCTCCTTCTTTTGTTTCTATTCGTCTGATAAAAGAAAGCGGCTGACGTTCTCCTTGATTGGCAAACGTACCATATACTTGAACCATATCATACAAAGATACTTCTGCTGTTCCTAAAGCAATTGACGGCACACTAGGTATGTCCGAACTAATCCCCATTTGTTGTGCGAGTGTTTTTACGGAATCTACACCTACCCGCATCATCATATCCACCGTAACTGCATTTACAGAATTACTTAAAGCACCTTCCATAGAGTAAACCCCTTCGTATTTTCCATCTGAATTTTTTGGCGTCCAATCGTCATAATCTGTATAAATAACTAATCGATTGTGATTGTATTGACAAGGAGGGATTTCTTGTTTTAGTGCAGTGGCATAAATCAAGGGCTTGAAGGTAGAACCTGGTTGACGCTTAGACTTTACATGATCGTATTGAAAATATTTATTATCAATACCTCCTATCCAAGCTTTGATCCGCCCATCCTTAGGGTTCGTTGCTAAAAAACCAGTATTGAGTAGGGATTGGTAGTACTTAATAGAATCTACCACACTCATTTCTTTTTCTTGATCGCCATCCCAAGTGAAGATGGTCATTTTTTTAGGCTGCTTTAAAACTTCATCAATAATTCCTTTAGGCTTCCCTTCTTTTTTTAGTCGTTGATATAGAGGTGTTTGTTCTATGATTTTTTGTATTTCTTTATCACTACCCCATGGTTTTCCTTGTTTCCAATGTCTAAAAAAAGTAGCTTGTAAATCTCGCATATGTTCTGCTACTGCCTCTTCGGCAAAGATCTGTAACCTAGAATCAATAGTCGTGTATATCTTCAGTCCATCTTTATATAAATTGTAAGTACTCCCGTCTTCTTTTTTATGGTCTTTTAAAAGCTTATTTAATTCTAATCTCAGATGCTCTCTAAAATACGTAGCCGTTCCCTCTGTATTTCCTTCCTTTTTATAACTCAAACTAAGCGGCAAGGCTTGAAGGGAATCAATCGGATTGCCAACCAAATAACCATAGCGACTCATCTGATTTAGCACTACATTCCTTCTTTTTAGAGATCTTTCTGGATGAGTGATAGGATTGAAAATACTTGTTCCTTTTAACATACCCACTAATACAGCGGCTTCTTCCGCTCTAACATTTCTTGGATTGGTATTAAAAAAACGTTTCGTAGCTACTTTTATCCCAAAGGTATTATCACTAAAAGAGACCGTATTTAAATACATCGCCAATAGCTCATTTTTGCTATACATATCCTCCAATCGTCTAGCAACAATCATCTCTCGTACCTTATTCACAGGGAGCGATAAAAAGCGATAGCGTTTTCTTGGATATAAGTTTTTAGCTAGTTGCTGACTTAAAGTACTCCCTCCTCCTGAATCATCATCCTGTAGTAATATTGATTTGAATAATACTCGGAACCAACTCCTAAAATCTACTCCTTTATGTTCAAAAAATCGAGCATCTTCTGTAGCAACTAATGCATTCACCAACACAGGAGAAATATCTTCCAAATTAGCATTGATTCTATTCTGGATATAGTATTTACCCAATAATTGCTGATCTTCCGAATAGACTTCAGAAGCGATGCTGTTCTCTATAGCCGCCAAATCATTCCCACTAGGCAAATCATCAATGATTTCTAGTCGAATAAGGGCATAAAAAGTAAGGATAAATAAAAAACCAAATAAAAACGTACTACCTCCAATGAGACTGGCCCATGCCGTTTTAGGGCGAGCTGTTTTAAAAGCTATCCACTTATGGTACGCTGGACGAAATCGGTCTTTTATTTTTTCTAAAAAAGAAGACGTGTTTTCTTGAAAATTGTCAGAAGCCATTTTGTTTATTTCTTACTGTTTGGAATGGAATAATCGTTATTTTTCATTCCTTGTGTGTATTATTGTCCCTCGTAGGGGCAACCCTTGTGCTTGTCCATTATAAATTTAAAACCTAATAATAGGTAACCACAAGGGTTGCCCCTACGCATAATGTAAAAAAAATCGCCCAGAATGCAATCAAAAGGCAAACTTTATTTATTGCCCACTCCTTTAGGAACAGAAGGACTAGATGTATTACCTCAATATGTACTGGACAGAATACATAGTTTGTCCATATTTATTGCGGAAAAAGCTAAGACAGCTAGACATTTCATAAAAGCGACCAATCATCCGAGTCCTATTAGTGAATTGGTGTTTTTTGAATTGAATAAACGAATAGATCCGTCCGAGTGGCAACAGTATTTAACAGATGCCAATAACGGGAAAAATATAGGATTATTGTCTGAAGCAGGTTGCCCTGGAGTAGCAGATCCAGGTGCAGAAATTGTCAAACTAGCACATCAGCGAGGAATAGAAGTCGTTCCGTTAGTAGGTCCTTCTTCTATTTTATTAGCCTTAATGGGATCGGGAATGAGTGGACAACAATTTGCTTTTCATGGTTATTTGACACCTAAAAAAGAATTGCTTCCTAAGGAAATAAAACGCTTAGAAATTACAGCAAAGAAATATAAGCAAACTCAAATTTTTATAGAAACTCCTTATAGAAATAAACAAATTCTGGAACAAGCGTTTAAACATCTAAATGGGCATACTCATTTTTGTATTGCAATGGATCTAACTTTGCCGACTCAATATATTGTTACTAAAAAAATTGCAGATTGGAAAAAGACTACACTTCCTGAAGTACATAAACGACCTGCTGTATTTTTGATTTATTGACCGTAGGGACACCCCTTGTGGTTATCCTAAATCTATAATAATGGGCAACCACAAGAAGTTGCCCCTACAAAGAATGAAATGCCAAACACCGACTTCCTCACAGCAATAAAAGAACAATTAGACAACAATCTACCAGGCCAAGCTGCACAAGTACAAATGGCCTCTGGGACTAGAACAAAATTTCCCACCATCCCAAGTACCGCAAAAGAAGCCTGCGTATTATGCCTGTTATATTTAAAAGAAGAAGAATGGCATCTAGTACTAATGGAACGTGTATCAACTAATCCAAATGACAGACATAGTGGACAAATGAGTTTTCCTGGTGGCAAATTAGAAACCGGCGAGACCTATGAAGAAGGTGCTTTGAGAGAAACGGAAGAAGAAATTGGTATCCCAAGAGAAGATATTAAAATACTAGGAAAATTAACGCCATTATATATTCCTGTCAGTAATTTCCATGTACACCCTTTCGTAGGTATGTTAACTTATGTTCCTTCTTTTACGCCTCAAAAATCAGAGGTTAAAGAATTAGTAGAAGTACCTATTAACTTGTTATTGGATACTAATAATCGACGGATCAAAGATTTAACAATTAAGACGATTACGATTAAGGCAGTTCCTTATTTTGATGTATATGGAAAAGTAGTGTGGGGAGCGACAGCAATGATGTTGAGTGAATTTGTGGCACTCTTAAATAATACGTATCCATTAACACGAACAACTTGAAAAAGACTATACAAATAGCTTAACTAAAAAGAAAACATAAAATAGCATTAGCATATAGCCTTCCCATCTACTAATCGTTTTGGAGATACACATTACTGCCAACGCAATGGTCAGAGCAACCATAAAAGGCAAGCTAAATTGTAAAACTTCTGGCGGGATAACTAAAGGCCCAATAAATGCTGGAATCGACATCACAGCATAGGTATTAAAAATATTAGAACCTAATACATTTCCAACCGCTATATCTGTTTGTCCTTTTTTAATCGCAGCAATACTAACAAATACTTCTGGAAGAGAAGTTCCTAGTGCAACTAAACTTTGAGCAATCACTGCAGAACCAATGCCCATTAAACCTGATAGTTTAACAATTCCTAATACTGTGTAATCTGCACCAAATTTGATAACCACAGCACTAGCAATTAGTATGACGATTGTTTGCCAAGTAATCTTTGGTCGCTCCACTTCATCGTCTTTGTTACCCGTTAAAGAATTTAATAAAAAGATAACCAATGCAATCAATAAAAAGATAGCTTCAAAGATCGTTACCTTTCCGTCATAGACTACAAACCAGAGTAAGAAAGCAGACAAAACTAATAAGGGAATATCTGTATGCATGATTGTTTCATGAACTTTGATTTCTTTCCCTATTATTGCCACCAATCCTAAAACTAATGCAACGTTGGCAATATTAGATCCTACTACATTTCCAATTACAATATCAGAGGAACCCTCCACTACCGCAGCAATGGAAGAGGCTAATTCTGGCAAGGAGGTACCAAATGCAACTACTGTAACACCGATAATAAATGGAGGTATTCCAAAGGATAAGCCAATTTTTTCTGCGGCTGCAACAAAAAAATCTGATGCTTGTAATAAAGCAAACAAACTAACTGCAAAGATTGCTATATATGTAAGTAATTCTCCGGTCATCTGTTATTTGTTCCGTGTCTACTATTCCTTCTGCTCTTTATTTAAATAAACCGCAAATGTACACTATTTGTAAGTGTAGGTATTAGTCTATCTTTATTTTCTATCTTAAAAAATGTTAATATTTATCAATCAATAGCATTCTTTATAAATTTACTGTACCTTGAAAGGCAATAAGGAATGCAATATCTATTTCCTACACGCCAAAGTCTTTAACCTACACCTACGTATAATATTCCTACACAAATTCTGATATACTTTACTAACCTACAATATTAGTTGGGCATTTTCCCTACAGAACACTTAACAAGCTTATTTAGATAACTAAATAACTTGTTTCTCGTTCTTAACTATGAACAAACACCACTGAAATGAATCAATCACATTGGACTTATTGGGATGATTATGGAAGACAACATATCGTTGGTATCTTGCATGGTGCAGATTCTGGGCATTTAGTCGTACACTGTAATTCTAAAGTAATGTTAGTAGATTTCAATGTACAAAAATCGAAAACTTATTCTTTTTGTATTGATGAACATTTATGCAAACTGAAAGTCTCCAACAAACCAACTGGTTTCACTTATGAATTAGGTGTAGATGAAAACCTGAATACTCCCGTTTACTTGCATAAGAAAAAAGAAGCTAGAAAGTTTTTTTATCAAAAAATAGGCTCTATGGTAGCCGCTATATCTATTTTAATATTTGTAGCACTATTACTACAGTCCTTTAAATTATGACTACAACTTAGTCATTACCCTCCATCTTGTGGTTGGGTAACGGAACATGAAATGTTTCTGTTGCTCAACGCCCCCCTCCTTTTAATCTTCTTTCCAACGACTAACTTATCAATATTTTTTTGATTTCCCGACCATCCATTAGATAGATAAGCCCTAGATAGGTCATTAATAAAAGAGTGTTTATACTCAACACCAAAAAGATATTATCTGGCAATAGTGTTTCTACCCACAAACTGATAACATAGAATCCAATCGCAATTAATATATAGCGCATCATTTTTGCTAATGGATAAGGGATCGCATAGTATTTTTGTCCAGACCAATAGCAAGCCAAAGTCATAAAAAGATAACAACATAGCATTGCCCAAGCGGAGCCAGCCTTTCCTAAATAGGGTAGCAAAAGAATGTTTAAAAATATAGTAATCAATGCACCTCCAGTAGAAATATATGCGCCCCAAATAGTTTTGTCTGCTAACTTATACCAAATAGAAAAATTATAATAAATCCCTAAAAACAGATTAGCAATTAATAGAATTGGAACTATTTCTAAACCAGTGCGAAAGTCTTTTCCTAAGAATAACTGGATAATATCTATATAAAACATAATTCCCAAAAAAACGAGACTTCCTATTAAAGTAAATAAAAGGCCCACATTTCCATACATCTCCTTTGATCCTTTTTTAGTCGAATGCCTAAAGAAAAAAGGCTCTGCTGCATAATTAAAAGCTTGAGTAAAAAGGCTCATCAAAACCGCTAGTTTTAAGGTAGCTCCATAAACACCTGTTTCTGCTCTGTTTTCTGCAACGGATTCTGGTAAAAGATTAGATATAAAAGTAAGCGCACCAAGAGAATTAATAATTCCTGCTAATCCTACAACAATTAAAGGTAATGCGTACCAGAACATCTCCTTCCAGTAAGTTGTATCAAAGCTCCATTTAATTTTAAAATAGGAAGGAAGAAGAAGGCAAAAAATTACTATACTAGCTAATAAATTTGCTATAAAAATATAAGAAATTCTGTTCTTTGAATTATAAATAATATCAAGAGAATTTATTCCATTTTTAATCAAAAAAGGACAAAATTCCAAAAAGAAGAAAATTGTTGCAATGGTAATTGCAATTTGTAAAATTTTTAGAACAGCAAACTTTATGGGTCGATTTTCTAAGCGTAGACGGGCAAAAGGAATAGCTATTAATGCATCAAATGCAACAATTAAAATAACTATTTGAACAAATTCAATATTCTCAGGATAGGATAGAAATTGTGCAATTGGAGTGCTTATGAAAAGTAAAAGACCTGTAAGTACAATCGTCGAAACTAGTAAAGAAATGGCCGCCGTAGAAAAAGCTTTTTCAATACTATCTGGTGATTTACTACCAAATCGAAAAAAAGACGTTTCCATCCGATAGGTGAAAATTACCGTTAAAACAGCTGCATAGGAGAAGAGTTCAGAAACGATTCCATACTCTTCCTGAATAAAGTTCCAAGTTAAATACGGCGTAAGAATCACATAATTCAAGAGTCGACTTAAAATACTACTAATACCATAAA
>CAYOBX010000093.1:0-15489 GCA_964402245.1 uncultured Saprospiraceae bacterium | reverse complement strand
TCACATGCAAATCAATACTACTCCCCACTTTCAAAGTATTCCCTTCAATATATCGAGGTTCTTGTCTCCAAACATACACCGTACCATCATAGCCTTCTGCGGAACCATCTTTAAAAATAGAGCCAACGGATAAATTAGTTCCATTAACCAAGAATTCTGCCTCCTCTAAGGTTTTGCATTTTAGATCAGGAATCGCTGCATAGCCAGCACCACGCGTGGTAATGATTGCTTCTACCTCCGTTCCTTTCTTCACTTTATATCCCTTATTTAACTCACTACTAGAGATTCTTTTATCATCTACATAGATGTAAAGAATGGTATTATCTTGCAGTTTATTATTGAATCGTTTCTTTCTAACTTTCAAGGTGATATTATCTAAAGCTAAGCGTTTTTTGTAGTAGTCAAAATTGTCATTACCTGCTAACTTAGGCAAAATAATTTCTTCCGCTTGAAATTTGGTGATGGTCAGATAGACGCTTCTATTTTTCTTAACAGATGCCAATGCTTCTGGGCTTTGTTTCAAGATAGTACCTGGCGGATATTTATCGGTCCAAATAGAATCATTTACTATAACAGACAAATTATGATTCGATGCTTTTTGCTGTGCTTCTTCTAGCGTCATATTCGAAAAGCTAGGTACTTGCAGAGATTTCCCATGTTGAGTATACCACTTCATTCCAAAATGTACTAAAAATAATAGACCTACAATAGTGAGCAACATGAAGGCTAAATTTTTTAAAAAGATCTTACTAGTTAGAAAATAGCCAGTGCTTTTTAATATAGTTTTGAATTTGCTTTCTTTAGATGGTATGCTTTCTTCCATTATTATAAAGTATGTATTTGTTTGCTTTTATGGCAAGCAGTAGCTTTGAATAGTCTTTTTAGAGGGAGCGATTTTATATGTTTTTTTTCAAAAAAAACCATATAAAATCGCTCCCTCTAAAGTAATATATTAGGCATACTTGTTGCCGATTCTCTAGACAAAGAACCTCTAGCTTAAAGAAATTTGCCTAAGAACCTATTGTTTTTTACTACTAACTCCAAATTTACATAGTAAGTAACTAAGAAACAATAAAATGAAAATACTTACTTTTGCGACATTTTTAAATTAAAAAAGTAACTATTCAATATAATGAGGTAAACCCTCCCCGACCCTCCCTTCAAAGGGAGGAAGGCGTTTTTATTAAAAAATTTCGTTTTGGATACCATCATTAAAACGAAATTTTCAATCAAAGACGTCTCCCCCTCTTCGTAAAGAGGAGGTCGGGGGGAGTTAAAAACGAAATATTGAATAGTCATTAAAAAATTTAAGTAATAAAGAGATTACTTAATATTAAAAATATTAATCCGTATTCATTATGAGTAAAGTAACTGTTGTTGGAGCCGGTAATGTTGGAGCTACTTGTGCCAATGTATTAGCCCACAAAGACATCGTCAATGAAATAGTCTTAGTAGATCTTAAAGGCAATTTCGCTAAAGGAAAAGCCTTAGATAGCTGGCAACAAGCCCCTATTGATTACTATAGTACCAAATTAACAGGTACTGGTTCCTACAGTGCAACTAAAGGATCTGATATAGTTGTTATTACAGCTGGTATTCCACGTAAACCAGGAATGAGTAGAGATGATTTAATTTCTACCAATGCAAAGATTGTAACATCGGTTACAAAACAAATTTTAAAGTATACGAAGAATCCAATCATTATTGTTGTATCCAATCCTTTAGATGTAATGACCTATGCTGCCCATAAGGCGTCTGGCCTAAGTGACAAGCGGGTATTTGGTATGGCAGGTATCTTGGATACTGCTCGTTACCGTGCATTTTTAGCAACGGAGTTGAAAGTATCTCCAAAAGATATTTCTGCCGTATTAATGGGTGGACATGGTGATACAATGGTACCACTTCCTAGATATACAACGGTAGCAGGTATTCCTGTTTTGGAATTAATCGAAAAAGATAAGTTGAAAGCGATTGTAGAAAGAACCAAGAAAGGAGGTGGAGAATTAGTAAAGTTAATGGGGACTTCTGCATGGTATGCGCCAGGCGCAGCAGCTGCTCAAATGGTAGAAGCGATTCTTAAAGATGAGAATCGTATTTTCCCTGTATGTGCTAAGTTAAATGGAGAATATGGCTTGAAAAATATGTTCTTGGGTGTACCAGTTAAGTTAGGCAAGAAAGGTATTCAAGAAGTGTTAGAGCTACAATTAAAAGCTCCAGAAAAGAAGTTATTGATGAAATCTGCAGATCATGTTAAAAAAGTGATGGGTACATTCAATAAAATGAAGATGTAATTTTTTGAACCTTCATGTTGTGTTAACTCTAAATTTATTTCTTTTAAAATCCCTGATTTTTAAAGAAATAAATTTGAGCTAACATAACTTTTATATAAAAAAAATTATGTTAGCTCGATTTTGATAATCTATTATTCTTTTGACAAAGAATAGTAGATCATCAAAATCAGAGCTAACACAATCTAAGGATTCTTTAAAGAGCCTATTAGAATTAATTTTCTAATAGGCTCTTTTTATTTGAAAAACCACCATTTATCGAAAAAAAACGTCCGTTCGTAGAATTACTAGGTATAACCACACTACTATGTATTGCATAGTACTCAAAAAAATTCTTATATTTGTAGTATGAAGATCGAAAATGCAAAAGCTCAAATGAGGAAAGGCGTATTGGAATTATGTATCTTATCGATCATATCGGAACAAGAAGCCTATCCATCTGACATCTTAAAAAAACTAAGAGGGTCAGATTTAATAGTAGTAGAAGGGACTTTATATCCTTTACTAACCCGTTTAAAAAATGCAGGTATTTTAAAGTATAATTGGAAGGAATCTACAAGTGGTCCACCCCGAAAATATTACAACCTAACAGACGCAGGTAAAGAATTTCTAAGTGGATTGATGGAATCTTGGAATCAATTAGTAAATGCAGTGACGCTTACTACCCAGCATCTTTATAAAGAATTATAGTTTAAACCAATTTAAAAACCAACATAAGATGAATAAAATTTTCAATATAAATTTAGGCGGCTATCCTTTCACTATTGATGAAGATGCCTACGATTGTTTATCAAAATATCTCAAAACCATTCACCGTCATTTCAAAAAATCAGAGGGATATGAAGAAATTACTTCTGATATAGAAGCTAGAATGGCAGAGTTATTTCAAGAAAATCAAGGTACGCAGCCTATTATTTCTATGAAAACGGTGACGAATGCTATTTCCATTATGGGTACTCCAGAGGATTTTGGAGCTAGTTCTATGGATGATACTTCCTATAGAAATTCAAATGCTGGGGAGACTTACCAAACTGGAAAACGACTATTTAGAGATCCAGAAGATGAAGTAGTAGCTGGTGTTTGTTCAGGTATTGCTGCCTATTTTGGTATAAATGATCCTCTATGGATTCGAATTGCTTTTGTTTTATTTACGTTTGGTGGTGGATTTGGTGTTCTAGCTTATATATTAATTGCGATCATAGTACCCAAAGCTAAAACTTCAGGAGATAGATTGGCTATGCAAGGGGCCCCTGTTAATGTATCAAATATTGCCAAGATAGTTGAAAAAGAGTTTACAAATTTATCCGAGCGACTCACAGAAATGACAGATAATTGGGATCCTAAAAAAAAAAGTTCGCATCGACAAATGTAAACCTCACCCAGCCTCTTAAAAAAGGGATTCGTGGTATTGGTCAACTTATTAAACAGCTCTTTAGTTTTATCTCTATCATTTTTAAGCCAATAGCTTTTATAGTAGGGTTTGCTCTAATTGTCGCCTTTGTAGTAATATGGATTTTATCCATCATTAGTATGTTCTTAGGATCACCGCTTGCCACCGCATTAACACCAGAACATCCATTCATTGCATTTTTTGGTGTCCTAAATCTAGCGTTCCTTATAGGTATTCCTATCTTATCTTTGGCTTTGATAGCACGACGTTTAGTCTCCACCACAAAATATAATGTTAAGTGGAAAGGTAGTCTTGCTTTATTCTGGGTATTGAATATTGTCTCTTTATTTGGTGTTGGCAGTTATATTGCTAATCAATTTAGTGTAGGTAGAACAGTAAATACAACTACCCAAGAATTAAACAATACAAAAGATGTATGGACCTTAAGAGCTGCTGAAAATCCATATGAAGATGCTTGGTTAAGTTTTGGCAACTTAGATATTGCAGGAAATGTAATAGCAAGTAGAGCGGTAAGAATTCATATTGAAAAATCGAAAAACGATTTATTTCAAATAGTTGTTGACAAACAATCTCGTGGTAAAAACTTAGAAGCAGCAACCGCAGCTGCTGAACAAGTGCAGCACCAATTTATAGTAGAAGATAATGAAATAATTTTCGATCCTTATTTTGCTTTAAAAGAAGGGGAAAAATGGCGTAATCAAAATATTATTATCCGCTTATTTGTTCCAGAAGGGAAATCTCTACAATTTAAAGATATTCCATGGTATATTAGAAAGAATATCAGGTCAGAATATACCGAACATCATGGTTCTTGGCATTCTCTACAAAATGGAGAAATATGGACTATGACGGAATCAGGTTTTGAGAATTAATTGACTTTTTAAAACATCCATTACCTTTGTCAAAAATTGCCAATAGCATGAAAGTATTAATGGTATGTCTAGGAAATATTTGTCGATCTCCTCTGGCAGAAGGTATTTTAAAGGCTAAACTCAAAGAAAAAAACTTAACATGGGAAGTTGATTCCGCAGGAACTAGTAGTTGGCATATCCATTCACTCCCTGATAGTCGATCAATAGATATAGCTCGCTTACATGGAATAGACCTTACAGACCAGCGGGCTCGACAAGTTCAAGCATCAGATTTAGAATACTTTGATCTTATTCTAGCTATGGACGCAGATAATTATAATGCAATTATAGCTCAAGCAACTACAGAACAGGCCTCGAAAGTCAAATTAATACTGAATTATACCTATCCTAATGAAAATAGAAGGGTGCCAGACCCTTATTATAATGATGGTTTTGAAGCTGTTTACCAATTATTAGACACCGCTTGCGACCAGATAATTAAATTTCATGAATAAGAGACTTGTTTCTTTTACATCCAAATAGAACTTAGAGTATGTCTAGTGTAAAATATACACGTAACAAATTAGTGAGATAAAAACCACGAATTCACTAATTTTAGCCTAGTTCGCTCCTAGAAATTCGTGAATTCGTGGTTAATTTTCAACACTTAATTAGACATGTGCTTCTTACACTAAAGATGGAAAGTCATGGACACTTACCAAAGTTTCATCATTTTTAATCAGGTTTATTTCCGTTTTCTACCCTTATCTCTCTATTATAACTAGGAGTATTGAAATGAAATTAAGAAGTATATCTAATTCCAATACACCTTGTTAGTATTAATAAATAGTAGTTTCTGAGTGCCTCTATTTTCTAATCTCTGTGTCAAGTAATCTTTTTAAACCGTTGATAAATAGCTAATTAGGATTGTCTTCCGTAGCAAAATCTTACCTTGTTAACATAAATTCCTTACCCGATTGTGTACCCTAATACCAAAATTTGCCGTCAAATAGTGGGCTACGTGCCCCCATTTTGTACTATTACAATAGTTCAATATTTGCAGTAAGGGATGAAAAACGGTTAATAGTTTTATTTTATTAAATTCTTTACCTATAAATTCTTTTAAATGATAGGAATAAGAAATAAAAGTAAACCTTCCTTATCTTTCATCCCAATTATACAAAGTTGTACTACTTTATTTACCTTTGTGGAAAGTACAAACTCAAAAAAACTTGAAAAAGACACTGCATAGAACCAAAACTTCAGACGAAGAGCTCATAGCAAAATATCTAGAGACACATGAATCTAAATATTTTGATCAGCTTTATTTGAAATACTCAAATAAGGTATTTAGCAAGTGTATCTCTTTGCTTAAAAATGAAGCATTGGCTCAAGATGCTACTCAAGATATTTTTTTAAAGATATTTTTGAATTTGGCCAAATTTGGTGGGAAGTCTAAATTTTCTACTTGGATATACTCTATTACCTATAATTATTGCATTGATTTAATTCGAAAAGGGAAAAAAGAAAAGAATATTTTCTCAGAGGATATTGAAAAAGTAGCGGATATAGCAGAAGAAATACCTGACAGTGCGATATTAGAAATAGAGGTAAAGAAGCTAAAAATTATACTGGATAAGATCCCTGTTGGAGATAAAGCGGTATTATTAATGAAATACCAAGATGATATGTCCATCAAAGAAATATCTGAGACTCTATTTAAATCAGAGAGTGCGATCAAAATGAAAATCAAGAGGGCCAAGCATAAAGTTCAGAAAGTATACAAAGAAAACTTTTCAGCCAGAGAGTATTAGTGTTTGATCAAAATGAAAATAGACTTGTTACTCTTTAAGGTAACAAGTCTAATAAGAAGAGTTAAGACCGTATAATTTAGAACGAAGAAAATTTTGCAGTTTGAGAATATTAGCGATAGAACAAGATAAGACCTAAGACCATATATCTGATCTTAGGAGCCTACAAAATATTAGTCATGAAAAATAATTTTGAACGACTGCAAGATGATGAAATGGGAAGAGTACCTGACTTAAGCGATACACAACGTCAAGTACGACAAAGAATAGAAGGCATGCAAACCATTGGTCAAGTAGTAGAATTATATTTAACTAAAATTCTTGATGCTTTTGTAATGATGACTGGTGGTGACGTAGATTCATCAAATAGAAAACCAAAATCTGGACCTCCTGGTAGCATCAATAAAAATGATGCACCGACTGGTGGACCATCCGCAGGATAAAATAAAAGAAAAACCCTATTGGATTTCACGAATGTGGAAACCAAAATTATATTAAAACCAATTCTCATTAGATGGGCGAATTAACATCAGAATTAATAAGTAGAATAACCCAAGTCACTCCAAAAATACTTTTCGCTGTTGTCATTATTTTTATTGGTTGGATGGCCGCTAAGATCCTTGCACGAATAGTAAGAAAGGTACTTGAGGGTATTAAAATAGATAGCTTAGCAGATAAGCTAAATGAGATTGATGTTGTTCAAAAAGCAAATATTACAATTAAACCTAGTGCAGTCATTAGTAAGGTTGTTTATTATTTAGGCTTTTTTATGTCGCTAATTATTGCTACTGATACATTAGAAATAGAATCTATCTCTAATTTAATGATAGATTTTATGAATTATTTGCCGAGCCTTTTTTCGGCAGTGATATTCTTTTTAGTTGGTTTAATAATTTCAGACTCTCTCAAAGATCTCTTGTCTACAACTTGCAAATCCTTAGGCATTCCATCTGCTAATGCAATAGCATCGATTGTATTTTATTTTTTATTGATGATCGTAACAATGAGTGCATTAGATCAAGCTAAAATTAGTACAGATCTAATCAACTCTAGTTTCTTAATCATAATATCTGGCATAGTAATTTCTTTTGCACTAGGCTATGGGCTTGCCTCTAAAGAAATGATGGCTAATTTTTTAGCCTCTTTCTATATCAAAAATAAATTTGAAGCAGGAGATAGAATAACAGTCGAAGGTGTTGAAGGACAAATAGAAACAATGGATAACAAATCTTTTGTTTTAAAAACCGATAATAAGAAAGTCGTATTTCCACTTAGTAAATTAGCTAATGATAAAGTAGAAATACATTCTTAATTATTCATTGATTTGCATAAAAAAAAATACATCATATTAAGACCTTCAATATTTTATAGAGATATGATAAAATACTAAACTCAGTCTTTTATAGGAATATATCCCACAAACATTTACCCTTTAAACTCATTCAAAGAAGAAGCTATATAAGCTTAAAGTATAATTGCCATGGCTGCAATTGGCAGCCACATGGTATTGAATTCTTGTATTATATATGAAGTGTTTTATGTGAAATACTTCTCCTATTTTAGGAAATTTATAAAGCATTATTAAATTAAAAGTTTTAAAGATGATTAAAAAATTGACATTACTAGTTTTAGTATGTTTATCCGTAAACTTCCTTCAAGCGCAAACTCTTGAGGAGCTAAAAACTAAAAAATCAGAAATCGAAGGAATGCAAGCAGCTAAACAAGCAGAAGCAGATGCATTTCAAGGAGAAATTGATGGCCTTAAGAAAGAAATTGAAATTCTTTCTGGATGGCAGACAGGTTTAAACGGTTTAATAGGGTTAAACTTTGGTAACTCTAGTAACTGGGCATCGAATGCTAACAGAAACAGTTCTAATTCTAATTTAAACTTAGGTATTAATGCATTTGCAAACAATATCAAGGAAAAGACTTTTTGGAGAAATACATTGACATCTAATATTGCTTGGCAAGGATTAGATAATGATACCAATGATGATGAACAAGGCACTAGTTTCCTTGGAGATAGAAATGTAGATGTATTGGTAGGTTCTTCTCTGTGGGGATATAGATTAAATCAAGATATTGCTATCTCTGCATTGGGTGATTTTAACACTTCTGTATTCAATTTCTTGAATCCTGGTTCTTTTGATATAGGTGTTGGTGTTACTTGGACACCTCATCAAATTCCTAACTTAGTGGTTGTTATTCACCCATTGACTTACCATATTGCTTGGTCTGCAGGTGAAAGTAGCCAAAGCTTAGGTGGACTTGGTGCTAAAGTAAAAGCTACCTATTCTCACGAATTCCCAGGCGGTATTGTTTGGTCTTCTAACTTAGGTGCATATTTCCCTTATGGTGATGATGAAGTAACATTGCCAGCTACAGAGATTGGTGGAGAAACAATTCCTGAAAGACAAGCAGGTGGATTCGAATACACTTGGATCAACTCTTTAAATATAGCTAATCTTTGGAAAGGTGTTGGTGTAGGAATTACTTACGGACTTAGAAATTCTGAAATTGAGTTTGACGGTACACAAAGCTATAGTGCTGTAGGCTTAACATACGGATTCTAAATCGTTCTTGGTATAGACGACAAGACATAACAAACAAAATCAATAAAAGCCTATCCTTTCTTCGAGAGGGTAGGCTTTTTTTGTTTAAAAATATAATCGTTAGAAGTATGTGCAACCTACGGGATCGGCCTCCCTTCCGCTTTGCGGTTCATTCTCTTCAAGGTCTCCCAGACCTTGACCCTACGGGATCGGCCTCCCTTCCGCTTTGCGGTTCATTCTCTTCAAGGTCTCCCAGACCTTGACCCTACGGGATCGTTCATTCATTCCAAAAATTTTACTTCTAGTTGAATGTCATTGGCTTCTGAAAAGATCATAGCCTGTTCATTCCTATTCGTATATCCTTTCCCCTTGTAATAAGATAATTCTTGAAAAGAAGTTGCTGCCATCGTAGAAATTGCTTTTTTAATATAAATTTCAACAACTTCACCCTGTTCATAGCTAATAGTTAATTCTTTGGTTTTCAAATTATCTTTTAGTGCGCTATATTTAAGTGTTTTCAATACATCTTGATTATCTTTTAAGCTATCTACCCTATATTGATCCAACCAAGAAGGTCTATTAATATCAGCAGCTATAAAGATTGCCAACTCTTTGTTTAAATCAAAGGAATCTAATCTTTGTTTTTCTACTTTTCCATTAATCGTAATTTTCTTAGAAAGTACGGTTATCTTTTTGGATAAAGCTGCTTGCTCCTTTTTAAAGAAGTCGGAAAGATCAAAAAATGTAGGTGGTATTGAGACAGCTTGAGAGCTATCCTTTTGACATCCCATAAGTCCTATCCACAATAGAAAAGCATATATTCCAACTCTTAAAGTCATTTATAATTGTTAATTATTGCTTGGATTTTGCCTCCAAATATTTTTTGCTACGCACCACTTCGTTCATTTAAAAATCTAGTTTTCCACTCCACTTTAGGTACTATACAGTGATCTTGTTTACCAAAAATTCGATACCGATTGGCTGCTACCCAATTATAAATCATATCTCTAATAAATTTAGGGATCAAATAGCCCATATAGGCAATTTTTAGCCAACCTCCTAAGGAATAGCCTACTTCTAAAGCTACATCTGAATAAATATAAGCTTTTCCATTATTGATTAAAACTACTGTTTCAAGGCTATTTTCTAAGTTATATTCTTTTAATAATTCTTGTCCAATAGTAGATTGAAGCGACGCAAAAACAAATTGTCCTTCCTTGTCGTGACGCAGTACAAATTGAACAAACTTATCACACAAATTACAAACTCCATCAAATAATAGAATCTGTTTATTGGAAGGAATTGATTGATTTAGATTTGTACTGCTCATGCTTTAGAAAGTCCTTTCTTTTTCATTAAAAAGACCTTGCCTTGCCTATATTTTGCAAATATAGGATCGTTTTTCTCTTGCCAGTACCCTTCAATCGTATCAGGATTAAAGGCACTGCGTTTATAGACTAACTGATATTTTCTTATATGCTTTTCTTTATTCGGTTCATTTGCTGGATATAATACGTCATAGTTAAATAACCGCATGGATCGATCCTGAAAATAACGTCCAGAGAGATTCATAGATACTGCTGTTTTTTCATCGTAGTAAATATATGAAGTACCTACTATTTCTTTCCCTTCTTTTCTTAACGTCAGCTCAAATTTGTAGGTTTTAGTTGGTCCTGGACGTTCTAATGTAATTGTACCTTCCCAGGTCCCTTCGACTCCTATCTGAGCGAATAAAGTATATGGAAGTAAAAATATAATAAAGAGGAATACTCTAAGAGATGTACTAGCTCTGTTAACCATTAATGCAAATAGTTTAAAAATCAATCATCAAAAAAATGGTTTGCTTAGTTATAAGTAGAAGTAGGTGTATATAAAGAAGAGAATACATTCCAAAAGCAAGCTATCGAAATTAATCGATAACTTGCTGACAATAGAGAGAATCATTAAAGGCTCTTGCAAAATAAGTTATTTTTTGTAATGGTTCAATAATAGTTTGTAAAAAACAAAATTTGAATAAAATTAATATAATGTCTCTTAAGAGACATTATATTACAAATAATCAAATTATATTCTATTATTATATGTTCATCTATTAAAAAGTGACATTTAAACCCCAAAAAGAAGGTTTTATCTTTATTTAGTTTTAAATTATTTTTTATCACTTAAACTTTAATATTCAAATATTGAATATTGATATTCAATATTTGAATATTAAAGTTAATTATTAATTATTAATTATGCTTTTTCGGCTAATTCCATCCACCGCAGTTCTTTTAGTTCTAATTCTTCCTGTAATGCTCCTAATTCATTGGAATATTTTTCAATATCTTCTGGAGTCAAACTTGCATCATTAAATTTATCTGTTAAACTTATTTTCTTTTCTTCCAATTTTTCAATTTGTTTTTCCAATCTTTTAAACTCTTTTCGTTGCTCATAATCTAGTCCAGGCGTTAATTCTTGTTGATATTGGTGCTTTACTTTATCATTAGACTTCTTTTCCTTCGTAGATTCCGCTTTTTTCCGTTCTCTTTCCTCTTGCTTTTGCAGCGTTCTATATTCGTTATAAGTACCATTAAAATCTCGGACAACACCATCTCCTTCAAATACAAACAAGTGCTCTACGACCTTATCCATAAAATACCTATCGTGGGTAACGATCATGATACAGCCTGGGTATTCCATTAAAAAATCTTCTAAAATATTCAGGGTTAATATATCTAAGTCATTTGTAGGCTCATCTAATATCAAGAAATTAGGATTTTCCATTAAAACAGAAAGGAGATACAAACGTCGTCGCTCTCCTCCACTTAATTGAGAAATATAGACTTGCTGCTGTTTTCTATCAAATAGAAAACGTTCCAATAATTGAATAGCTGTTAGCTTATATCCTTTATCTAATGGAATATACTCCGCTATATTCCGAATAAAATCAATCACTCTAGTATCTTTCTCTAACTGTATACCTTCTTGAGTGTAATAGCCAAATACGGTATTTCCTCCTACAACTACTTTACCTGCATCAGGTCTAATATTCTTTGTGAGTAGATTGATAAAAGTAGATTTACCCACACCATTGGGTCCCACTATCCCAACACGCTCCTTTGCCCTGAATTTGTAATCAAAATCCTTTACAATTTTCAATTCTCCAAAGCTCTTACTGATATATTGTGCCTCTAAAATAGTTTTACCTAATCGTTGTCCTTTAATATCTATTTGGATCTTTGACTTATCAATTTTTTGGGTCGCCTTTTCTTTTATTTCGTGAAATTTATCAACTCTTGACTTAGATTTAGTTCCTCTTGCTTTAGGCATCCTTCGAACCCATTCTAATTCCCGCTTCATCAATTTTTTAGTCCGATCTAATGTAGATTCTTGAATATCTTCTCTAGTGGTTTTTTTAATTAAAAAATCAGAATAACTTCCTTTATATCTATATAAAATCCCACCATCCAACTCCAAAATATGATCGCAAACACGTTCTAAGAAATACCGATCATGCGTAACCATCAAAATAGTCAGTTTACCCTGCTGAAGGTATTCTTCTAACCATTCAATCATCTCTAAATCCAAGTGGTTAGTAGGCTCATCTAGGATCAAAAATTCTGGATCATCAATTAGAAGTTTAGCTAATGCCAAGCGCTTTTTTTGTCCCCCTGATAGCTTGTCTACTTTCTGCTGTAAATCTCTAATATTAAATTTGTACAATATCTCCTTAATAGAAGCCTCAAAGTCCCAAGCCTTTAAGTCATCCATTTTTGTGATAGCAGCTTCAGAAAGTTCGGGGCGATCTTGCCAAATGAGTGCCTCTTCGTACTCTTTGATTGCTTGGATCATTGGATTATCAGAATCAAAGACAGCATCCATAATATTAATACCTTTAGTAAATTCAGGTGCTTGCACTAAATATCCAATTCTAATATCTTTAGATATCCAGATTTTTTTATTCTCCCCTTCTGCAGGTTCTATTCCTGCAATTACCTTTAAAAGCGTAGATTTTCCAGCTCCATTTTTGGCAACAATAGCAATCTTCTCTCCTTTATTGACCTGTAAGGAAATATCATCAAAAAGAACTTTCTCTCCATAGGTCTTACTTATGGATTCTAGATTTAAATAATTCACGTTTTACTATTTTGTAGCACAGGATTGATCCTGTTTCTATCAGTACAAGATTTAGGTACACACGTAATAAATTAGAGCAATAAAAAACCACGAATTCACTAATTACGAACAAATTCACTAATTTTTGACTAGCTCGCTCTATGAATTCGTGTATTCGTATTTAATTCGTGAATTCGTGGTTAATTTTCCAATAAAAAATCAAACGTGTGCTTCTTAAGGAAGCGGAAGCTTTTGAAACCATACAACATGTAGAATAGAGAAGCGAGAACAGAGAATAGAGATAGATTTCGTTTACAAACAATGAATGATCATAGTTTTTTAAACGGATGGTGTCTCTATTCTCGCTTCTCTGCTCTCTGTTCTAAAAAGTGTTTGGTTTTAAAGCGGAAGATAAGGAAAAGATCAGATACAAAATAAAAATAGGAGGCATCTATACAGATGACTCCTATTTTACTGATATAAAAACATACCAGAGCTAAGTGCATAAACAATTTAAATCCCTTGAATAACTAACTTTAAAAGTTTAGTTCATGCACTTAACAGAAGGGGAGAAAAATTAAACTTCTGCAACTACTGGAGTAGATTTCACAGGCTTTGCTGGTTTAGCTTTTCTTCTAACTCTTCTTTTAGTTGATTCTAAATAAGCACTTGCCCCAGGTTGCTGAAGGTAATTATACATAATTTCCTTAGCTCTGAATAGTTGTGCTTTGACAGTTCCTAATGGAATGTCCAATTCTCTAGCAATCTCATCATAGCTTAATTCTTCAAAGAAGCGAAGCTCTATCATCAAGCGATATTTTAAATTCAGCTTTTGAAGGATCTCTTGCATAAGCTCTACTCTTTGTGCCCGAATGAATTTTTCTTCAGGATCAAGAATGCTCGCTTTAAGATTACTAGAATAATCGTGGTCGCCATCCGGTTCAATAGGATCATCTATTGATAGTAGATGTAATCTTTTTTTACGGATATAATCGATACAATTATTAATGGCTATTTTAAATAACCATGTACTAAAGGCATAGCGTGGCGTATAACTTGGTAATTTGTTAAAAGCTTTTCCGAAGGCTTCAAGTGTCAAGTCGTCCGCATCTTCCCGATTGCTCACCATCTTGTACATCATGTGATAGATGGAATTGCGATACCGGTCCATTAATTTTGCGTATGCTCTTTGGTCGCCGTCAATGGCGCTCAAGACTAGGCGATAATCTGCCTGAGCCTGAGGGGATAAATTTGTTGTTGTAACTTCCATGCTTGAGTTTTACCTATTAACATAATGGATGCAAAAATTTAATTAAAAAGGACAACAACCTTATATTCTATTGATGAATTAATCCTTCGGAAATAGAATCAAAAACATCCATAGAAAGAATCGGTCTTTGTCAATAACTAAAATTGGTGTAATAGTCTCAAATTTGAGATCCATCTACTAATAGTATCCATTCTGGAATGTGCACAGAATGGCTCATAAATAATTGGCTGCAATACACTTTTGTATTACATATATAATATTACAAAATCTATGCTAGAAACACAAAAATAGATATATTTTTCAAATATGAAAAATTAAAATATAACGTATAAGCATTTTTTCTACTTTGATGTGTTTCAAATCATCAATTTATGCTGCTACGTTTCAAAATAGAAGCAATTTTTTTTGTCGTAAAATGGCGAATTCTGAAAAAGGTGTGACTTTCGGTGAAGTACTAACTTCAGAAAAGAAGTTATTAAAGAAGATCGAGAGACAAAAGGGCGTACACTAAAGTATATTTACTGAGAAGTAAAAGTGTTTTATTAGAAGCGCCAAATTGTTCTGAAATTTACACTAAAACGGATTAATACTCATGGGATATACAATTGGATAAAAAGATTAAATAATCTTTATTTTTCTGTACATGAACTATCAATCACTTGATTCAGCCGTTTTTAACAAGTGCTAAATCATTGATGTAATCTTTAATAATGTCTGCCAAGTTGTTGAAAAATTATAGGATTTTCCGATAAAGTTTATTCTTTGGCCGTTTAAAATTAGGATAATGTTCTTGCCATTTCTAAACTATATCTTCCTAATTATCCGTAAGTTATGTCATTTTAATGGAATATACAACAGCTCTGAGGTTCTTAAACCTTTCTAAGTATACTAGATGTTTCGTTATTTAAATAAACGGTCATGTTCTGTTAGAATTCGGATCGTGTAAATATGTTAATATTTTTTCATTTTTTTAGAAACATTTTTTTCTCTAATTCTACATACATTATTGATTGACTTAAAATCTTGTTAATGTTAGGATTTTATGAATTAAACGCCCCATATTGTACGTCCAATAGTAAAAGAAAATGGTTCTTTGATAAAATCTGTGAACAAATGTCAAAGAATAAAAATCATAACTACTTCAGTAGTCCAAACTTTTGAAACCATACAACTTGTAGAATAGAGAAGCGAGAACAGAGAATAGAGAT
>CAYOBX010000092.1:0-15586 GCA_964402245.1 uncultured Saprospiraceae bacterium | reverse complement strand
TGAGGGCAAAAGAAGCCGTCCAAATGGTGGAGTTATTTTTTTGTCGTTACTTAACCACGGAGTAACTGTTTTTAATTATGCTAGAAGCCGTTCTACTCTTACCTATTCAGAATATGATACGATTAAAAGACTATTCCACTAAACCACCTAAAGAGGCGATCAAGAAGCAATTTAAAAAAGATATGAAGGCTATTTTAGAAGAACTAGCTGACCTTCAATACTTACTGAATGCAGAAGGAAAGCATAGTATTTTAGTAGTTTTGCAAGGAATGGATGCTAGTGGTAAAGATGGCATCACTAAAAAGGTATTTGGAGTATGTATGCCATCTGGAATTAGTGTTAAGTCATTCAAAAAACCGACAGATGAAGAATTTGCCCACGATTTTTTATGGCGAGTACATAAAGAAGTGCCGCAAAAGGGGATGTTAAAAATTTTCAATAGATCACATTATGAAGACGTACTCATTCAGCGAGTACATAAATGGATTAGTGAAGAGCGAGTGGATAAACGTATTGCTGCAATTAATGCTTTTGAAGATTTAATTGCATTTGATAATAACACGATCGTATTAAAATTCTATCTACACTTGTCCAAAGAGCAGCAAGAGATTGAATTGCAACAGCGACTAGATGAACGATCAAAAAATTGGAAACACAACGACAATGATTGGAAAGAGCGAAAGCATTGGGATGAATATATGCGTTGTTACGAAGATTTACTGAATAGATGTACTACACCCTGGCATATTATTCCGATGGATGAGCGTTGGTATGGACAATACTTGATTGCCCAAAAGGTAGTAGCAACTTTGAAAGGACTAAATATGAAGTTTCCAGCTATTGAGAAGGAAGCTTGAATGGTTTTAAAATGATGAATGGTGAATGAGAAATGAGAAATGAGAAATGATGAATGAGAAATGATGAATACGGGATGTTGGCATTCATCATTAAAAACAATCTAAAGGTAGCTTAGGCATTGTTGCCTGAGTAGGCCATTCTGCTCAGACAGGAATGTCTAAGCTACTTTCAAAGAATTTTTCATTCATCATTAAAAAAGGTGTCAACGTCAAAAGAGGTCAACATCAAAGAATTCATCATTTCTAATTAAGAAATGTCTACCTTTGACAAAAATATAAAACAGAATACAATCTATGTCATTATTCCGTTTAAGAGGTAAATTGGATAGCTCTACAAAAATGCTATTAGGTATTGCTGGATTGGTATTATTCCTTGTGTTTTGGTGGATTTTGTCGGAACTTGCCTCTGTCCAAAAACCAGTAGGGTATATACCTTCCGAATTGCCTTCCTCCATTAATGCAGATGCCGCAACATTGGCAACTATTGACTCCTTAGAACGAGTTGATTCTATTCGTTTTGCCAATGCTACTTCTTTTGAAAAAATTTACCCTTCCATACCGCCGCCGCACCATGTTATAAAAGCGTTTCCCTCTTTATACCATGATGATGAATTATTACCGAATACCCTTCGATCTATATGGTTAAATCTGCAAGGCTACTTTTGGGCCTTGATGATTGCGCTGCCTATCGGCTTCCTGATTGGTTTACTGCCTATATTTAGAGGGCTGTTTTCTGGACAGGTAGATGCGATGCGTTATTTACCCTTGACGGCATTGGTCGGTTTATTTACCACTTGGTTTGGTATTGATGATGGGATGAAAATTGCTTTCTTGGCATTCGGTATTATCGTTTATATTTTACCTGTAGTTGTGCAGCGGATTGACGAGGTAAAAGATGTGTATTTAAAAACGGTTTTCACACTAGGGGCAACAGATTGGCAAACGATTAAAACGGTTTATATTCCATCCGTCATGAGTCGAATGATAGATGATATACGAGTAATTACTGCGATTTCTTGGACCTACATTATCATTGCAGAATTATTGAATAGACAAGGGGGAATCGGTTCCTTAATCTATATTAAATCAAGGCAAGGCCAAGTGGCAAAGGTATTTGCTATGCTTCTAGTAATTGTCTTGATTGGCTTTGTACAAGATAGATTATTTGTCTTTTTGGATAAGAAATTATTCCCTCATAAGTATTATAAGCAAAATATATCTGGTATTGCAGAATCCAAAATGGGGATTTATACCATTCTATTTTTAGTAGCTTTAGGCTTATTGATCATTGCCTTGATTCCATCTATGACCAGTACGATTCATCTAGCTATGCTTGTAGCTGTTTTAGCAGGTATTATTATGATCGTTTTTGGTGAATTCAAATTATTTCAATCAAACAAGCAACATGCTTAAATTTAACGATACAGAACTAGATAATTTAGTAGATTTAAGGGCTTGCAATCAGAGTTATGACGGGGGCAATACTTGGATATTACAAGATTTAGATTTCCTTATTGAAGATAAACCAGAACAGGGAGAGTTTGCCACTATTCTAGGCCCTTCAGGTTGTGGTAAATCAACGGTATTGCGATATATTGCAGGTTTACAAGATCCTACAGAAGGTAGTGTGCTGATAAAAGGAAAAGAGGTAGGAGCAGATAATAGAGTGAGTATGGTATTTCAGCAGTATTCCTCTTTACCTTGGATGACCGTATTGGATAATGTTGGACTAGCATTGCAATACAAAGGTTTACTCAAAAAAGAGCGAGATGAGAAAGCTTTGGAAATGATAGAGTTGGTGGGTTTAGCAGGACATGAAAATAAATTTGCGCAATACCCAACACTCTCAGGTGGACAACTTCAAAGGGTCGCTATTGCTAGAAGCTTATTGGCAAATCCAGAAATCCTTTTGATGGATGAACCCTTTGGGGCTTTAGATATTGGTACTCGTATCCAGATGCAAGATTTGCTATTGAGTCTTTGGGATAAGTTTCACCCAACAATTGTTTTTGTAACCCATGATATTTCAGAGGCGGTCTATTTATCTGACGATATTTATATTATGAAAAAAGCGCCTTCTCGATTTGTAGAACATATCAAAGTAGATCTTCCTTTTCCTCGTTCAAGGGAGACTAAAAGGGAACCTCGCTTTAAAGAACTCGTACATATGGTTGAGGATAAGATGGTGGAGGTGGCTAGTGCGCCTGTTTAGGGCATTGTTTTAAATATGATTTCAGCAAAATGGAACCAATAGTCAACAAAAAAAGCAATGAATAAGATATATCATTTATCTACTTGCAATACCTGTCAACGGATTATCAAAGAGTTAGGTGGAGCATCTGAATTTGAATTACAAAACGTAAAAGAACAACATGTTAGTGAATCCCAATTAGAGCAGTTTAAAGAAGTAGCTGGAACTTATGAAAACTTATTCAATCGACGGGCAAGAAAATATCGGGCAGAGGGTTTACATGAAAAACAGCTTTCAGAGGCGGATTATAAAAAACTAATATTAAGAGAATATACTTTTCTTAAACGACCTATTGTCGTTGTGGATAATGAAATATTTATTGGTAATTCTAAAAAGGTAGTTGCTGCTGCTAAAGAGGCAGTTGGTAAATAATTAGTTGAATAGCAGAGATGGCTGGCACATTGAAAGTGCCTGCCATCTTCGTCATAATGACGGATTTATTCTTTCGTCGTTACTAAGAAAACAAAATCCCAAAAAGCATAAAGTTATAATTTTAGTATGTCCATTTCGCTCAAGTTTAGATTACTACTTTGGTATCATAAGACTTTTCACAAGTTAGATTTTAGTAGTATTACGCCTCAACAATTCAGGTCTTTTTCAGATGATTATACCGACACTGGAAACTTATTAGATGAACCAACAATTCCTGTTCATGAGGTTGAAAATAAAATAGTATCAGGACGAGAAGGTGCCATTCCAATCCGAATTTTCAAACCTAATAATTCCCAAAACCTACCAGTGATTGTCTTCTTTCATGGAGGGGGATTTGTTATAGGTACCTTAGATACCCATGATAATGTATGTCGGCGTTTATGTAGAGATAATGAAGCAATTGTCGTTTCGGTAGACTATAGACTAGCACCTGAACATAAGTATCCAACTCCTACGAATGATTGTTATGATGCCACCGTTTGGGTATCTAAAAATTGTCATTCTTTTGGTGGAGATGCTGATAGATTAGCGGTAATGGGGGATAGTGCTGGTGGAAATTTGGCCACAGTAGTAGCCCTTAAAGCTAGGGACTTAAATGGGCCTAAGATTGCTTTTCAAGTGTTAGTTTATCCGAGTACAGATGCCCGTTTATTGCACCCTTCTATTACTAGAAATGGGAAAGGATATTTATTGACAGAGGAAATGTTGAATTGGTTTGTTAAGCAATATACAAGTTCGGATGAGCAGAAATATGATCCATACATGTCTCCTTATTTGGCGGAAGATTTGAGTAATATGCCTCCTACATTAATTCAAGTAGCTGAATATGATCCATTAAAAGATGATGGAACTACCTATGCACAACGATTAATTGATGCTGGTAATAAAGTGTTCTTGACAGAGTATAAAGGTTTGTTCCATACCTTTTTTACGATGCCTAAATTTTCTAAGCGTTGCATGGCGGCTTATCAAGAAATTCGGGAGGTGTTGGGCCGAGAATTGTAGATGATTTGAACAGATGAATTATCCATTGGAATTTGTGAAAAGTGTAATGACCCCAAGCAATACATAAATACTCCCTACAATATATTTTTGATATTTTAAAAAACGAGCACTTTGTTGAAGGAATCTCCTTAATGGTTGGCTAAGCATCACATAGATTATATCAGAAATCATAGCTAAGAAAAAAAAACAGACGCCATAAAAAAGTGTTTGTTGAGCGATATGCCCGTATTCTACATTAAGAAATTGTGGAATAAAAGCTATAAAAAAAATGATGGCTTTTGGATTAAAAGTGTTGACAATAATCCCATCTATAAATACCTTTTTTAAATCTGGTTTGCTGGCCTCTAAATTGTCTAAATTAAATAACTGTTCTTGCAAATACGTTTTAAAACCTAAATAAATCAAATACCCTGCACCCATAATTTTTATAGTATTAAATAATATAGGAGAGTTCATTACAATCAGGGATAAACCAAAGGTAGTGGCTGCAATATGAAAAAGTGTTCCAACTGAAATACCAAACACGGAGGCAAAACCTGCCTGCTTACCTTGCTCTATGCTCCTAGAAGTGATATATAAAACGGCTGGACCTGGCGTCAATAACAAAATTATAGCCGAGACGAGGAATAGGGTAAATAATTGAGGGTCGATCATAGGTGTAATTAAAATTAAAATGTAAATTAAAATTAAAAACTAGAATCCTCAAAATAGATGGTATTTTTAGTTTGGACAAACTGTAAATACTCAATGAGTAGATGAGAAAATGAATAAATGAGTAAATAAGGCAGTAGATTTCTGTTTATGCAGACTGATTAAGTCTTGTGGACTGCCAATATTTACTCCTTTACTCCTATATTCATTTACTCATTGAGAACTTACGACAAGCTCTATTATTTAGCGAATAAAAAATTAGTTTTTAAAATTAAAAATATGTATATTACTATTTAAACTGAATAAAACTCACCTAATCAAACCATAGAATATTATACCTTTTAATACTCTAGTTCTTAATTGAAATTATTACTTTTATATTCTATATACTAAATCATCTTATCAGATGGGTTAAACGGCAATTTATTTAAGTATAGATTGAATTTACTTCGATTATGAAAAAGAATTTTACGCTATTCTGGATTTTAATAATTCTTCCATTATCCGTATACGGACAAAAGGGCAAAGATTTCATTCTTACTATGAAACAAGATACGCTCTATGGAAAAGTGAAATTTAATAATAAATTAGATGGGATCACTTTTCGATATAAAGGCGAAAAGATAGAATTTCATGCTTCCACGATTACTTATTTTGGCGTAAAAAACAAAGGCATAACCCGAGTTTATAAAACCCTAATTAATAACTGGGAGGAGTATATTTTCGTCGAAGTAATAGATGAAGGTAAATTAAACTTGTATTACTATGATACTGCTGGTAATGATCGCTATACTAGTGCGGATCCCTTTCGTTACTATATTGGCGATTCTGATATTTATCCAATAAGAATGTCTCCAAGGTCCTATAAAAGTATGATGAAAATGATGTTTAAGGGCCAGCCTAATTTGTTGGCAGAACTATCAGATTATGAGGATGTTCCTAGAATCATAAAAGAATATAATCGCTTTTAGCCCTTATTCGACTGATTCAAGAAAAAATAAATAACACCTGCTATCAGAAAAGAATCAATAAAATGAGCAGGCGTTAATTGAAAGAAGTCAAAATAAGTTAAGAGGGCAACAATAGAACCAAGACCCCAACTAATCAATCCTTTAATTCCCCATGATGGTATTTCTGCTAAATCATATTTCTGATTTTTTAACCAAAAGAAATCCAATAGATAAATAGCAGATATAGATGGCGCAAATACCCCCAGTATATCTAAAAAGGCAAAGAGATGTTCAGAAAATTGGAATAAGGCAAGTATGGTTCCTAATATGCTGGTAATTAAGCATATTATTTAGATAGTCTAATTTTCAATTGTTCAAGATCAAGATTTGCAATAGAATAAATAAAATTCGTATCCCAATTCCCCTTTTTATCAATAAATACATGACTTGGATAACTATTTAAATCAAAGAATTCCATAACCGATTGAGCCAGTTTTTTTTCTAAAAAAATATGAGTCCCTTCCGTTTTTAATCCAGCAACTGTCTTTTCCCATTTTTTCCTACTCGAACCATCTTCGACACATAAATAAATTACTTCAACAGCTAATTCTTTTAAGGCTGCTTTGTTTTCCTTACTATTTTTCATGTCATGGATACAAGGGCCACACCAAGTTGCCCATACATCTAATATTAGAGTTTTATTGGGAAAAGCATTCTGAATTGAAGCTAATAGTTTTTTAGCATCCGTTGCTTCTGCTTCGTATAATTTTCCGCCAAAAGGAAAATTTTTAAGACCTTTTCCAAGTGATGAAGATTCTGTTAAAGTAGAAGCTTCTGCCAAGGTTCTGTCAACCGAAGCTACATATTCCATAGTTTCCTCTAATTGGGTTTGCATGATATTTTTGACCCATTTAGTTTTCATTGTTGGCAGCATCAATTGGTAGTAGATTACTTGTTGCCATTTATCTTCGGGATTGCCAACTAACTTTAATATATCCCCTCTACTTGCATCAAATCGCTCCGTCTTTTGAGCAAATGATTTCCATCTTGCCATTTGAAGTTCTGGTCTATATTCTTCATGAAAGTAAGCACTTTGCTCTTTGAATAAATTGGAATTGAAAGCATCTGATTTATCTAATTTCAATTGATATTGATGCAGAAAGGTATCTAATTTCGCTGTTAAATTTTCGTCTTTAACTTCTGTTTTAAGCACTTCTTTAATCCTTTGATACGCTTCTTTTTTAGAACCATTTTTAAGAAGTCCTGCTAAGTAATTGTAATAAGCCGTTCCAGAATTACTAACCATTAATGGTTGATGTTGAAAAGCATTATTTAGTGCATCTTCATCTATTTCAGATCCCCAATAAAAGGTATATAACCAACCATAATATTCAGAATCTCGTTCATTTTGTAGCAAAAAACTATAAGGGGAAGGGTTCTTTTCGATATAGCTCGCAAGCACATTATCCCATATTTTGTAGGCCTCTTGATATTGTTGGATTTTATCTGTTATATCCAATTGCCGATCCAGAATTAAAGTGTGCAATTTGTCGGAAAACTTCCTTTTTTCTCCTGATTTATATTCAATAAATTTATTAGAGTACCTATTTAATTCTCCATCTTTTCCTTTAAATTGAACACCTTTATCATGATAAGAAGGCTGTTGTTTCTTTAATCTTTTTAAATCTACTTCAATTAGTAATTCTTCATTAGCAATAATTTGCCCCCAATAGTATTCTCCTATAGATAACCAAATTTGTTGATAAGGTAATGGCGAGTTTAACTGTAATTGAAAAGTTCCATCTTCCTTTATATTTGCCTGTCGTTTCGTTTGCCTTTCTTCTAAATTTACCAAATGATATTCTATTTCTAAATCTTTATCCACAAAAGGTGAGTAATGTAATAGTTTTCCTTTTATGCTAGGTACATTAGAATGATCTTGGAAACGAGTTTCTATATCTGCTGATTCTACACTAAGATATTGTTGGGCTTGTAAATTCCAAGAAAAGATGAGCAGGAGAAGGAGGGCAATGTTTTTCATTTTGTTATATTTAGGTGTATAGAAGATTGCCACAATAAAACGATGCTAGGAAAACTTTATGTTCCTATAGTAATAATTTAACATAATTGACAATGAAGATGTTTAAACTAACATCTTCCCAGCAATCTCCTTCACCAACTTAGCCGCCAAAGCAGCCGTCATATCCGATACATCCCGATGTGGATTATACTCCACGACATCTGCTCCAATAATAGGGACATCAATACTTTGTATCAATCGAAGCACTTCTCTAGTCGTCAAACCACCAGGTTCGTGATGTGATACGCCTGGCGCATAGGCAGGATCTAGTCCATCTAAATCGAGGGATAAATATATAGGTCTGGTAAAAGTAGGCCGTTTGCCAGCCTCAAAATCTCTCATCTGTATCGTCTCTACCTTAAATTTTTCACCTTGCTCTATTTGATGGGGCGTGAAAGTTCGAACGCCCACTTGTACCAGATGTTCCGCCAATTTGTTTTCCATAATTCGAGCAAAGGGACAAGCGTGCGAATGTGGATCCCCTTCAAACTCATGGTATAAATCCCCATGTGCATCTATTTGTAAAATATCGAATGCAGGAAAAAATTGATGATAAGCTTTGATGATTGGAAAGGTCATCGAGTGATCCCCCCCCATGCACAATGTTCGGACTCCTTTATTTAGAGAACTTGCAATTTGCTTTTCTATATCAAAATATTTTTTAATCACCATATCGCCCCAATCTTCAAATAGCTCATGCTCAATTGGATTGACCGTTAGCTCCGTCCAATTGTTACCTGCCCCACTATGTAGTACACTTCTAATGCGTTGAGGGGCTAGGGCAGGCCCTTGAAGATAACTTGATTTCTGATCCCAGGGCACGCCGATTAAGGCAATCTTTTTTTTATTTATTTCCATATTTTTATTTCAACTTTTTCCAATAAATAATTTTGTCATCTCCTTCTTCCCAAAAATCTCTAATTACCGCTTCTTTGGTATAATTTAATTTTTCGTAAAATCTTCTTGTTAAACTCAAATCTTCTGAGCCAGATGTTTCAACAATAAGTATTCTATGCCCTTTTTGTATAAGTTGATTTTCAAGGTAATTCATCATTCCTGTTCCAACTCCTTTTCCTTGTATATCACTTTTTACTCCGATTGCATAGAGATTGAAGGTACCTTCTGTAAGTTTTTCAGGAGAACAGTAAGCAATTGATATGGGAATCGTATTTTCGATAGCAGTAAACCAAATATCTTGTGTATTTGGATTGTCAAAGTAATCTGCAATCATTTCTTCAAGCATTTCTGAAGGGAACAGCTCAATTGAATCTAAAACACTTTTTAGGTGTTCAATATCATCTTTTCTAATCTTTCTGATGGAAGTCGTCATTTTGAATAAATTAAACGAATATTTTTTACCACGAATTCACTAATTTATTTGGTTCACTCTTTCAATTAGTGAATTAGTGATTATAGATATTTATTTTGTAGAGAAAATCATTACTCCATTAAGGAAACAGCCTTTGCCACATCCTGTACGGGCAATTTACAAACCTTATTTTGACAAACATAAATATACGTTTCCTCTCCCTGTAATTTCTCTTGCAATAATTCTAAACTACCTTCAGTCGCTCCACCCAACAAAATAGCATTTGGTAAATACTGACCATATAAAGCTTGATGGTGTTGTTGATAATCTGATCCAACTACCGCCACCTCATACGGTGGATGCACCAATAAACTATATAATGAACACCAGTTAGAATAGAAGTTCGGCTGTGGACTTTTAGTGATTTGTTCTGCTACATTATGGAGCATTTGTTTTGAAATTTTCAACATATCTTGATTGTACAAGTAAAGACCAAGCGTATATAAATTCTTAGCCATCGTCGAATTAGAAGCAGGGATGACATTATCACTGATTTCTTTTTTTCTAGTAATCAAAGGCGGATCAATATCAGAAGTATAATTGAACATACCTGAAGTAGAATCGAAAAAATGAAGTAAACTATAATTTGCCAAACCTTCTGCTTTTTTTAGCCATTGTTCGTCAAAGGTGACTTGGTATAATGCAATAAAAGCTTCAATTGTTAAAGCGTAGTCATCTAGGAAAGCATTGATTACAGATTTCCCATCTTTGTAATTTCTATTGAGTCGATCATCCCCTTGTAACATATTGTTCTTGATAAAGTGAGCGTTATCTAATGCGGCTTGAAGGTATTCTTGATTGTCAAATGCTCGATAGGCATCTACATATCCTTTTAACATTAAAGCATTCCAAGAAGTTAATACTTTATCATCTAAACCTGGTCGAACTCTTTTTTCTCTGGCAATTAATAATTTTTCTTTAGAAGTAGTAATACTTGTGGCGACTTGTTCCTCCGTTTGGTTCCACCGCTTAGCAATATCCGCAATTGATTTTTTTCGATGCAATACATTGGTATGTTCCCAATTACCTTTTTTACTAACTTGATAATAATCTGCAAATAATTTAACTGCAAACTCATCTTGTAAAACGGCAGCAATTTCTTCTTTTGTCCAAACATAAAATTTACCTTCGACACCTTCACTATCCGCATCTAAAGAGGAATAGAAACCACCACTTTTATCCGTCATTTCTCGTTTAATATATTGAAGCGTTTCTACTACTACCTGTTGATATAATGGATTTTTAGTAACCATAAAAGCTTCTGAATATAAGCTTACTAACTGACTATTGTCATATAACATTTTTTCAAAATGTGGTACTTTCCAACTGGCATCCGTAGAGTAGCGAGCAAAGCCACCTCCCAAGTGATCATAGATGCCACCATTCGCCATATTATCTAAAGTAGTAGTAACAGCTTCCAAGGTTTTTTGATCTTTAGTATGAAAATACTGACTCAACAAAAATTGATAATTATTAGGCATTGGGAATTTTGGAGACCCCTCTCTTCCGCCTTTTTTAAAATCTATATTTGATAGGAAATTATTCGTAATTCCTACTAGATTAGCATCCGTAAATGATGGATCGCCCTCATTGAATACAACTTGTTCATTGCCATTAATACCATCCATTAATTGACCAGCATATTCGTTTAATTTTTCAGGCTCCTCTTTGTGTAAGTTGGAGAAATAAGTCAAAATTTCCATCCAATTTTTCTTAGGGAAATAAGTGCCTGCCCACACCGGACGTCCATCAGGTAAGGCAAAAGCATTTAAGGGCCAGCCACAACTCTTTCCACTTGCTAAGTGACAGGCAGTCATATACACATCATCTACATCAGGTCGTTCCTCTCTATCCACTTTGACTGCTACAAAATGCTCATTCATCATTGCTGCAACGGTGGAATCTTCAAAGGATTCATGTTCCATTACATGGCACCAATGACAAGCTGCATAGCCTACACTAATTATTAATAACTTATTTTCTGCTTTTGCTTTCCCTAAGGCTTCTTCTCCCCACGGATACCAGTCCACAGGATTTTTAGCATGTTGTAATAAATAAGGACTGCTTTGTCCTGCTAAATGATTGAACTCTTCTGATTGGCTAGTACTTCGATTGCAGGATAAGAGTAATAATAGAATGGAAGAAAATAATATGTATCTCATATACGTTTTTTATATTGGTAGGGGCAAGCCCATAGCTGTCGGGCTAAAAAATAATTATCTGATTATCAGATAATTGCAAGGTAGTTTTTGACAATCGGCAAGCAGTAGCTTTGATATAGTTTTTTAGAGGTAGCGATTTTGTTAGGGTTTTTTATAAAAAAACCTAGCAAAATCGCTACCTCTAAAGAAAAATAGTAAACATACTTGTTGCCGAGTGTCAAGAGAAAGAACCATAGCCTGACGGCTATGGGATTACCCCTACGAGGAACTTTTATACAGTTATAATTGTTTATAATATGATAAACAAGATAAGAAATCACAATACTTAACCGACACTCAAAATAATTGAATGCAAATAGCCAAAATTATTCCATCTAAAAACGGGCGAAAAGCCACTATCAAATTATCTCCTTCGCAAAAAAAAGCCTTTACGGAAACAAAAGAGAAGTTGCAGAAAAGCCCAATCGTAGCTTTGAATATTTCTTCTAATTATGGCAAATCTACTATTTTAAAAGCCCTAACCAAAGACCTAAATGGAGAATATGTCCGATTAGCAGATATATTTTTGACAGTTGAAAATATGGATGCCTTTCGAGTGGAAGAAGCGATCTATAAAACGATCATCAAAGCTTTTGAAAATAAGGATGTAGTCGTATTAGACGATTTCACTACAATCGAAGGTGCATTGTCAGAATCTTATTATGCAAGACGGCCTATTGGTTTGGAAGAATTCACGATTGACGCCATTTTAAATTACCTTCAAGATCATAATAAGAAACTAGTGCTAGGGGTGAATAGAAGCTACTTAACCCATAAGTTTTATGTAGAGTGCTTGACCGTTGATATGGAAAAGCTAACAGCTAAAGACTATGCTTTCTTTTTCAAAAAGTTTGGCGGCATCGCATTTTCTAAAGTAGACTATAAGCGGATTCATCAATATTCTGCTAATTTGAATATCAACCAGATTAGGAGAGCTTGTAAATTGATTGAGGTGGAAGAAAAGTCTTTTTCGGCTACTCAGCTAATTGAGGAATTGGAAAAGCACGCGATCGTCAGTAATGTAGATCGTAAAGATGTAGAAAAAGTAAAATTATCTGAATTGAAAGGATTGGATGAAGTGATTAAGCAATTAGAGATTGATGTCATTACGCCATTAGAGAATCCTGAGTTAGCAGAAGAATATGGCATGACACCTAAGCGGGGAGTGTTGCTATACGGGTCGCCAGGTACGGGTAAAACAAGTGTTGGAAAAGCTTTGGCTCATCGATTGAAAAGTAAATTCTTTTTGATTGATGGAACGGTTATTAGTGGTACAGGCAATTTCTATAGAGAAGTGCATCGAATTATGGCAGCGGCAAGAAATAATTCGCCTAGTATCGTTTTTATTGATGACTGTGATCTATTATTGGAAAATGGTCGGGATGAAGGCTTCTATCGTTATTTATTGACGCTTTTGGATGGCTTAGAATCTAAGGCGAATAAAGGGATTACGGTGGTCATGACCACCATGCTATTATCAAGTATTCCAGATGCTTTGATCAGAAGTGGTCGTATTGAGCTGTGGTTAGAAATGAAATTACCAAATGAGGAAGCTAGAATGGATATTTTAAAAGCCTACTTATCAAAAGGTAAATTACAACCTTCTAAAGGGGAGCTAGCCACCATCATCAAAGAAACGGATGGCTTTACAGGTGCAGACCTGAAACGTTTGGTATCTGATGCTGTTAATATCTATGGATATGATATGGTTAAGAAAAATAAAATCGCTAAGCCTTTAGTTTATTTTGAAAAAGCACTTGAGCGATTGAAGAAATTGCGGAAGCAGTTTTATAAGACCGATCCTAATTCGTCTACTAAGATTGGGTTTCAGTCGTAAGGTGGAACACAGAGGCACGGAGCACACAGAGTTGGATGAATTCTCTGCGCTCGCAGTGTCTACCTTTGTGCTTCTCATTTTAAATACGTAAAGTTTTGAACACAGAGGCACGGAGCACACAGAGTTGGATGAATTCTCTGTGCTCGCAGTGTCTACCTTTGTGCTTCTCATTTTAAATACGTAAAGTTTTGAACACAGAGGCACGGAGCACACAGAGTTGGAGGTTTTCTCCGTGCCTCCGTGTTCAATTATATAGTTGGCTTTCGCTAGTAAGACTCATCTCTGTATCTCTCATTTTAACACACTAATAAGACCACCTGTTAACGAAATATTAAAAAAGTATATATTTCGCTATTATTTTTCATTTCCAGCAATAAGACGAAACTTAGTGGCGTTTTTATATCCGTAATTTAGCTGGTAATTCTTGGTTCGAAACAGAAATTTTTAGCGATTACTTTTGTCCCTCGTGTATACACCTTTCTTATTAAATAAAGATTTATCCTGTCCCGACTGTGATTCAATAAAGCCCTTTAATTTTTAAATAGAATAAGGGTTTTGAAAAAAAATACCATTTACTGGTAACACCTTTCTACTTTCAAAACACTTTCATTTAGACTGTAATGTCGTTAACTAGCAATTCTCATTAGGTTAGTCCCAATCTATAAAAGATCGTTACTTTTCGACCCTTTCACTTAAAATTTAGAATAGCGGTATGCTGTTGGTTTTTTTGAAAAAAGACATTTACAATGTTTTTAAAAAAATATTAAAGCCTCAGATACTAATATTTTAAGTAAAACTGTAACCACTATGATCAACAATCATAGCTATTTTTTAAACGTAGTCTATTGGTTTACAACTATTTAAGTGTTTGGTGTTAAAGAATATTTCTATACAAATTCAATATTTTGTACTTTTTAACACAGACTATTGTATAGATATTTATGCTAGAATTAGACATTTCCGTATTAGCTGTTGTTTTGGTAGTGTCCTATTATTACAACACGGTAGTCTATTCTTAAAGAAATATTACATCAAAAATACCATCGTGATCCCAAAGCAGCAGTGCTGTTTCATGAGCATTTTTGATTCCTTCTTAAAAACCGGTTGTATAATCAATTGGACTTTTCTTAACCCATAAACTTGCGTTATGAAAAATTCAGGTAACTTAGATTTTTTCAGAAATTTTCCTCTTTTTGAAGTACTCTCTGATCAAGAAATGAATCAACTATTAGAATTGGTGGAACTTAGAAAGGTTTCTAAATTCGATGACATTTTCCATGTAGGAGAAGCTTCCAGCTTTGTTTGCTTTCTCGTAAAAGGTATTGTTAAAATAGGCAGCCTTTCTGATGATGGCAGAGAAGTAATCAAGTACGTTTTGCATCCTATGGCGATGTTCGGTGAATTATCCTTAGTTGGTGAATCCAACAGAAAAGATTTTGCTGTAGCCATGAATGAAGATGTACACTACTACGCATTGAAAACAAGTGACTTCCAACGACTAATTGCTACGAACCAGCAACTATGCGTGTCCTTGATGAATTACATTGGTACTAGATTGAGAGAAGTAGAAACTAGATTAGAAGATTTAGTATTTAAGGATGCTAGAGCTAGAATTATTGATTTTATCAAAGAATCTGCTGAAAAGAGAGGCCGTAAGGTCGGTTTTGAAATGTTGTTCAAACATTGCTTGACTCAGCAAGATATTGCTAACATTACTGGTACGTCTCGACAAACCGTTACTTCTGTATTAAATGAACTAAAACGATCTGATTTAATTTACTTCAATAGACGAAGTATTTTAATTCGAGATATGGCCAAATTGGCTTAGGAATTAAAATTAAAATGTAAAGTAAAATTAAAAACCGCTATTTATTAGCGATTTGAAAATTTACATTTTAATTGAAAAGTCTCGCAGACCATAGATATAATTTAATAGGGTGGCACTTTTTCGCT
>CAYOBX010000091.1:0-15710 GCA_964402245.1 uncultured Saprospiraceae bacterium | reverse complement strand
TATTTGAAGTTTGTAACTTCAAATGGATATTTTTCAAGTTTGTAACTTGATTTTCAGACAATATTCTTTTTATAAAAAAAACCTTTTTAATCCAAAGAAAATGCTAGATTCGTAGAAAATTATAACAATGCGAATCATACTATTTTCATTACTCTTATTATTTATTAGTTGTGGTCAAGATACACCAGTAGGAATTTCTTCCGATGTTCCTATTCATTTAAATTGGAAATTGGTCAAAAATGGAGCGAATGCCCAAAACTTACAGAAACAGTTTGGGGTATTTACATTGAAAAATACAGGGACAAGTGAGTTGGGCGATAATTGGGCGATTTATTTCAATCAAAATAATGAGCCTTTTCAAGATAGTGTACAAGCAAATGGCCTACAGATCAATCATATCAACGGTAATTTTTTTCGGCTATCACCAAGTGCCAGTTACCAAGCATTAGCTGCAGGTCAAAGCATTGAATTTCCGTACGAAGGGAACAATTGGTCTACTAAAATGTCAGATGCACCAGAAGGGGTATATGCTGTATTTCAACAAGAAGATGGTACGCCCAACAAGCCCCAATATGTAGATAATTATACGATTACTCCGTTTACGGAACCTCAACAAATCCATCGAAACAAATCAGATTCTTTTCCTATCCCTACCCTTGCTTATCGTTATGAGCAAAACAAAAAAGTACAGTTATTATCTAAAAAAGAACTCTTACCGATTGTACCTACTCCGAAAAAAGTAGTGCAAAAATCTGGAACGCTCCAGTTTAATAGTAGCTATACTTTATGCTATCCCAAAACATTGGAAAACGAACGAAACTATCTACTGAATACTTTGGAATCCAATGGGTTTTCTATCAAAGATTATGAAGGAGGTAAGTGTGAAGAGAAATCCATTCTATTAACATTAGGCAATGGCGAATCAGAAGGGTATCTACTTGATATTAATCCTCAAAAAGAACAAATTATTATAGAAGGTTCGGACCCAGCAGGCGTATTTTATGGAATACAGAGTTTGCGTTCTTTACTACCTATTAGGCAATTAGAAGATCCCCAAAAGGAAATAGCCTTAAAGGCTATACAAATCGAAGATGCGCCCCGCTTCCCCTATAGAGGTATGCATTTAGATGTGTCTAGAAATTTCCAATCTAAAACCTCCGTCGAAAAACTATTGGAGGTAATGGCAACTTATAAATTGAATAAATTCCACTTTCATTTATCCGATGATGAAGGTTGGCGTTTAGAAATTCCAGATTTACCAGAATTAACGTCCATAGGCGCAAAACGAGGACATACTTTGACGGAAGACACCCATCTTATTCCAGCTTATGGGTCAGGTCCTTTTGTGGATAATCCTAAAAGTAGTGGCTCTGGATATTTTACACGATCTCAATATATTGAAATTTTAAAGTACGCAAAAGAACGACATATTGAGGTGATCCCTGAAATTGATCTACCTGGTCATGCTCGAGCGGCCATCAAAGCTATGGAAGTACGGTATCATCGATTAAAAGAAGCAGGACAAGAAGCCGCCGCCTCTCAATATTTATTGAGTGATCTGAATGACCAATCCGATTATCGGTCTGTTCAGGGGTACACAGATAATACCACTTGTGTCTGTCAAGAATCGCTATACAGTTTTTTGGATAAGGTAGTAGATGAGTTAATTGCTATGCACGAGGAGGCAGGACATCCTTTAAAAGTATTACATACTGGAGGCGATGAAGTACCTGATGGCGTATGGGAACAATCGGCTATTTGTGAGGAATTATTATCGAATAATACGGAAGTGGAGGCTACAAAAGAAGGCTTAACTGCGTATTTCTTAAAAAGATTTCACCAAATCTTAGCAGAGCGTAACTTAGTTACTGGAGGCTGGGAGGAAATTGCTTTAACAACCGCACAGCAAGGAGAGCACAAAGCCCATGTACCTAATCCTACTTTTGTCAATAAAAAATTCCAGCCGTATGTATGGAATTCCGTTTTTGGTTGGGGTGGAGAAGATATGGCCTATCAACTAGCTAATGCAGGCTATCCTGTTGTGTTATGTAATGCTTCTAACTTATATTTTGATTTGGCTTACGATAAAGATCCTGAAATTTCTGGTTTATATTGGGCAGGCTATGTAGATACTAGAAAAGCTTATGAGTTTGCTCCTTTTAATTTATTTCAGACGGCTTCTATGAGTAAATTGGGAGAAAGATTGGATCGGGATCAATTGGCGACTGGCAAAGAAAGATTATCTCCTAGTCGTCAAAAAAATATATTAGGGATGCAAGGCCATTTATGGAGTGAAACATTAATTAATCCCGACAGACTAGAACGATCTGCTTATCCTAAACTCTTAGGTTTAGCAGAAAGAGCATGGGCTCCCATTCCGTCTTGGGCAACTGCTGCTACTGTAGCCGAAACCCAATCTCTACTGGATAGCGATTGGAATATATTTGCCAATACATTAGGGCAAAAAGAAATGCTACGATTGAATCATGTAGCTGGTGGTTTGAGTTATCATATCCCTCCACCAGGTGCCATTATTAAAGATGGTCAACTGTATGCGAATACAGCTTATCCAGGTTTGGAAATATATTATACTACAGATGGGACCAGCCCTACTCGACAATCTTCTTTATATGAAGGTGCTATTGAAGTGGAGCAGGATGTACGGGTAAAAGTATTTGGTGGGAATAATGCTAGTCGAGAGGTAATGGTGAAAGTAGAATAATAATATTAAAGCCGAGCTTTTGATAATTTTTTAGAAGTAGCAATTTTATGATGATTTTTTAAAAAAAATCATCATAAAGTTGCTACTTCTAAAACTAAAAATTAACGAGCAATCACCATTCGTTTGGTCTGCATTTCTGCACCAACGATAAGGGTGTAATAATAAATACCCGTAGGTAACTCATTAGCGTTTATTTCAATCTGATTATTACCTATCTCAAAATCTCGGTGAATCTCCTTAACTACTTTTCCAAATCGATCTTGAATAGTCAAGCTAACGTTCATAGCTTCTACTAAATCAAAAGGAATGGAAGTAAAAGAAGTAGATGGGTTTGGAAAGTTTTGTTTCAAAGTAAATACTGCCTTAACTTCCTGTTCTTCCAGTAAATTTTTCTCTGTACTCGTAGCTTGATTACTTGTAAAATTACTAACGAGCTGAGTTTCGCCAGGCATCGCACTATTTCCAGTGACTCTAACTAATTGAGAGACACTACAGCCATTAGCATCAACTACAGTAGCTCTATACAAACCACCTGCTAAATCATTAAAGGTGGTATTCCCACTCACTATTCGAGATACCGTTAAGGGTCCACTCAAGGTGATGTTATAGTTGGGGGTACCACTACCAAATAGAAAATCAACTGTACCATCTCCTCCATTAATGGTGACTCCTAAATTAGAGGGAGATATTCCTACCACTGCTGACTCTATCACATCACAACCTGCTGCATCGGTTAAGAAAGTTGTATACGTTCCAGCAGGCAAATTTGTAATATTAAAATCATCATTTATAGTCACGGCACCAGAACTAGGTCCTTCCCACCTAAATTGATAAGGTAAGGTACCTCCATTGATGATTGCAAATATAGACCCATTAGCCGTACACATGGCATTCGTTGGATTTAAGCTACAATATAAAGTACTAGTCGCTACACCAACATTCGCTACAGCACTCAAAGATTCACCTCTTGCATCTGTAATCGTTACAATATAACTTCCTGATGATACCCCCACACTAGTAGAAGTATTCTTAGTGGAAGTACTACCATTATTAGTGCCTGTCCAACTTATTTGATAGGGAGCTACTCCATTTTGCACACTTATGTCAAAAGATCCGTTATTACCACAAAGAGAGTTAGTTACCCCAACATTAATAGCAAAAGATCTATCTTCTTGAAAACCTACCACAACTGTTTGAGTACCAAAATTTCCATCTCTATCTGTTACTGTGATCATATAAGTACCCGCAGAAAGGTTTCTAATAAAGCTTTCAATATTATCTGTTCTGATCGTGCCAGAAGCAGCACCAGACCAACTTATTGTATAAGGACCACTCCCTTCTAATATTAAAACTCTAATGGAGCCTCCTACAGAACCTATTTGATCCGCAGGTTCTGCTGAAAAGTTTAGATTAGAAATTCTAGCAGTATTGGCAACTACAACTTGTTGCACATAAAAACAGCCATTACTATCGGTTACTGTAATAGAATAAGTGCCTGCTGGAAGGTTGACTATATCATAACTTGGTCCATTTGTTCTAATATAATTAGAAACTGGTCCTGTCCAACTAACGGTATATGGTTGTTCTCCATTTAAAAAATCTACTGTAATTCTTCCATTTTGCCCATTGATCGCATTTGCACTACTTAGATCGAAATTTAGAAATGCTGTAGTTATATTAAACTCTGCCTCTTGGGTAGCACTACATCCATTTTGGTCTGTAACAACGATTTGATATTGTCCTGAAGGAAGACCAGTAATAGAATAACCATCTGTACCAATAGCTACACTACCCTGTGCTGGACCAGTCCAAGAAAGCGTATAGCTTCCTGTGCCGCCCATTGGGGATACCCAAATGTCTCCTGTTTGTGTACATAAATTAGCCGTTACATCAGTAGTCAAACTAACAGAAGGAGTAGTTATATTAAATTCTGCCTCTTGGGTAGCACTACATCCATTTTGGTCTGTAACAACGATTTGATATTGTCCTGAAGGAAGACCAGTAATAGAATAACCATCTGTACCAATAGCTACACTACCCTGTGCTGGACCAGTCCAAGAAAGCGTATAGCTTCCTGTGCCGCCCATTGGAGAGACCCATATATCACCTGTTTGAGCACATAGATTAGCCGATACATCAGTAGTTATGCTGACCGATGAATTGCTAGCACCCATACTTACATTCCTTCTATAAGTACAACCATTTGCATCACTCATTGTCAATTCATAAGCCCCTTCTGGTAAATCCATTATATCGTAAGAATCTACCTCTGTAATGATAATAGTATTACTTCTTGGTCCGCTCCAACTTAATTGATAAGGAGCTATTCCTATCATTCCATAAATCCTCACAAATCCGCCTTGCCCACATTGACCCTGATTAACATCTAAATCAAAACTTACATCACTACTACTTCCCTCTACTTCTAATTCTTGACTCACGGTACATCCTTCTTCATCAATTACCGTAAAAATATAAATACCGGATACTAAATTTTGTACTAGCTTTGGACCACTAGATGATACTGAACCTGAAGTAGGTCCATCATAATAAAGTTTGTAATTGGGATGGCCTCCTGTAATATTTGTTGCCACTGATGCATAACTACCTGCACAAGAGGTAACTTCTTGTAACTGCAATTCCAAAGAAGACGCAATAGTAATTACCTTTATAGTACGAGTTGCGTCACATTCTCCCTGTCTTACTTTAACGGTATATTCTCCTCCAGCTAAACCATCTAATGTAAAAACATCGTCATTAATAATGTGTCCTTGAGGGGTAGGGCCATCTAGCGTTACCCAATAAGGTGGAGAACTATTGCCAACCACTACAGCGATAGATCCTTTTGTATCACAAGCGGAACTATTGTTAGTAACTGTCAAATCCATAGTACTCACTTGGTCTGTCAATTGAACATCTTGTTTTTGTAAGCAGCCAAATGCATCTCTAACTTGAATCTTATATAGATCTGCTGGCAGTCCAGTAATCGTGTAAGAATCTCCATCAATCTCCACTTCTGCCCAGATAGAGAAATCATGGTTATCCCATTCTACTTTAAAAGGAGCTGTTCCCCCTGTAATATTTACTACAATGTCTCCTCTTTCTTCATTACAAAAAATGCCAATTACTTCTGTAGTAAAATTAAGATCGCAGCTTGTAGTTGTCTCAATAGTTCCCGAATAATCATTTGTAGCAGCCCAACTTGTGGCACAACAGATCAATAGTCCTACGAGCATAGTCGCAAGACGGGGAGTGATGCTTAAATTCATTAGTGTAAAAAGTTTTGGTTCAAAAAATATAGTTTTCTTTTAAATAATTATAAAGTCTATAGACCATCAATTGATGGTATAGATTTGTTTTTGTTTTAGGAAAGAATTTGGGAAAGGTAGTGGTTACATAGTGTCCCTCCAATAAAGAAGGATAAAGTCTAATGTTTCCTCAAATAAGTTTGTCAATAACAAAGTATAACTTATGTTTCACAGTTAAGAAACTTAAGAAATCAACCGAAGCATATTATGCTACGAAACACATCAGACTTATTTGAATAGTTTTATTGAGATATAGTGTTGTTTACAATTAAGGAAAGTAATTTTGAGGTTTAGAATACTAAAATTAGTTTTTTTTGTAATTTATAAACCAAAGATAATAGTATATTTATAAGAATCAATGAAGTGAAAATAATATTTTTTTTTAGTATATCACAAAATGGACTTTGAACAGGTATTTCTCTTGTAAAGTATACACGTATCAAATTAGTGAAATAAAAAACCACGAATTCACTAATTTTAGTCTAGCTCGCTCCTAGAAATTCGTGAATTCGTGCTTAATTTTCAACACTTAATTCCTAATACTAAATGTTAGATTGAAGTTACAAAATTCAACGATCGACTATCATTTTTTCAATGAGTTATATTACGAAATCTATCTAAAGCTGCACGAACACTTCCAGTTTGAAGTAACAGGTCTTTAGCTTCCTCATAAGTAATACTGCAAGCATTCATGACCATTTTAGTACCTCTGTCTACCAATTTATTATTGCTAAGCTGCATATCCACCATTTTATTATCTACTACTCTACCTAATCGAATCATTACACTTGTACTTAGCATATTCAAAACCAGCTTTTGGGCAGTACCAGATTTCATACGGGTACTTCCTGTCACAAACTCTGGTCCCACAATTACTTCAATAGGAAAATCAGCATAAGTAGCCATTGGTGACTTAGGATTACAGGTAATACAAGCCGTCATTATATTGTTCGATTGACAAGTTTTCATGCCATTCACCACATAAGGAGTAGTCCCTGAAGCAGCGATCCCCACTACTACATCTAAGGTGTCTATTTGGTAAGCCTGCAAATCTTTCCATGCTAGCTGTTCATCATCCTCTGCAAATTCAACTGCTCTTCTAATAGCCGAATCTCCTCCTGCTATCAATCCAATCACCATATCATGTGGCACTCCAAATGTTGGTGGACATTCTGAAGCATCTACAACCCCTAGTCGTCCACTTGTTCCTGCTCCTATATAAAATAACCGTCCTCCTTGTTTCATTTTTTCTACAACGGCAGCGACTAGTGCTTCTATTTGCGGAATGGCTTTGGCTACCGCCTGCGGCACCGTTTGATCCTCTTTGTTCATATTCGTCAATAACTCTTTGATTGACATTTTTTCTAGATGTCTGTAGTTGGAAGTAGATTCTGTGATTCTCATTATTTACTAGGATTTATAAGATTATTGGATTGGTAGGATGCTAGGAGCGACTTTGTCAAGTCTACTAAGCAACTCTAGTTATATTTGATTCAATGTGGATGAAACGGGCCTTTATGTAAAAACTCATCCTTCTTCAATAGAAATTACCCAACCACAACCATCAATGGCAGGGTCTCCTAAGAATAGGATTTTTCCTTTAGTCGTTATTGGACAAGTCCCCTCTTCATATTTTATACCTGCACATTCTGCAAGACAGTCATTATCATATTCGATACCGTCTTCTCCACAAACAGGTCGGTAAATTTTAGGACAAGTACAATTTGTTAAATTTGTAGGAGTAATTTTATTAGTACATTGACTTAGAATTACTATACATGCTATTAATAAGGAATATTTCATTGTTATTCTTTAGCATACAAATATGCTCAAATTGCTGCAAAATACCTATACTAAAAGATTCTTAGGGATCATCCTATTGGTGGTGCTATTAATCGCTTACTATTGTTGTCTAACTGATCCGCTATTTAAAGACCCAACTAGTATGGTCTTAAATGATAAAAATGGACGATTATTAGGAGCAAGAATTGCTGCAGATGAACAGTAGTGTTTTCCTTATCAAAAGGAAATACCTGATAAATTCATAAAGGCGATCACAACCTTTGAAGATCATCGTTTTTTTTCAACACCCAGGTTTTGATATTATTGGGATAGGTCGAGCAATTCGTCAAAATTTAAAAGCAAAGAAGTTTTCAAGGAGAAAAAGAAGGGCAAAAGAAACAGCATAAATTGTAAGTTTATTTTTAACCCATCCCTCTGCTCTTTCATCTAAAAAGTGTACGGTAGAGAATCTTCAAATAGAACTTACTACCCTAAAAGAGGTAAAAAGAAAAAAAAAGTTTCAAAAATGTGACTTTAGGATGCATTGGTACAGAATTTGAACAATAAAAAACACCTACCCAATTGTTTATTATCCATTCCCAATTAGATAATAAATTCCACCCAATCAATTTCCTCCAACTCCTCAAACGAACCCCTCCGTTATTATCTATTCTATTATTAGAATAGAAACATATTTCCCATGTAACTTTATAACTACCTCCCTTTGGTGATCTTTCTAAGGAAAATCGATCTATCAACTTTGTTGATAAGCGACCTATATTAAAAACTAATACGAACATTACAAACCACTTACACCTAGAAGATTATGTTATTTAGTAACACAAAACACTCATTAAGAAAAAAGGCTTTTTTATTCTTTTTTTCCATCCTTGCTATATCTAATATTGGGTATAGTCATAACAATCCTACAGACCCGATTACTAAAAATAAAGATATTTTTGAGACAAATGACCATGTTATAGTGGTCAGAAATAATTCGGTAATTTTCGAGTATCTTCAAACAGAAGAAGACATCGAAAGCCCCGTACAACTTCGAGTAATTAAACAACCTAAGTTTGGAGACGTGACCTTAAATGAAGATCAAACATTTAAGTACGCCCCACTCCAAAATTTATGTGAAAAAAATGATGTATTCGTTTATGAAATGACGGTTGGAGAACATGTCACTCAAGTAAACGTTTCTATCGACATTCTATGCGAGTCAATCACTTTTATGAGTGGTACGTCTAGCGATGAAAAGGCAGGTAAATTAAAAAACTTCACTATTCATGGTATAGAAAATTATCCTGACAATTCTTTGTACGTCTTTAATGGAAAAGGCATAGAAGTTTTCCAAAAAGACAACTATTCCAATGACTGGGATGGTAAAATAGACAAAAAAAATAATCCAGATGAAGAATCTGGAATTTATTACTATGTTTTTAATGACGGAGGTGGCACTTATTATTCTGGCTACCTTCAAGTAAATTGAATGAGATAAACTCGAAGCCGAAGTGTACACTTCGGCTTTTTTTTTTGCGGTTTTGCGGTTCATTCATAACGTAATACCCGCACTACGAAGACTATCAAGATCAAAATCAATAAAATAATAACAAGGCTTGTCGCAATAGGTTGATCGACATCTGATACACTTTCCTGTAATTTATTCCATAAAGAAACGGACATAAAGCCCATTAGGACAACTCCTATAATTTGTCTTAATTTCATGCTTGTTTGAATTAAAATTCCTGGGTGGGCTTTGGGTATTAATTATTTGACTACTATATCTGATAATGGAATACAAATTGTTCGCCAAAAAGTTCTAAGGAACGATGAAAAAATAAATTATAAATTTATTTCTACATCGTTCCTAATACTCGTTCTATATTTTTTCTTCTGTAGTTTTATTGAGTTTCAGAAATATTATATAAGGGATTTTTAAAACCCTACAACTTGTAGAACAGAGAATAGAGATAGATTTCGTTTACAAACAATGAATTCTCGTAGTTTTTTAAACGGATGGTGTCTCGCTTCTCTGCTCTCTGTTCTAAAAGTATATGGTTTCAAAAAGGGATTAGGAAATAAATAATCTACCCAATGAAATTGATAAAAATAATGTCAACTAAATGACAAATTAGGTTTCGCAAGACAGTAGAAACCAAGATCTTTCGTTTTAAAATAAGCTAGGGATGGAGTAGAAATAAACGTTACCTCTTAGTAAGGTTTATTTCTACCCCATCCCTTATAGTTTTTTCAAAACGAACACCTATTTAAATGACTACGAAATTAGCTTTCTTGTTGCTCTTTCTACTGCCTGCTATATATAGCATTTCTCAATCTTCTCCTACATTCACTACATTTGAAGGAACAGTTTACAAAATTCCTGCTAGCCACTTAAATTCTAATTATGCTTACAGTGAAAGGGTCTTAGATTATGAAAAGATAGATTCTATAAGTTGGAAAGAAATAAACTTTCCCGACTCACAAGATACGATTCCTTTTCCAGGTGTATCTATTAAAAAAGGCTTTGCTATTATTTTTAAATCCACCATGTACATCCCTCAATCTGGCATCTATGGTTTTACTTTGAATTCCGATGATGGCTCTGCCTTATGGATTGAAGGAGATAAAGTAGTGGATAATGAAAATCCTCATGGTATGCGTGCAAAGGCAGGTAAGAAGCTATTAATGCAAGGAAGATACCCTATTACTATTTGGTATTTTCAGGCATATCCTTTTAGGTATGGTATTGAGTTTACTTACAAATTTTTAGAAGCTCATGCTGGTGATTTGCCAACTACCAATGTCTTTACTTTAAACAATGAAGCATTGCAATTTTCTAACAATAGTTATAGCCTCAATGAAAAAGGGGCTACTGCCTTAGAGCATTTAGCAGCAAATTTAGCGGAAGGTGTTAAAGAAATCATCATTATAGGACACACGGATAATGTTGGTGGTGCAGAGAATAATTTAGCACTCTCTTCTAATAGAGCCATTGCGGTGTCTAATAAATTGAAAAGTGTATTACACGGTAGGAACATTCGGTTTTCTGTGCTGGGCAAAGGGGAACAATCTCCTATTGATACGAATGAAACGGAAGCAGGAAGGCAACAAAATCGGAGAGTGGAGGTGATTATAAAATAATGCGATTAGTCTATAAATGGTTCAATAATAAATGTACCATTCCATAAAAAAAATCTAGTTTTAAACTTTTGATTTTTTTTCTAGTCTTAGTAACAACATATCATACCTACAGCACAAAATATCTAATAATGATTGATAATATATCCAAAATTAGTGAACAAAAAAGAAAAACTACTTCACAATCCATCATACTTCCTTCTTATTCCATTGCTCCATATACTGGTGATTGGGGCTACAAGCAAGCAGCACATATATTACGCAGAACTACTTTTGGAGCTACTTATGCGCAGATTAAAAATATAGCAGAAAAGGATATGTCTACCGTTGTGAATGAACTGCTTACCATTCAATCTTTACCTAAGCCTCCTATTAATTATAAAAAAGAGAATGATCCTTATGTGCCTATTGGGGAAACTTGGATAGATGCTCCATTTGACCAAGAAGTGAATTTAACTGGGTATCGACTGAATGCTTTAGCCGCTTGGAATACAGGCGTCTTACTAAATTCATCCTTAACCATTCAAGAAAAAATGACGCTATTTTGGCATAATCATTTTGTGGTGGAAAGTGCCGTAGTAAGAGATGCTAAATATCTATATAGCTACATCAGTACCTTGAGGAGTAATGCGATAGGGAATTTTAAAAACTTGGTAAAATTAATTACCCTAGAGCCAGCCATGCTACGGTATCTAAATGGCAATTCTAATAATAAAAATAATCCAAATGAGAATTATGCTAGGGAATTACTCGAACTATTTACTATTGGAAAAAGTGATTTAGCTGGCCCTGGGGATTATACTACTTTTACAGAAAAAGATGTAATCGAGGTTGCTAAGATTTTGACAGGATGGATAGATGTAGGCTATAAAACAAAAGATCCTACTCAAGATATAAAAGTAGAATTCCGAAGAGCAAGACATAACCTAGAAACCAAGCAATTATCCCACCGTTTTGACAATACGGTAATAGAAAATGCAGCGGAGACTGAGTATGAACAACTCATTGATGTCATTTTCCAGCAAGAGGAAGTGGCTCGATTTATTTGTCGAAAAATTTATCGGTGGTTTGTTTATCATAAGATTGATGAACAAATAGAGACTGCTATTATTCAACCTTTAGCGAATACCTTAATTGAAAATAATTTTGAGGTACTGCCTGTATTGCAACAGTTATTGACGAGTGAACATTTCTTTGCTTCGGACCTTATTGGTCCTATGATAAAAAATCCATTAGATTTTGTTATACCGCTTTTTCGACAATTTGAGATCGCTATTCCACCAGATGATTTTAATGCTCAGTACCGTATTTGGAATAGAATCAATGCGCTAATGCCTAATCTGCAAATGACCTATTTTCAACCACCAGATGTAGCAGGTTGGAAAGCCTATTATCAAGCACCTAGTTATTATCAGACGTGGATTTCTTCTGTTACGCTTACTAGTCGAATGATGATTACAGATACTTTGGCAACGATGCAAAATAGAATAGCGGGTGTTCCCATCATCATTGATGTCTTATCTTTTGTCCAAAGTTTAGAGAATCCTTTAGATCCGAATTCGCTCATCAATGAATCCGCAAAAATTCTTTTTACCCAGCCACTAACGGATAGTCAGCTCACTTTTCTAAAAGAAATTTTAATCCCTGGTTTGCCAGATTTTGAATGGACTGTAGAATATAGTGATTACCTCAGCGATCCAGAAGATATGGATTTGCGACAAGGGGTCGAGAATCGTTTGAGAAGTTTAGTACAAGCGATGCTGAGTATGCCTGAGTATTATTTGATGTGATTAATAGAAAATCAAAATGTTTTTATTTCCTTTTAATTTTAGCGAAACACAAAATCTAATAATCCTAAACTATGAAAAGAAGAAATTTCCTCAAAGCAGCTACGACCTTGTCAGCCCCAGTTTTATTGGGCGGCATGAAAGTAGCAGCTATAACGAATGCTAGTTTATTTCCTATAGTCAATAACAACATCAACGATAAGATTTTAGTTGTGGTGCAATTGAATGGAGGAAATGATGGACTCAATACTTTTATTCCTTTAGACCAGTATGAACAACTCTTAGCAGTACGGTCTAATATCATGATTCCAGAAAATCAACTACTAGGTCTGACAGATTCTTTAGCAATACATCCAGCTATGGAAGGCATGAAACAGATGTATGCAGATGCCAAGTTATCTATAGTGCAAAGTGTAGGATACCCCAATCAAAACCGTTCCCACTTTCGTTCTAAAGACATATGGATGAGTGGATCAAAATCCGATGAATTTATAAGTTCTGGTTGGTTAGGGCGTTACTTTGACACAAGTTATCCAGATTATCCAAATGCATATCCAAACGAAGAGAACCCTGATCCAATAGCTATTACAGTAGGTGCTTTAGTATCTGAAACTTGCCAAGGTGTTGGGGCAAATTATAGCCTTGCCTTGAATGATCCCTTTGCTTTATCTCCTTTAGCAGAAGCCCAAGAAGGAGATCTACCTGATAATTATTATGGGCAAGAGCTATCCTTTTTAAGAAACGCCATCGCACAGACCAATGCTTATGGGGAAGTGATTATTGATGCAGCGGAGAAAGGAACGAATGAAACAAATTCTTATCCAGAAAATGGCATCAATCCTTTAGCCGATCAACTAAAAATAGTCGCCAATTTAATTTCTGGTGGTTTACAAACGAAGGTGTATATCGTTAGTCTAGGCGGTTTTGATACCCATGCGGATCAGGTCGCAATAGGCGACCCCACACAAGGAGAACATGCCCTTTTATTAAGCCAACTATCTGAAGCGATTCAAGCATTTCAAACCGATTTAGAAAAACAAAATTTAGCAGAACGAGTGGTCGGTATGACTTTTTCAGAGTTTGGCAGACGGATACAATCTAATGGTAGTTTCGGAACAGATCATGGCTCTGCTGCGCCTTTGGTATTGTTTGGTTCTTGTATCAATTCGACTATATTAGGAGAGAATCCCCTTATTCCAGAGGAGGTTGGTGTGCAAGATGGTGTTGTCATGCAATATGATTTCCGTTCCATTTATGGTTCCTTATTAATAGATTGGTTTGGCACTACTGAGGAGCAAGTTCGATCTTTATTGTACGAAGATTTTCAATACATTCCTTTGATTAATGCTTGTGATCGGACAACTGCAATTAGTGATATATTCAAGGAGAAAGAAACGCTTTACATTAAAAATAGTCCTAATCCTTTTAGTCATTCAACTACTATTTCTTTTCAGTCAAAAGGAGAGTCTATTCGTATCAGTATATTTGATGCTAAGGGCAGTGAATTAAGGGTATTGACCAATCAATATTTTCCAATGGGGCGGCATACTTTGACTTATCCAACTACTACGCTAAGTACTGGCAATTATTATTGTCGGATGCAGACTAAGCGTGGGGTAAAGGTGGCTTTGATGGTGAAGGGGTAGCTAAGTAACGACGAAAGAATAAGTTCCGCATTTCGACGAGGTTATGTAATTTTCATCATCTATCAATTGATATTCAGGAGCGACGGCAGGAGGACCACTATAGCCTTCTTTCACATGATAAAATATGCCGCTATTTCCACCTTTAGGAATTTTCCATTCTACCTGTAATTCAAAATTATCGAATGCTGTTGCTCCATATATTATATTTTGAGACTAGGGTCAAATTGTAGGCTTCCGTTTTTAGCTACCCATCCTAGTGGTAAGGTGGAGGCATTGTAACCTCTCCATCCTTCGGTTGTTTCCCCATCGAATAGGATAATCCAATCTTTATTTTTGAAGTAGTTTAGTGCAGGCGGCTAGTATTAATAATAAGGTAAGTGCGGTTAGTAAGTTTTTCATTTTTAATGAAAGATATAGTTTTAAAGATATCCTGTGACGGAAAGCCCCTGGATTAATCCCTGTTATTTAATGACATAAAGGATAATCATCAGGTAGTGTAAAATGCTACCCGCCATAACAAATAAGTGCCAGATGAAGTGCGAATATTTAACTCGCTTGTCCAGCATATAAAATAGGGTTCCTACTGTATAGGAAAGTCCACCTGAGATTAACAACCAAAATGCAGGCTCTGAAATAGAAGCTACAACTGTATTCCATAAAAATACGAATATCCAGCCCATAAAGATATAAATAAGGGTAGAGGCCAATCTGAATTTACCCGTATAAAATATTTTTAGGATTACTCCAAAAAGAGCTAAGCCCCATTGAACGCCGAAGAAAATCCATCCTGTCGTACCACCGATTGCGACCAATAAAATTGGCGTATAAGTACCTGCAATTAACAGGAAGATTCCACAGTGATCCAAGATGTTGAAAAATTGTTTGGCCTTTTCGTCCCTCAATCCATGGTATAGCGTAGAAAAGGTATACAGGGCCACCAGACTAAGTCCATAAAAAAGAGCACTGAAAAGCGTCCACTGCTTGGCAGAACGAGCACCAAAAACGATCAACACCACTAGTCCGCCAATTGCTGTTAAGGCGGTAATGCCATGGGATATGGTGTTCAACCATTCTTCACTGTTGGTTTGTTTTTCGACCTTTTTTTTGAGCATTGTGTTTACTGTTTCTTAGAGCTTGTTTAAAAGGCTATCCGTCTATAATTGAACGCAGAGACGCAGAGATGCAGAGATTATTATTCCATATCCTTTAAAATCAGCAATTTTGTAATTATCTGATTTTTAAACACTTACAATATTAGGTGGGTAGTCTGCAGCAATTCCCATTTTAAGGATTTATTCCTATTAGGATATCAGATTTCCAATTA
>CAYOBX010000090.1:0-15721 GCA_964402245.1 uncultured Saprospiraceae bacterium | reverse complement strand
CTAATAAAATGGCTCCCTCTAAAGTAATATCGTAAACATACTTGTTGCCCATTAGTCAGAAACTTCTACCAACTCCATTTTTTATAAGAAAGCTAATTGCTAACAACTCATTAATTACACCGTATAAAAATAGGTTCTGTAGTAACTCGATTACTCTCATTCCCAGCCCGATCTACAATATAAATATCATAAGTGACGGTATCAATTGGAAATTCTGTGGAAGGCTGACAAGGCGGCAATCCATTTTCAAATATACAGCAATTAGGGGGTGCTAAAAAAGAAATCTCTCCTGAGATACCTTTACCAACTCCTTGCTGCCCAATAAAAGGAATGACAAACCCAGGCTGTAAGAAATCTATTCTATTATCAATTATAAAAATATCAACACTATCCATATCCTCTCGGCCTAAATCACCATCACCATCTGTAAATGAGATAGTGATCATAGCAGAATCCGCTCTAATAGCACTTTGATTAATGGTATTAGTAGAAATGCTTTCATAAGTAATGATTGGCTCTAAAGGAAAATCTGGTGGATTGGCACAAGAAAAAATGACAAGAACAGTTGCGATACTCAGAATATAATAAATGGACTTCATATGCTGATTTGTAATTTGGTTAAGTATATCCTTGCAAAGTTAATTATAATTGAGTGTAAAACAGATCGGGGGCATAATTGAACGCAGAGACGCAAAGATGCAGAGTTAGATTGGTTCTCCGCATCTCTGCGTTCAATACCCTATTTTGCTTGCAAAATTCCTATCAAACAGCCTCAGGTATTCATTTACATGCCCCAAATTGTTATACACTATAATTCAGATGATAATATCACTATCTGTAAACGGATATAACAACATTAAATTACGATAAATTGTTGGAAAGTAAGGTAATAAAAGCAGGGAATTAATAATCTAAAAGGGAGAATGTCAAAGAGCGGATAATTCTTAGCCCTAAAAAGAAACTGCTCCGAGTCGTAACCGACGCCGGAGCAGCCCACACACTATGAGAACACCCGTTATATTTTGATTGTTGCTAAGCATTTTAGTTCTCTGATACAGAGAACCAAAATTCATTATGCAACAAGTTTTTATTAAGAAAGGTGGCAGGAGGTAATCGCCACCTAATTCTAAAGTCCTTTAACCTGTATTTTATAATCACTCGATAAGTGATCTTAACCAAATCTAAACTGAAGTAAATTTTACTTCTTGACCAGATTCTTCATTAAGACGCATTGGAGTGTCCAAAAGTTATGTGCCTACTTGTTATTGTTTTTAACTTGTGTTAAAATAAAATTTGTTTAATATTGATTATTAGGTGTTTAATGTAGTTAAATGCTGTTTTGTTAAAATATGTTAATTGAAAAATTAGGGAGCTAATATCTTCTTCAAGAATAACTATTCAAAAATAAAGTCGCTTCTTCCCATATAACGAGATGAAGCTTACGTAGCTCAAGCTGGAAGCTTGAGCTATGTGTCTTAAGCAATTAAATGCGATAAACGATTGAGGATCGTTTGCCCTATTTTAACATTATCATAGTTAGCAAGGATAAATGATTGGGCATTAGCAGCGATTTTTTCCATCTCCTTTGGTTGCTGTAAGGATTGAATGAGTAGTTGGCTGAATTGATCGGTAGTCTCTCCGATCAAAATATTTTCATTATGGGTCGCAGCTATTCCTTCTAAGCCGAGAGGCGTGGTTAGAACAATCCGTCCTAGCGCCATACATTCCAAGATCTTTACCCGCATGCCACTCCCTGAGAACAAAGGAACGATAGAGATCGGATGTTGTTGAATAAAACTAGCCGCATCAGGTACTTCTCCATGTACAATGACTCCCTTTCCTGCTCTGGCAAAAACCCAATTAGGTGTATTTCGGCCTGCTATATGAAAACTTAAATCTGGGAAAGTTTGGTGAATAGAGGGCCAAACTTGATCTAGAAACCATTTCAAGCCATCTTGATTCGGCATCCAATCTAAAGAACCTATAAAAGAAATAGAGTAAGGAGGTAAGGTAGCAGGTGATTGGTCTTTATAATTGGCAAGGTCCAGACCAATAGGCGCAACCATTGCTTGTGTAGTCAGTCCTAGTTGTCGAAAATAATCTAAATCTCTTTGAGACATAGCTAATAAAAAGTCATAGGATTTGAATTGAGCTATTTCATAAATTTTAAATTGCCGTACTAGATAGGTTAAATACCATCTTTTCAAAGGAAAGCTGGTTGTAGCAGCTACTCGTTCCCAAATTTCAAACTCTACATTATGAGAACGCATCACTACTTTAGCTGAGGAAAATTCCCGTATCAGTGGAATATAGGGTGCTAAATTGATCCCTTCCAATTGAACAATATCAAAATCACTTGTTATTAATACTTCTTTTAATTTATTTTTGAATTCAGAAGTGATAAAACGTGTAATAAAATAAGAATCAGTAGAAAACAAATTTAAAAAAGCTGCTTTTGGCTTCACCTGATTGTCTAAATATACCGTATGAATAGCCTGATAATGGTCGAAAGAATTAGGTAATTTCTTGGTATCATAGAACGTTTTAATCGTATTGAAAGATAAGAGGGTCAATTCATGACCCAAATTTTTATAGGCTTTCGCTAGATAGGTTACAGCGATGGCTTCTCCGTCTTTTAGCGGGTATGGAAATTTTCGACAGAGCTGGAGAATCTTCATTGATAATTTTTAAGAAGTCAGAAGTCAGATCGTTCTAGTTAGCTTACGCTAACGGAACTGTCAGATGTCAGACGTATGATGTTGACCACATCACGCAGTCAACGTCATACGTCTGACAGCCGTAGGCGATCTGACAGCGCAGCGATCTGACCTCTGACTTCTAAATAAAAACTCATAATGGCCAAGAAAAAACAAAAAGCCAAGATAAAGAAAGAACCAAACAAAGCGACTCAATCCAATAATAAAAACTGGATTTGGGGGCTGGCTATCGCTTTACTTGGGTTTCTAATTTATGCAAATACACTAGGGCATGATTTCGCCTTAGATGATTTTTCTGCAATCAAAGATAATTATGTTACCAAACAAGGGGTATCGGGCATTCCTACGATATGGCAAGAGCATTATCGCTTTGGATATTGGAATAGTGTGGGTGAGCTTTATCGACCATTACCTTTAACTATGTTTGCTATAGAGTGGGAGATAGTACCAGATACACCAGCCATTCATCATTTTGTGAATGTATTCCTATATGCATTGACGGGATTACTACTCTTTCTACTCTTATCAAAAATATTAGAATCCAAGAGCCAATTAATAGCATTTCTAGCAACTATTTTATTTATAGCACATCCAGTTCATACGGAAATCGTAGCAAATATTAAGAGTAGGGATGAAATCCTTGCTTTTTTATTCTTTTTGATTACATTGCACTTAATTTGGTCGTATATTTATCGACATAAAACTAGTTATTTAATACTAGGCTCCTTAAGTTACGGCTTGGCGCTCTTCTCAAAAGAAAGCGCAATCACCTTCTTGGCATTATTCCCATTGATTATTTACTTTTTTTCTCCAACTACTTGGAAACGAATAGGTGTTGTTACGACTGCACTGCTTTTCCCTGCTGTGTTATTTTTAATAGTTCGGAGTCAGGTTTTAAGTGGCTTCGTCACTGGTGGTAAGGTAAATTCTGTTTTAGATAATTTATTAGTTGCCATAGATCAACCAATAGATCGAATGGCGACCACTATATTATTACTCGGCAAATACTTATGGACGATGGTATTCCCACATCCATTAGGATCAGATGTTGGATATAATCAAATTCCAGCAACTAATTTTGGAGATTGGCGGGTATTATTATCTTTGGTAGCACATCTTGGGATGATCGGTGTGGCTATTTGGGGTTTTAAGAAAAAGCATATATGGTCATTTTGTGCATTATTTTATGGGATTAGTTTTTCCATATTTAGTAATGTTTTTGTGGAGATTGGATCTTCTTTTGGAGAACGATTTTTATATATTCCCCTATTAGGTTTTACACTGGCCCTAGCCTATGGTTTGCAACAAGTCTTTCCTGCTAAAGGACAAGGACTCTTAAAAGCTAATAAATGGGCATTGATGATAGGAGGAGCGTTGGTGGTATTATATAGTATCAAAACCATTGATAGAAATAGTGCTTGGAAGGATAGTTTTACGCTATATGCAACAGATATTCAAACAGCACCAAACAGTGCTAAACTGAATTATCATTATGGACTAGAAGCTTCTAAAAAAGGTCAGATGGAGCCTAATGTAACTAGTAAACAACAATATTTTAAAACAGCTAAAATGGCCTTTAATAAGGCCATCGCTTTATACCCTACTTATGGAGATGCATATGGACAACTAGGCTTAACCTTATATAGAGAAGGTAAAGAACAAGAAGCATTGAAAAACTATGAACAATCTGTAAAATACAAGACTAATAATGCTTTAGTGTATAGTAATATGGGCATTATTTACTTCCAAAAGAAACAACTAGATAAAGCTAAAGAGGTATACTTAAAGGCAGTATCAATAGATCCTAGATTCGTGGATGCACGACGTAATCTAGGGGCAGTATACGCAATGCAAAGTAACTTTCCTAAGGCGATAGAACAATTTAGAGAGGCGTTAAAATATGCACCTAATGATGCGACCATCAACCATTATTTAGGTTCCGCATATAGAGATAGTGGAAATGCGTCGGCAGGACGACCATATCTGGAAAAGGCATATCAATTGAATCCCCAATTACGAAAATAAATATAGATTGCGTCAAGTAACGGAAAACCAATAAAGTAACCATTTATTATTCTTATATTCCTGAACTTTTAATGTATGCTGACGTAATAAAATAATCATCTATTTTTGATATTCCTTCCTCAGATAAATAGAATTGGCAGTAGCCAATCGTATTAGGCTATTACTATTCATGTTCTTTTAGTTTTAAATAAAGAACTAACACCATTTTACTAAGATTGCAGTAGAAGAGACTTTACACAATTGTCGCTATATTGGAGCGGACGTTACTTTAGTGATATGAATCTGAACTTTAACCATTTACTACTTTTATTGCTGATTAGTTTTTACTACACAGCCTCCAAACATACCTATCAAGAAGTACCCGATGCTTCTTCACTTCCTGCTATATCCGAAGAGGATGTGGACCGATTTTCTATAGCTTCTACCTCAAACTTTTTAGAGACTTCCTTGATGATGGCAGATACGGTTATTTGTCAAGGAGATCCTCCAATTAGACTCGACGGTATTTTGGTTAATACGGATGGTCCCAGATCTTATACCTTTACCGATGTTAATGGAAATGATAGCTTAGGGATAATTAATGTAATTGTTTTGAAGCCTATAATTGATTCCGATACTGAAGAAATATGTTTTGGAGAATCTTTTTTAGGACAAACTACCTCTGGTACTTTTAGGGATACCATTCGTTATGTCAATGGTTGTGATAGTCTTATTACTACCTATAATTTAACAGTATTGGGAGCGATTGAAACGACTTTTCGTGGAATAGAAGTCTTATGTCCTGGAGAATCTTATGTTAAAGAAACACCAAATGGACCAATAGTAATTGTCAATGATCCTCCAAGTAATATTGTCGATTTTGACAACTTAGTGTATCGATCAATAGACGGTTGTGATAGTATTGTGAATAGCCATATTATTCGTTATAGAGATCCAATGTCTAGTATTCCAGCAACGATTTGTGGAAGAGATACTTTTTATGCAGACGATGGGCAAAAGTTTACAACAGAGGGTCGACACCCTGTTTTCTTACAAGCAAGCAATGGTTGTGATAGTACTCTTATTATTGATTTAAAAGTAGGTGCTAGTTCTTCGACAGATACGATATTTAGGTTGTGCGAAGGACAATCTACCTTTTTGGGAGGAGAGGAAATATTTAGTGGTTCTGGATTTAAAAAATTTGAAACCTTAGAGGGTTGTGATAGCATCATCAATTTTACAGTTGAAGTAACAGAGACCATTGATACTTCAAGGACTATATGCCTTGGGGAAACTTTTACTTTAGGAGATTTTATATTTACAGAAACTATAGTGGATTTTCCAGTAGAAATAGACGATACTAGTGGTTTTTGCAATGGCTCCTTTATATTAAACTTAACAGTAATTGATTGTACACTTATTCCTATAATTGAACCAGATTCTTTATTATGTAGTGATGACAAAAATGGTCGATTTTCATTTGCTTTATCAGCTGGCAATTTTCCCTTTACTTATCAATGGCAGTTTTTGGATAGTATATTTGAAGGTACTTTAGATACACTAGGCACACCAATAGAGGCAGAAGGCCTTCCTGCTGGAAACTATAGCATTACCATTACGGATGTTAGAAATATGACTCAAGAATTTGTCGTCACTATAAAGAGTCCTGAGTTTTGGGATCATACGGCAGATGAATCAAATTATAATGGATTTAATGTAAGTTGTGCTGGAGGAGATGATGGGGAAATAGAAATTTTTCCAATTGGAGGTTTACCCCCTTACACCTATCAATGGTCTAATGGAGCAACCACCCAAGAAGTGACAGATTTAGGAGCTGGTGAGATTGCTGTGACAGTTACAGATGATGCCAACTGTGATTATCAAGTACTATTTGAATTGACCGAACCTGACTCTTTATTTATAGAAATAGACTCCATGAAACCTAGTTGCGATAGCCTTCCAACAGGTTTGATAGAAGTGGTTTTTGGAGAAGGAGGAGTAGAGCCTTACGAGTATAGTATTGAAGGAATAGGAAATAGTATAAGAGGACAATTTGAAAATTTAGCTCCAGGTAGTTATACCCTAATTGCTATGGATGCGAATGGTTGTAGGCAAGAATTCTCAACGGAATTACCAGGACCCGATATTCCAGAATTAGTTTTTAATAGGAATGAATTTTCGGAATTAGCGACCCCTATTACCTTAGATGTTCAAACGAACGTAGAATTGACTATGGTAGAATGGTCAACTGAAGAAGGACTCTCTTGTTATGATTGTTTGACCCCAGTCGCAACACCGAATCAGACGACCACCTATACAGTTATTGCAACTTCAATGGATGGCTGTATGGCAATTGAAGAGATTACGGTGAATATAGAAAAGAAACGAGATGTATATCTACCTAATATCTTCAGTCCTAATGGAGATGGTCTTAATGATCGCTTTACTGTTTTTGGAGGACCAGAGGTGGCAACAGTATTAGAGTTTCAAGTTTTTTCTAGATGGGGAGATTTGGTATATGACCAATCAAACTTTGCCGCTAATGATTCCTTTCTAGGATGGGATGGTACGATGAATGGTCAAAAAGCTGCAGCAGGTACTTATGCGTGGAGTGTGAAGATCTTATTTGTGGATGGAGAAGAATTGTCATATGTTGGAACGGTTAATCTGAAATAGTTTTTTTACGGTGGACGGCCGTTCACCGTCCACCATAAAAACCAAACCTATGTGTGGAAGAGCCACCTTATCAAAAAAGCCAAAAGAATTAGAAAAACGCTTTCAAGCTACCTTTGAATTGGATATGGAAGCAGTGAATGCAGTCTTACCTTCTTATAATATTGCGCCTACCCATTGGCATCCTGTAATCACCAACGACCAACCAGCGCAATTACAATTATTCAAATGGGGATTAATTCCTTCTTGGGCCAAAGATAGCACCATAGCGAGTCGCTTAATCAATGCACGTATAGAAACTATTGCTGAAAAACCTGCCTTTAAAGCTATTCATTCCCGCCGATGTTTGATTCCTTTTGACGGCTTTTATGAATGGAAGACGATTGGTAAGCAAAAAACGCCTTTTCATATAGTCGTCAAAGACCAGCCTATTTTTTCTGCTGCTGGTATCTGGGAAACGTGGCATACGCCCTCAGGAAAACAGGTACAAACATTTTCTATTCTCACTCAAGCACCAAATGAGTTAATGGCGACTATTCATAATCGAATGCCTGCTATTCTTACTAAAGAACAAGAAAGTATTTGGTTAGATACAGGACTTCCGACTAAAGATGTATTGTCAATGATTACCCCTTACCCTAGTGAATTAATGGAAGCTTATCAAGTATCTCCTCGAGTAGGGAAGGTGGGTAATAATGATGCTCGATTGATAGAGCGAGATTTTCCACGACAAGGACGTTTATTTTAGCTTTAAAAGCAAATCACTATACGAAACCTCAATCAAATCTTTATCAGAAATACTAAACAATTGTATATATTTTTTGCATTGAGCAAGCAATTGAGATTCGGGCATAGAACCATCTTCAGAAATAGCTTCAATTTCTACAAAGCTTCCAAGCTCTTGCACGACATCTACATGAAATTTAATATTATCAATAAAATAGATCGCCCGTTTTTTATCGACCACTACTTTAATACCTAACGAATTAGTGAGGAGTGTTTTGAGGGAAGTATTGGGAGTGGTCCTATATAAGGTGACACTAGATTTTTTTGGACCCGCTTGATTGGGTCGATGATATTGAATAAGGTGGTTTTCAATATTCCCTTCTCTTAATTTTAATCGACCATTTGGGACTTGGAAGTAGGTATCAATTTGATGATCGACTCCTTTGAATAAGGCGTTTTTTGATGCTAGAATAGTTTTGATCTTTTCGGGATTTTGGCAATGAGCTTTGATTTCTATGATGGTTGGCATGTAGTAATTTTTTCACACCAATATAGAATTTTTTTTGGACATTGAGTCTGCTCCGAAAAGTTGATTCGCGCGAAATCTGCCAGTTTTATAATGCTCTCAAAATAAAATTTTACAGAAGTTGTTTAAAAACTAAAAATACTATCTATGCGCCTCTTGTGCATTTTTAGTGCATTTTCTGTACATATAATTTATACCCTTGATAGAACAGACTTTAATATATTTCTCCAGTATAAAAATAATGGATGAAAAAATATTAAAAATGCTCAAAGATTCTTTTTTTTTTTTGATTAATTTGTTTTATCTTTGATTTGTAAGAAAACAATAAAACCCAAAAAATCCCCTTCCTTTTTCAATAACACAAACTTACTACTTTACTCCCTCTTCTATTTTTTTTACCTACATTTTTTTACCCGTATTAATACCTTCATAATTTCTAAGGCAATTCTATTTTGCACAAGGTTTAACTCTATGGAATGATGTAGAAATAAACTGTAAGTTTATTTTTTCAGCCTTCCTATGATCTATTAAGGTGTCACTGCCGTAGATACAATTAGAAATAACCATATTAATGTTTTGCATTTAATGTGACTAGCATCCCCTAGGTATTGGTCTCTTTAAAATAAGATTAGAAACTCTAAAAACCTACTAGTTATAGTAGTTGCGGAGAAGTAAAAAAAAATTGATATTGCTGATAAATTCTCCCAACCTTACCTCCCCATTAGTTTTGCAACGTAAGCAATTTTTCTAAATCTCCATGTAATTTTAATTACATTTCTTACCTACTTTATTTAATCCCCCTATCCATTTATAGATAACCTATTATTAATATTCGATCGGTGAACAACATCTTAGTTCATTGTTATATACAATCACGTTCTATTTATTTTTAAGAACTACTCAACAAACACAAACTAACTACTTTAATAAATAATTTCGTTCCTACCAATGTAGGAATGAGAAAATAATAGCTATACCAACTTGGCATATTTATTAATTCCTCATTTCTTAGGGAGAACATTTTTCAAGTTTTAGCTTGAGAAATTAGTTGACTTAAGCGATCAGTTTGAGCTATAGAATACTACGTCCTATTTCGAATAAGAGCGATGGAATTTGAGTGTTTTGGTCGGAAATCGACTGATTTTTTTAAAGTAATATCTTTAGAGGATTAGTCATTCTACTGCTTATATAACAATGTATATTCGTCTTTTCTGCCTGTTAAATAATAGGTGAATAAGCACTATTGATAAAGACATTTGTTCATGATTTTTAGTAACCCTAAAATGTCAAATGTCTATAATTTTTAAATTTTTTTTTAACAAAAACTTATAATGATTAACAAAATTAATTGTCAATTTGAAAATTGGAAACAGTATCTTTTAGCTAGAGGAAAATATTTATGGGAAAAAAATCATCTAGGATTTGGCCTTATTCTATTTTGCTTTGGCTTCCTACCAATAAACGGTTTTAGCCAATTAAATACTCCTCCAATCGCCCGATGCAAAGCCGCAGCAATTATGCCTTCTTTCCACTTAAATGCTACTTGTAATCGCACCATCACCCCAGACGATGTAGACGATGGAAGCTCTGATGCAGAAACAGCAGTAGCAGATTTAATCAAATCAGTCTCACCATCTTCTTTCTCTGGCATAGGTATGTATGAGGTTACTTTGACCATAACAGATGAAGGTGGTCTTACGGATCAATGTAAGACGACTATTTCTGTGGTGGACAATATGCCACCAACTATTACTTGTGAAAACCATAGGGTATCTTTAGTTAATGGTATTGCTTCTATCATTCCGACAGATGTTTTTTCTGACGCTAGAGATAACTGTAGTGGGACTACAGTTACGCTAAGTGAATATAACTTTTCTTGTATAGATATTGGAGATAATACAATAGAAGTGACCGTTACGGATGACGCTGGACAAACGGCTACCTGTAGTGCCACAGTTACAGTAGTCGATAATTCTGCGCCAGTGATTAAATGTAACGAAGATCCTATTGTTGTTGTGTTAGATGAATTTGGAGAAGGAGCGATTACCGAAGAGCAAGCCTTGATTTCTATTGGAACAACTTGTGGAGATGTTAAAATTACGATCGAACGAACTAATTTTAGCTGCGAAGATGCAGGAGATGATTTAACGATACCAGTAAGTATAGAAGACAAGACTAATGGAAATGTAAGTACCTGTAATATTTTAGTTAAAGTACGAGATGAAGAAAGACCAGTAATTGAGTGTGTCGATCCACTTACCGTGTTTCTCTCTCATGTGGATGAAGACTTACAAATAAAATTATTACCTGAAAATTTAGTAAGCTCTGCTACGGATAATTGTGGAATTGATTTTGAAAATAGTAGGGTCTCTGTGCCTTTTGTGGACTGTAGTGATGCAGAAACGAATGTACCAGTCACTGTAACCATAGTAGATCCTTCAGGGAATGAAGCTTCCTGTACGGTGGATATTAAAGTAGATGACAATGCTTCTCCCAATTTTTCTTGTATAGACTCGCACCTACATCGAACTTTTACTTTAGATAATGACGGTAAATTAAATATTGACTTAGCGGCTTTAGGTGCTCCAAACACACTTTATACTTTTTCGGATAATTGTGCGATTGCACCTAGTGCAGTAACGATAGACCCAGTCCATTTTACCTGTGAGGAGATAGGAGGACAAACTGTTACCTTGACCGCTTCTGATGGTCATGGGAATAATGCTACCTGTGATATTATTATTAATGTGATAGATGATATAGATCCAATAGTAGTTTGTTTACCAAACCGAATTAGAAGAGATTTAGACAAAGATGTTAAAGAAATAATCATCACCTATGAAGATTTAATTTTTGCAGAAATAGACCACCCAGATAATTTAGTAACAGATTTTATTAACGATAATTGTGAGGTTGAACTTATAAAGATTGCTTTAAAGCCAAGTGACCCTGCGGAAGAACCCGTATTTGTAGATGAATTAGTATTTAATTGTGAAGATTTAGGTAATCATGATGTAATTATCAAAGTATGGGATACAAGTGATAATATGGCAACTTGTGAGGCGGGAGTCAGAATTAGAGATAGAGCAAACCCGCATGCTTTCTGTGTAGATCCTTTTGACTTACCTTTAGTACTGGATGAAATGGGCAACTTCTTTGCAATCGTCACAGCAGATGACATTGCTTTTGATGTAGAGGATAATTGTGAGGTTGATTTTATTAAAATCAATGGACAAGATGAACTTAGATTTGATTGTAGTGATATAGTTTTTGATGCAGATGGTTTACCTATACCAATAGAAATAACATTGGTCGCAACAGATCTTCAAAATAATGAGGGTAGTTGTGTTACTTACGTAACCCCTGTAGACAATGTGAAGCCTACCTTAGAATGTCCCGAAGAAATAATGAGTGTTGATTTGGATGATATGGGGAATGGTACGATTACGATAGAGATGGTCAGAAATTTTATCCTAGCTAATGGCGGTTCTTTTGCAGATGAATGTGGTGATTTAACTTTTGAAGTAAGCCAAGAAGAATACGACTGTGGCAATGTTGGCGCGCATACTATCACTTTTACAGTCATTGACAAAAGTGGCAATGAAACGTCTTGTGATCTTAACGTTTGGGTACAAGACAATACCGCACCAGTGGTGGCTTGTAAACCTAATGGTAGTTTTAATCCACTTCCATTTACTTTAAATAATGGAGAATTAGTATTAACAGTAGAAGATATTTTAAAGTCAGCAGATGATAATTGTGGCGTATCAGGATTGAGCATTTCCCCTAATGAGTTTGATTGTAGTCATATAGGGATCGTTCAAAGTGTGATGGTAACTGCTTCTGATGTAGAGGGCAATACTGGAACTTGTACTGCATTGATTTTAATTGGGAGTTCCTCCGAACCAAGAGCAGTATGTCAAGACGTTGAACTTATTCTAGATGCAGATGGAATGGCAGAACTAACCATTAATATGGTCAATGATGGTAGTGAAGGGGATTGCGAAACCACGCTTTCTTTTGATGAAACTATCTTAGTAGAAACGCTTCCATTTGATTGTAGTGATGTTTTTGATGCAGATGGCGAGCCTACTACTCATGAAGTAACTTTATATGTTACAGATAAAGCAGGCACACAAGTTTCTTGTACGGCTAATATTACGGTAAGGGATGAGACCCCTCCAATAGCTAACTGTAGAACACAGCCTTTGGATTTACGATTAGTAGATGGAAGAGCTCTAGTACCAGTTAGAAATATCAGTACAAATAGTAATGATGCTTGTAGCGGTCCAGTTAAATTAAGCGTAGAACCAGCCCAATTCGATTGTAGTCATGTAGGCGAATTACAGATAGTCGTATTAACAGTAGAGGACGAAAGTGGTAACACAAGTAACTGCGAAGCAAACGTTAATGTGATCAATGACCAAGCACCAGCTTTGGAATGTAAGCCAGGTGTTATACCAATTGCCTTAGATGAAATGGGTATGGCAATATTAGAGGTAGAAGATTTACTAGCAGACAATTCTGTGCCTTGTGCGACAGGAGTAGTTTATGAAATAGTAGTAGAAGGTAGAGCGGATCCTAAATTTACATGTGATGATATTAATTTCGAAGATCTTGCAAATCCTTTCTTATTTAATGTGACGCTAAGAGCAACCGCTAATGGTCAGACGGTGGAATGTAAGACACAGGTAGAAATTGTTGACGGAATCGCTCCTACCTTAGATTGTGCTTCGGATGTGGTGATCTTGGAACTAGATGCATGGGGTAAGGTAGAAATTACGTCAGAAAATTTACCATTTATTGCTGCTGATAATTGTGGTTTGAGAGACACGATTTTTTCCAATGATTTATTCTCTTGTACTGCTACGATGAATGGTGAAATTGAGGTGACGATTACGGTTATTGATTCTGCTAGAAATGAAACTTCTTGTATTAGAAAAGTAGAAATTGTAGATAATATCCTTCCAACAATAGTCTGTCCTGATGATGTAGAATTGGCACCGACAGAAGGCTGTATGGCAAATCATACTTGGGTCATTCCTGTACCAGAAGATAAATGTGGCATTAAAGAAGTATTCGTAGGTTTTGAATCTAATAATGACGCAAATACGCCACAAGATGTACTTATAAGTGAGGATGGATTGACCGCTAGTTATGATTTCCCTTCAGGAACAACGGTAGTTACTTATCGAGTAGTTGATAATAATGGAAATCAACAGTTCTGTATTTTTAGAGTAACAGTAACAGATACCCAAGCACCAGATTTTGTGAACTGCCCAACGACTACTGTATTGGCACAAACAGATCCTGGAGAATGTTTTGCGGACATTTCTTTGGCGGATGATTTAAAGATTGGTGTTAGTGATAATTGCGATTTAGTATCCTACACTTGTAAATATACTTATCAAGATAATAGTGTAGAGGAAGTAGATGCTTTAACAAATTTTGGACATAGTGCTTTTCCAAAAGGTAGAACGGAAGTACTATTAACAGCTATAGATGCAAATGGCAATATATCAACCTGTGAATTTGAGGTATTTGTTTCTGATGAAGAGGCACCGACTATTAGTTTCAATGATAGCTATTCTGCTTTACAAGGATTGGTGGACGGAGACATGATAGAAGTTCCATTGGAAGATGTTGAGCTATTGGGTGAATGGAATGCAAGTGTTTTGGATAATTGTCCAGGGGTAAGGCTAGAATCATTTGTAGAAGTGGAATTAAGTGGAAATACATGTGCTACAAATGGATATAGTAAAACATTATTATGTACTTGGACCGCAATAGACGAACATGGGAATACCACTAGTTTGAGTATTACGGTTAATATAAAATGCCCAGTAATTCATACAGATTTATTTGTTAATAAAAATTCTATTAATCCAACCTTTAGCGTAGGAGACCGTCGAGACTTACTCATTAATTTTAATGAAATCAATGGAGGAGACACGGAAGGTACTATGCAATTTTCAATTGGTAAATCTTCAGGGTTTAGTTTTGAGTTTAATCCAAACCAAACAATATTAGGAAGTATTCCAGTCAATAATTCTGACTGGACACTGCAAGACGTAGGGTCATTCTATTTATTCACTAGTAAAGCAGGCATGAAGATTTCGGGAGGAACGACGAATAGAGTGGCAATTACTGTCATTGCAAATAAGCCAGGAACAGAGACGAATTTACAAGCGAAACTTAGCAATGGAAATGGAGGAGATATAGACGATGGTAATAATCTAACAAATTTATCTTTTACTATCCAGCGGAATGAATAGGATTTAAAAATGATTTGGAATACAGGGCGAACGAAAAGTAATAATCGCAATATGTGACTCATTGAAAAAACGAAATTCGATGGTTGATGTTTGTAACCTCAACCTAATATTTTAAAAGTTTCGAACTTTCATTAATCGGTTGCACATTATAAAATCGACTTTTCGTTTGCCTTGATTTGAATAGAAGATTAATCTTATTTCCAAATCAATTCTCTTTTTGTTTTGGTCAAAATTTAAAATTAACATAATGAAAATATATTTAAATTTTATAATATTTATTCTGTGTTGTAGTTCCTTATTTGGGCAAGATGCAGATCCATCTCTCATTGGTGCCAATTTTTCTCCAATAACAATTGAAGAAGGGCAAAGAACTACTTTAACTATAGATTTTGGAAATGGTAGTGGTTCTATTATTCCTGCTAATTCCTTTACGATTAGCATTAGCACGGCTAATAATTTTTATACTTCAGATGGTGTTACACCCCCTTCTGGCGTAGGAGGTGCTTTATTCGATTGGGCGTATCAAGGCTCAGATTTTTGGTTAGGTACGAATAAAGAAATTGCTGCATGGGGAGGTGGCCCTATTACTCTAAATGTTAGAGGTATAAAAGCCTCAAGTGATTTAGAAAGAACTATTTCAGAAATTAATATAATGGGTAATTTCCTCGCTTTTGATAATGATTTAGATAATGATGTCTTAGATCAAGTTAGGCTAAAGGTTAATGAAGCAACTGAGGTAGTGACATATGATTGTCCAGAATTAAGTGCGAATATAGGAGATGCCTGTGATGATGGAGATG
>CAYOBX010000089.1:12280-15777 GCA_964402245.1 uncultured Saprospiraceae bacterium | reverse complement strand
TATTTGTTACGATCAACTCACATTATAACGTAAAACGCAATCCCATACGTACCCGAAGTTCTTGCGTATCTATAATATGTACTGGTTGCTTTAAAGAACCAGAAGTATTAAACAAAGCTTTCACTTGTATAGCTTCTGTTCGCTCAATAGCATCAATCTGATTAGCGGTGATTGGAATGAAATTAATAGTTTCTTGAGTGCCTCTTGTAAAACCTGTTGCATCGATAGGAGCACCCGCAGCAATAATCCGTTGCTCTTGAAATAAAGAATCAAGTACTTCTCCATTCTGATCTAAAAAATTCACTTGAACTGTTGCTTCTAAAGGAATACCATTGTCAACAATCAATTTGATCTCTCCTTCTTTAATAGACTCAATATCTTCTAATTCATCTGCAAAAGAAACTCCATAGGTTCCTTCTGTACTAAAATTCTTAGCACTTCCGATAACGGGTACTTCTACAAAGACTTGTATTTTAAAGAAACTAGAGTCCGTTAAAAAACTAGTAATCGTAGAGTCATTATCTGCATTGATAACAGCGGTCAGATCATACTCTACTGCCGTTACTTCTTCATTAAAAACTGTAGCTAAATTAGAATTAGTATGATCTAAAAATATTTCTGTCATTTCGCTTGTGCCAATATCGTTGACTGATGGGTAATTAATGTCTTGTTGATCAATAGCACTAGCATCTATAATCACAGTTTCTCCATTTGGCCTAATAGCATCTAAAATATCTATCTGAATGCGAACAGGTAGCCCAAAAGCATTTTCTGCACGAGCAGAAATCTTAGGTTCTGCCAGCTGAATAGTGCCATTCAAAAATCGATCATCAAATAAGTCTATAGGAATGGTACCAGGAGAAATATCTATTTCTTGTCTACCCAAAAAACCTATTAAATCTTGTATTTCTGGACTAAAAAACATTGTAATATTGGATAACTCTTGCGGAATACCCGCTTTATTAATAGCTGTATAAGTTATTGTTAGTTGGTTATTCGTAGGTCTAACAGTATAGCCTTCTACAGAAGCAGATACAAAATTAGGCTGAGCACTATTCGTTACTAATTGTAGAGGCATCCCATCTTTAGTCAATTCAGGAATAGTAAAGACGATATCTATACTATCACTAGAAAAATCATTTGTATTGTACGTTAAATTAAATTCCCTCCCTGCCAACATAGATTCTTCCACATTTAGCTCAATATCTAAATCATCTGGCAATAAAGGTACTTTATTATCATTCATTGGAACAGTTTCACTTAACAAAAAAGTTAGTGTTCCACCCAACACTTCTTTAGCTTGAATTGTTGATTCAGGACTCTCATATCTAAATATTAATTGTCCTTCAGGAGATATGATTAATGACTGATTTGGATCATTGCTTTGCCAAACAGCAGGAATTGTAACAATTGCGTCCTCTATAAGAGGAATAGCAAATTCTGGCTCATACTCAGGTAGTTGTGTATCTGCTAAATCGCTACAACTAAAGAGCAATACGCTAAGAAATACTAAATAAAAAGTAGAATTTCGCATGTATGTTGAATAGGTGAATCGTAGAATTTTACCTTCATTATTTAAACGAACGAAAGGAAAGATAAATATTTTAACAAAGAGATAATTTAAATTTTAGTCTTCAATCAGCATTTTAACAGCACTTTAAAACAAATAGCAATCTTAAAACTGTAAATTGCAGTTATATTCATTATTTATCAGCAGTGTAAACGCTGTTGTATACTAGGAAAATTTCGAAACCATGAAAAAATTATTTGCTTCTCTATTATTAATTGGATGCTTTAGCGTCATCGCAACTGCCCAAAATGAAAAAGCAGTAGCTGTAGCTATAGATACCATCAAACAAATAGCCTCAAAAGAGGTAGCAAACAAAAACGTAGCCAAAGCTGAAACAAAAAAAGCAGCTACTAAAAAAGAAAAAAACCTTTGGCGAACGCTTTCCAAGATTACTTTCAAAAAAGAATATGATGAACTAATGGGATTCAAAATTGATGTCCCTGTATTCAGTGAAGCCATTCAAGCATTGGAAGGAAAAGAAGTAACGATCAAAGGATATATCATCCCTGTAGAAGGGTATAAAGGACATAAAGAATTTATCCTCTCTGCCTTTCCATATAATATGTGTTTTTTCTGCGGTGGCGCAGGTCCTGAAACGGTGATGGAAGTAGTAGCCAAAGAAGAAATTGAATATTCCGCAGAAGCGGTAACGATCAAAGGTAAGTTGGAATTAAATGATTCTGATATTAATCGATTGATGTTTGCTATGTCGGATGCGACTTTAGTCAAAGAATAAAAGAAGAAGACAGAGGTCAGACCGCTTTGCTGTCAGATCGCCTGCGGCTGTCAGACTTATGACAGCAAATGCGGTCTGGCTTCTGACTTCTTTTTATTCAATAGCCTCCACTCCAGAAATCAGATACTTCGTATCTCCTTTCCACGGAATCACTCTATATTTTTCTTCATATTGGACCACTACTTTTTCCCCTCTAAGAGAAAGCATCTTCTGAAAAACAGCCTCATCTATTACAGAAAATTCCCAGATACTACCAATGTTAGTCTTATCATTCTCAACAGAAATACCGCCCAAACTTAGAGAGCCTTCAAACGTTTTAAATACATAGCCTTTTTCAGAAATTTTTATCAGCTGCCCCGTTCGACTTCCATCACTATAGGTTATACTAGCGAATAAATAATAGCCAATACCTGCAAGTATAGCCAATACGAAAGCGGCAATCAATAACTTTTTGAAAAAAGAAGTGACTGCTCGTTTGCCACTGTCTAAAGAAGTACCAATTTTTTGCTTTGTTTCAGCAAAATCTTCTGCTATCGCTTTTTTCTTATCTTCATAGCCTTCTTTAATACCTTTCGTAGTGTCAGCTATTCCTTTCTGAATTTCATTCGTTTTATTCGTCAGCCCTTGTTTGATCTCATTCGCCTTACCGTCTAAATTGTCTTTTATACTAGCCATAGTTTAAAATATTATTGGTTGCTAATGAATTCTTGTAAAATTGGTTCTTTGGCAAATTCCATAAACATAAAAATTTATCCTTTATCTCTTCCTCCATTAGGCGCATCTCCCTTACCATTTGAAGGGTTCCGATCAGATTTATCTGGTCTTCTTTTGCCCCTTGGGTTCCGTCCTCTACCTCTACCCCTATTTCTATTTCTGTTTGATTTACCTCGTTCTTTTCCATTCGCCTCTGGGCTTTCTTTATCTCTATTTTGCTCCTTTGAAGAATTATTGCCTTCTTCTCTAGGTTTACGATTATCTCTTCTTGATCCTTTTCTATCTGGCCCAGCATCTTTTCTATCCTCCCTACTTCTTGATCCTCTTCTATCCTCTCTACCTCTTGAATCTTTTCTATCCTCTCTACTTCTTGAATCCTTTCTATCCTCTCTACTTCTTGAATCCTTTCTATCCTCTCTACCTCTTGAATCCTTTCTATCCTCTCTACCTCTTGAATCCTTTCTATCCTCTCTACCT
>CAYOBX010000089.1:0-12180 GCA_964402245.1 uncultured Saprospiraceae bacterium | reverse complement strand
CTCTACCTCTTGAATCCTTTCTATCCTCTCTACCTCTTGAATCCTTTCTATCCTCCCTACCTCTTGAATCTTTTCGCTCTCCTCGGCCTCTAAAGCCTCTTCTATCATCTCGATTTCTAGAACCACCTCTACGCCCCCCCCTTGACTTTCGTCGACTTCTTTTTTCTGGTGGCAATTCTACTGCTCCTGTTACATCTTCAAAATCAAAAGTAATTTCATCTTCTTCTATTAAGATACTTGAATCAATTAGCTCCATTGGCTTATCACCATCCGCATTTATCGCCATGATCTGTTTTACACGATCTACACTGAGTGTATAAAAATTACCTCTTTTTCCAGGATTATCATAGGTATAAACCATCTGGCGTTTGAAAATATCCGTTTTAATCAAAACAGCTGTTCCTGCCTCTGTATATAATCGCTCATGCTTTACTGGAAAATCCTGTAAGGCATCCATATAAGTATCGAGCTCATAGTTTAGACAACATTTCAACCGACCACACTGGCCAGATAATTTGGACTGATTGATGGCTAAATTTTGATACCTTGCTGCCCCAGTTGTTACAGATTTAAAATTAGTCAACCAAGTAGAGCAACATAACTCCCTACCGCACGACCCTAGTCCTCCTATACGAGAAGACTCTTGCCTCGCTCCTATCTGACGCATTTCAATCTTTACCCTAAACTCCTTAGCATAATGACGAATTAATTCTCTAAAATCTACCCGTCCATCTGCGGTATAATAAAAAGTAGCTTTTCTTCGATCACCTTGATATTCTACATCCCCTAATTTCATGTCCAGCTTAAGGGAGCGAGCAATCGCTCTCGCACGAATCATGGTATCCCGTTCTAATGCACGAGCATCTTCTAATTTTTCTAAATCTCGATTATTAGCTAGACGAATAAGTTTTGGAAAAATGGTCGTTTCTGACACTTTTTTCTTTTTCATTTGTAAACGAACCAATTCGCCTGTCAAAGAAATTCGGCCAACGTCATAGCCACTTGCAGATTCTACCACTACCGTATCCCCTATTATCGCTCTTACATAAGGCGGATTTTGGTAAAAAGATTTTCTAGAACCATTTTTAAAACTAACCTCTACAATATCATATAACTCGCTATCCGAAATATCCATTTTAGCAAGCCAATCGAATGTATTTAATTTATTACAACCTCCTGATGAACAACCACCATTACTGTTGCAACCTTTCGTTTTCCCGTCTGCTGACGATCCACATGATGCACAACCCATTATATTGTTTTTGGTAGACGGTAAACGGTAGATGGTGGACGGTTCGCGCTCTTTTTGCCTCTGGGCAAAAGCCTGCGCGGTCCACCGTCTACCGTCCATCGTATTTTATCGTCTACTATGTTTTAAAGATTCGGTGCAACTGTATAGATGCATCCAAACCAAGAATCTTTGTGTTCGCATTCCGCTCTACTGCGTACGAACACTCATTGAATAACTGGGAAATGGGCTCTAGATGACTAAAAGTCATTACTTTCGACAGGTTCTTTGCGGTTTCTAATTCGGGAGGTCTAAGTCGTACTGATTGACTATCTGTCAAAAGATAGACCATAAACTCTCGAATAAAATGCAATCCATATTGAAAAAAATGCTTTTGTCTTTCTCTACCTAAATCAGCAAATTCCGCTGCCCAAGGCACTAGTTCTGCTCCATTCCCTTTGTAGCACTTCCGCATCCACTCTAAAAACAACGTTGCATTGTCATTTTCAGTGTCTTTAATCAACGTAAGTGCCTCATTAAAGTTACCATTTGCAAGATGAGCCGCTGCTGCTGCTTGTTCTTCAGAAATGGTCTTTTTTCCCACTAATCCATTGATAATCAATTCATCTGATAAAGCATTAAACTTTACAATTTGACAACGCGATAGAATGGTATTTAGAATGCGTTCTTGTGCTTCTGCCACCAAGATAAAGATGGTCTTTTCTGGCGGCTCTTCTATTAATTTTAGTAAACGATTACCTTCTTTTTGTAAATATTCAGGTAACCAAAGAATCAAAATCTTATAATCTGATTCAAATGACTTTAAACTTAACTGCTTAATAATCCGCAAGCATTCGTCTTTATTAATATTTCCCTGTTTATTTTCTGCCCCAATGAGCTGTAACCATTGATTGACTTCTAAATAAGGATTATCTAATATCGCCGAACGCCATTGTGTTATATACTCCAAACTTGTCAATTTTGACCCTATGAAAGGATAGGAAAAATGTAAGTCTGGATGTACTAATTTACTGGCTTTTAAGCATTGTCTGCAAACGCCACAGCTTTCACCACCTGCTTTTTGCTCACACAAAATATATTGAGCTAAGGCTATAGCCATCGCTAATTTTCCACTACCTGCAGGTCCAAGAAATAACATCGCATGAGGAATACGCGCAGCATCCACCAATTGAGTAAGGCTTTGCTTTACCTTTTCTTGACCTATAACAGTAGCTAATTGCATGTTTTAATAAATGATGAATGCAAAATGATGAATGCAAAATGATGAATGCAAAATGATGAATGATGAATGATGAATACATGATGTAAGCATAAGTAGTCGGACAAAAAGAAGTTAACAACTAAAAATGATTGTTATGACTGTTATGACTGTTTGATTGTTATGACTGTTTGATTGTCAACGTGACGTTGACAATCAAACAATCTAGCCATCAAACCATCAAAAAGAAGAAGTTAAAATACTTTTGTCAAACTACTTATCGTGGTCAACTTTACGCATTCATCATTCATCATTTCTCATTCATCATTTATTAACGATCCAATTCATAATAACTTCATCAGTAGGGCTAACATTGGAAGGATAAGTCGCCACTAGTTGTCCTTGTTCATCTAATAAGTACTTTTGGAAATTCCACTTGACTTCTGAATCTAAGACGCCATTAGCTGATTTTTGAGTCAACCATTCGTAGACAGGTATTTGATCTGTCCCTTTTACGGATACCTTAGCTGTTAGTGGAAATGTTACGCCAAAACGACTGGTACAAAAAGCATGAATCTCTTGATTGGACCCAGGTTCTTGTGCACCAAAATTATTTGCAGGAAAACCAACAATGACTAGTTGTTCAGGAAATTTTTCAGATAACTCCTGAAGCTGTTGATATTGAGATGTGAAGCCACATTCTGAGGCTACATTAACGACCATTATTTTTTTGCCTTTGAAATCGGCAAAATTTATCTCTCTCCCTTCGATACTCGCTACTGTGAATTTATGTATGGAATTCAATGAATTTTCATTTAATCGGTTATTTCTGATTTAGCCATCAGCTTTTAGCTTCTTGACTACTTGTATTGCTACAAAATTACACTATTTTGGAGACAATTCATGGATTGCGTTGTAGCAGTCTAAAAAGATATTTTATAAAAAAAGCGACAACATAATTGAACGTAGAAGGGTAAAGAGACAGCTTTATATTTGTTCTCTGCATCTCTGCACCTCTGCGTTCAATACAATATTTTGCTTGCAAAATCTTTTAGATACTCCCTACTCTCCAAAAATATCATTCAAAATACTAGCCAAACGGTATCCAGCTACGGTTAATCGTTCTTTTACAACCTTTTGGCCGTTTTCTAAATACAGTTTAGAAGGTTCATCTCCCTCTTTAATCCATTTTTGATATCCATTGTCTTTTGTCTCATTTACCCCTTTATAACCGTATTTTATCGCTAATTTATGGCTTTCTAATGCCCAAAAATCAGGATCTAATTGATCATTACAAGAAAAATAATCTTTTGGGTACTCTTTCATTAGCTCCTCTGCCAATGTTTTAATCCTAAAAATTTCTGTTCCCTCTAATGCATTTTTCTCTTTACCATATGGATTAATATCATTTAAATCGCTCAAATAGCCACATCCATCATCCCACAAAGCATGCATATTTCGCCATTCTCCTTTCAAGCGAAAAGCATTTCCGCCTATATTACCGCCTGGATGCTCATCGTCATGTACCGATGTACTATGTAGAGGTTGGTGTAAATCTGCTACCAAATGTACTAGAAAAGCCAAATGCCTAGCCTTATCTACCGCCTTAGGTTTATCACTTTTTAGTACTTTTTGCATTTGATTGATTGCCCAAATAATATCAATGACCGGTGGATCTGCGAGTGGTAATCTAGAAGAGTTGATAGGAATATTGGTATAATGCCAAGTATCAAAAGAACGCACTCCCTCTGTTTTCAAATCATCTGGCCAAGGCCCTGTAGCTATAAAGTGATTCACATAGGAGTAATCTCTTTGGAGCACCTTAGTCAATTCATCTACTTGCTTCTTTACTGCTGGGTCTAAATTTTCATATGCAATCATGGCTGTTACTAAATGCCCAGGGTCCCACCAAGAGAATAAAGAAGTGGAATAAATGAAGAATACTACTAAAAGGGAGGTTATTTTTTTCATATTATTTGGATGTAGCACGGAATTCATTCCGTATTCAGACTATCGAGCGAAGCGCAGATAGTCTGTAATCTAGTGACCAGCTAAGAACAGTGATTATATTTTTTACAGACTATCTATCTGCGCTTCGCTCGATAGATAGAAATACGGAATAAATTCCGTGTTACGGGCGTACAGAGTGAATTCCATGTTACACACCACGTTCCACAACGTCTATCACCGCCTCCTCAAAGGTAGGAAATTGGAAGGAGATTCCGAGTGCCTCCAATCGTTTTGGCAATATCTTATTACTATTTAGTACAACATCTGCCATTTCACCCATTCCCAAACGCAAGGCAGCAGTAGGAGCAGGTATCACTACTGCCTTTTTTCCAAGTGCCTTCACCATTCTCTTAGTCAAGTCCTTATTAGTCAATGGATTAGGACTGGTCGAATTATAAACTCCTTCCATCTCTTCTTTTTCCATAGCGTCTATAAAAAACTGACAAACATCATCAATATGTATCCAAGAATACCATTGTTCACCCGTACCAAAATAACTAGCGGTAAAAAAATTTAAAGGCAACAACATCTTAGCCAATGCCCCGCCTTTAGTAGATAAGACAATACCAATCCTAAATGCGACTGTCCGAATCCCCGTTACAGTTGCGACATTTTCAATAGCAGCTTCCCATTCTCGGCAACATTGTACCATAAAGCCTTCTTTGCCAATAGCTGATTCCTCTGTCAATACTTCATTTCCTCTATCTCCATATACCCCTATCGCAGCTGCCGACAGGTAGGCCTTAGGTTTCTGAGCTAAGGCTTTTATAGCATTAGCTAATAACTCAGCTCCTTTTACTCGACTATCAATTAATAGCTTTTTTCTAGAGGTGGTCCAAAGCCCATCCGCAATCCCCGTACCTGCTAAATTAATAACATACTCCACTCCTTGAAATGATTCTTCCTCTATAGTCCCATCCTTAGTATTCCATACAAAAGTAGGATAGACAGCCTTTGGATTCTTTTTACGGCTCAAATGCACTACGTCATATCCTTTCTCGTTTAATAATTGACTGAGTCGAGTACCCACAAGACCTGTACCACCTGCTATTAATACTTTTGACATATTCTTTTTTTTAGAGCAGAGAACAGAGAATAGAGACAAATCCGTTTGAAAACTAATGGATCTCATTAAATGAAAACGAAATGAAAACGAAGTCTATCTCACTTCTCACTTCTCTGCTCTCGCTTCTTATTTAAAGATATTCTTATCTTTTTGCGAATCTTATTTTAACTAAAGAAAAAGTTTCCCTATTTTGTTCAAATAAAAAATATACATTAAATATTTTTGCATATATAAATCTAATAAGTATTTTCGCTTTCTTATAAAAAAATTACGCCGTTAAATAAAACCAGTCCAAAAAGTCAAAAATCGCTAAAAATCACCCCAACCCTAAAGGGAGTTTTAGCGATTTCTACCTTTTTTCCCTTCAGGGTTGGGGTAAGAAAGGCAAAATTGGTAAAACGGATTTTTATAGGAAACCCCTGTATTTCCATCTTTAAAACAAGTATTCAAAAACCATGACCATGCGACTCAACCATTCTATCTTAATCTCCACTCTTCTCTTCGTATTCCTTTTATCAGCTTGTAGAAGCGATCCAAAATTACCTCCAGTAGCATTAGATACTACGGTTAACATACGGATACCCAGCGAGCCTAGGGGTTTGAATTTTCTTTTAAATAATGATAGACAAGCTACCACTATTATTCGTCAACTAGCCCTCCCTCTGAGTGGCTTTAATGCAAATACTTATGAAGCAGAACCTATACTCATTAAAACGCTCCCTAATGTAAAAGAAATTACAACAGGTCCAGATGCAGGATTAGTTGCTTATACTTTTGATCTACTAGAAGAGGCAGTCTGGGATGATGGTACTCCAATGACCGCTAAGGATTTTATTTTTACGGTTAAGGCTACTTTTAATCCTCACTATAGATCGCCTTTTCGAACTCAATTTTTATCAATGAACAGAGTAGAAATTGATCCCGCTTCTGATAAAAAATTTACGGTTTATTCTGATAAATATGTAGTAGGAAAAGAAACATTGTCCAACTTTACCTTACTCCCTTCGCATCTATTAGATCCAGAAAACATTTATACTAATTATCCACTGAAAGAATTACAAGATTCTGCAAACAAAGAAAAATATGAGTCAGATGAACAACTTAAAAAACTAGGCACCATTCTAACAAGTCCTAAAAACATGGGCCAAGATGGAGAATTAAGTGGCTCTGGCCCTTATAAATTAAAAGAATGGAAAACAGGCGAATCGCTTGTTTTAGAAAAAAAAGAAAATTGGTGGGGTGATGCACTTAGCAGTAAATACCCAAAGTTAAAAGCAATCCCTAAAAAAATTGTCTATAAAGTAGTTCCTGATTTTAATGCGGCTATTTCTTTAATGCGAAATGGAGAAATAGATTTAATTAGCAATACAGAAGTAAGAGATATAGTAAAATTAAAAAAAGATGATTTTTTCAAAGAAAATTTTAATTTCTATTCACCCTCCAGTTATCAACATCTTTTTATAATGTTAAATACAGTTGATCCGAAATTATCAGATAAGAAAGTGAGAAGAGCATTGGCACATTTAGTAGATTTAAAAGAAATATCAGATGCAGTATACATGGGGGAAGACAATGTGGTAGCGACACCTGTTCATCCTTCCAAACCCTATTATCATAAAGGGCTTACACCTATTCCTTATGATATAGAAAAAGCAAAAACATTACTTCAAGAAGCAGGGTGGTCAGATACTAACAATAATGGAACGGTAGATAAAATAATTAATGGGGAATTAACAGAATTAAGCTTAGAGTATTCTTATTCCGGTACTTCTAAAAATGGAGGAGATGTAGGTCAACTTTTCAAAGAAGCAGCCCAGCCAGCTGGTGTAGATATTACGGTTAGCCCTATGGAGGGTCGTCCTCTTATAACAGGCTATAGAAGTAAGACTTTTGAATTATCTCCGTTGGGTTCTAGCTGGTATCCTTTTTACGAGGACTTCGATTATCGATGGAGTAGCCAATCAGGTGGCAATTATTTTTCTTTTGGAAATGCAGAATCTGATAAACTGATAGAGACTATCAATAAAACTACAGATCCAGTAAAACTGCATGATTTGTACATGCGCTTTCAAGAGATTGTCTATGAAGAACAGCCTGTCATTTTCTTTCATACAGGTTTTAATCAGATTATGTCTCATAAGAAATTTGGCAAAATAAGCACTTCTCAGATTTCACCTGGCTACTTTGTAAATGAGTTATTGCTGAAGACTGTTCCTAAGTAACACTGATTAATTAATCGGGTAAAATTACCCAACAAACAAACACAAAAACATAATAGTCCTGAAAGGACGACATCCTGTAACCCATGACGAAGTCGTGGGATAACCTGAAAGGACGACATCCTATAACCCATGACGAAGTCGTGGGATAACTCAAAAAGACCGCATAAAATTAAACATGCAGTCAACCATATTTGAAACACAAAATTTCACCATTCGAGAGCTTCACCTCGATGACATTACCCCTTACCATCAAATGCAAGGGAATAGCCGTGTCATGCAGTACACCACTGGCAAAGCGAATACTTTAGAAGAAGATCAAGCCGATCTCCATAAGCTTATTGCACATTATTCTGAAACCAATAATCAATTTTGGGTGTGGGCAGTAGAACGAAAAGCAGACAATGCCTTCGTAGGCACTTGCGCATTAATCGGAGATAGTAAAGGAAAACATGAAATAGGTTTCCGATTCTTAGAAAAATATTGGAAGCTAGGCTATGGGAAGGAAATCTGTAATAGCTTAATAGACTATGCATTTTGTCAAGAAGAGGTAACTAACCTGATTGCATATGTTGATGTAAATAATATTGGCTCTGTAAAAATATTAGAGCAATCTAAACTTGAATTTGTTGAAGAAGCTTTTAATAAGGAAATGGGGTCAACCGATCGCTACTATTCAATGGACATTATAGACCAAGAAGAAGCTATTTCTCCACAAGAAGAAATTAGGTTCATATCTGATAGTTAATGTTCCTTCTCTTCAAATAACGCTGGCATAAAGGATAGCCGTCAGGCTAAAAATATTACTTGAAGAGGAGATACTCTAAAACTTTTGTATTTGCTGGGTTTTGGCGAAGATGGCAGGCACTTTCAAAGTGCCAGCCATCTCTGTTACTCAAGCATAAGTGATTGATCTTCAGTACTTTTTTTTCTTAACCTAACGGCTATGGTTACAAACTTCGACGATCTAATACAATCACGGGATTTGTCAAAAAACCAAAACTTATTACTGTTAATAAAAATACCATGTCAAAGAAATATACCATTCCAACAGATAAAGAAACCAATATAAAAATCACCAAACCCGCAACGGTTGCCGCAGGTATCACAGCCGTCTCTAATGCCCTCAAAGATGCCTCCAAACAAATGGGTATGATTCGATGCAACAAAACCCTATTAAATTTGAATCAAACCAAAGGATTTGATTGCCCTAGTTGTGCATGGCCAGATCCTGCACCGGGAGAGCGTTCTGGCATAGCAGAATATTGCGAAAATGGAGCAAGAGCCGTAGCAGAAGAAGCGACCACTGCGAGAGCCGATCCTGCTTTTTTTGCCAAGCATAGCATTGAAGAAATGATGGGATGGACGGAACGACAACTAGGAAAGAGTGGTCGGATTACCCATCCAATGGTTTTAAAAGAAGGATCTAGTCATTATGAACCGATAAACTGGGAGGAGGCATTTAAAATGATTGGTACTCATTTAAATTTATTAGACTCTCCTGATGAAGCTATTTTTTATACCTCTGGTAGAACGAGCAATGAAGCTGCTTTTTTATACCAATTATTTGTTCGTCAATTTGGGACCAACAACTTACCTGACTGCTCTAACATGTGTCATGAATCTACAGGTATGGGTTTATCCCAAACCATAGGCATTGGAAAAGGAACCGTAAAATTAGAAGACTTTTATATAGCAGACGTGATCTTGGTAATTGGCCAAAATCCTGGCACCAATCACCCAAGAATGTTGTCTGCTTTACAAAAAGCAAAGCGAGCGGGAGCTAAAGTAATTAGTATCAATCCGCTTCCTGAAACAGGGATGCAAAATTTTAAAAATCCACAAGAACTAAGAGGATGGATTGGGAAACCAACGCCGATTGCTGATTTGTTTCTACAAGTCCGAATTAATGCAGACATTGCTTTACTAAAAGCAATCATGCTGGTCTTATTAGAAATGGAGGAGGCATCGCCTGGAAGTACCATTGACAAAGATTTCATTGAAAAAAACACAGTAGGTTATGATGCCGTATTAGCTGATCTTCAACAACACTCCTTATCTCATTTATCAGAAACCTGTGGTATTTCCATAGCTGATATCTGCAAAGCAGCAGCGCTTATTCAAGCAAGAAAGAAAATGATTATTTGTTGGGCGATGGGTATTACGCAACACGTTAATGGTGTTGATAATATCAAAGAAATCGTTAATCTTTTGCTACTTCGAGGAAGTATTGGAAAGCCGGGTGCAGGAGCTTGTCCAGTACGAGGACATAGCAATGTACAAGGAGACCGAACAGTAGGAATATGGGAACATTTAAAACCTGCCTTTAAAGAAAAATTAGAACAGCAATTTGAGTTTGTTGCGCCTAATAAAACGGGTTATAATACAGTCGAAGCAATCCAAGCCATGCACGCAAAAAAAGCCAAAGTCTTTTTTAGCATGGGGGGTAATTTATTATTAGCAGCACCCGACACGGAATACACTGCACAAGCTATGCGCAACTGTGACCTTACTGTAATGGTCAGTACCAAACCTAATCGCAATCATTTAGTTACAGGCAAAACAGCGCTCATTTTACCTTGTAGAGGAAGAACGGAACAAGACCAACAAACCACAGGTTTACAATTTGTAAGTGTGGAAAATTCGATGGGTATTGTACATAAGTCTCAAGGTCGATTAACACCTGCCTCCGAGCATTTGATTAGCGAACCAGATATAGTGGCTAGATTGGCTCAAGCTACTTTAGGTAAAGACACAAAAGTAGAATGGGAAGCAATGGTTCAAAATTATGATTTAATTAGAGACGCAATAGAAGCTTGTATTCCAGGCTTTGACAATTATAATGAACGGGTACGCAGAGAAGGCGGTTTTTATTTACCAAATGGTCCAAGAGAAGGAAAGTTTACAACCCCCGATCAAAAAGCTCATTTTAATGTGACTAGCGTGCCTATTCATCCCTTACAAGAAGGACAATATTTAATGACTACCATCCGAAGCCACGATCAATTTAATACCACCATCTATGATAATAATGATCGCTATAGAGGCATCCATAATGGTCGGCGTATTATCATGATGCATCCAACAGATATAAAAGAGGCAGGTTTATCACAAGGCGATTATGTAGATTTGACCAGTCATTTTAATGGCGAAAAACGGGTAGCGCCTAACTTTATGATCGTCCCTTTTGATATTCCTACGAAGTGTGTAGCGACTTATTTTCCAGAAGCAAATGTGCTAGTGCCAGTGGGACAGTATGCGAAGAGTTATACACCTGCTAGTAAGTCGGTAGTGATTAGTATACAGAGCATATAGCCTCACTGATTAACGCCAGCTCGGCAAATAGGGGTTTTGGAGGCAGCGATTCCAAAGAATCCTACTTACGAAACGGCGACAGCCGTCGAATAATATCAAAAATCTAAATACATTTAGTTGGTTATAGCTCTATAAAACACTATAAGAAAAGTTAATTCTGAGCCCGAAGGGATGGGTTAGCTTGTTTTATCTAGCTTTTTTGCTTCTTTTTCAGCAATGCAAAAAGAAGAGTCAACATCTAACTAAGCATATCCATTAATTAAAAGTATCATTTTTAATTAAAAATGATACTTTTCCAAAGCACAATACTTGCGTTAATACCCAAAAAGGACTTATATTTGCAGCCGCTTTCAAAAAGCGACAAGTGGCGAGGTAGCTCAGCTGGTTAGAGCGCAGGATTCATAATCCTGAGGTCGGGAGTTCAAGTCTCCCTCTCGCTACCAACTTAAAGCCTTTAAATCATTAGATTTAGGGGCTTTTTTAATTATAGGAAGGATGTGAAATGTTTGGCGATCTCTTTTTTACTGATCCCAAAGCTTTCCCTATACTCTTCTGCTGTCATTTTAATGCCTTCTAATTTTAAATAGACCTTGTTCATTTAAAGGATTTTCATTTTCGCTAGTTTCATCATTCTCAAAATTAGCAGCATCCAAAACATAACCTGACAATCTACTTCCACCAGATTCTGATAAACTAACACTCATCAAGCCATCCTGATCCTCTTCTATCATCCCACTAGGATCAGAAAACCGAACAGGATTCCCCAAACCATAGCTGTACGGCGACATAAAGGGTTTTGCCTCTGCTAATATATCAACCCCCAACCATTTTCCAGACCAACTATCCAAACATCTAGTACCAAAATCTAACCAATCTAAATCTAACTCTGATTGTAATTCCTTGCCACCAAATTGATACTTGGATGCATAGTCTGATTTTGTCTCATGTAGTACGCCATTTGGGTAATAAGAATAACTCTCAATTTCTTCTGCTATTCCATTTCCATTATCCTTAAACAGTACTCTAGTATTGCCTTGGTAATCAGTTAAAACGTATTGATAGATATAATAGACTCGTTACCCTTTAATATCGGCTACTACCCGAGTAAAATGGTATGCCAAAA
>CAYOBX010000088.1:0-15994 GCA_964402245.1 uncultured Saprospiraceae bacterium | reverse complement strand
TAGTAGCAAACTGTTTTATTTTGATCTCTGCATCTAGTTTAGTTAAGCTACTAAAATCAATAATATCTATATCAATACTTGGTTGATTTTGTTCTAGATAAGTTGCTAAACTAATTATTCCTGTAGCAAAGCCTTTTAATAGACCTATTTGTGGCGGGATAACTAGGAGTATTCTTTTGTTTTTTGTATTCATTGTAATGGTTTGAGCTTTCTAAATAAATACTTTTTCAAGATAACAAAGTTCTGACAACTGCTGACAAGTAGGCGGTAAACAACCAAAATTAAGGGCTAATTTCTTCCAATTACACTCAAAATATACTATATTTAACGTAGATAAATATAAAAATAATGCAATCATCTTTTAAAATATCTGTAAGTAAGCTATCTGCTGCATTCGTAAAGGAGATGCAAGAAAAATATGCAGAAGCAGAACTAGAAATAACAATCAATAGAAAACCAGATTTCATCCCTTTACCAGAAGATGAATTTTGGGATATTATTGGCTTACTAGATTGGGATAAGGAAGAGGATACAGCTATTTTACAGCCTGCTATTAAGAAATTAGCTACTCTACCAATAGCCCATATATATGGTTTTGAAGATATCCTTGCTCAGAAATTATATGAACTTGATCAAAAGAAGTTTGCAAAAAATATAGGAGAAAATGCCTTTCAGGAAGGAGAATATTTCTCAGTAGACGTTTTTTTATATGCTCGTGCTTGCGTAGTTGCCAATGGTCGAGTAGCTTATGAGGAAGTACAAAAGAATCCTACTTCCATACCCAAAAGCATCACTTTTGAGCCCCTTTTATCTCTTGCCTCGAACGCTTATGCAATAAAAACTAAAAAAGAATTTTCTTATATTCCCTCTCATAATTACGAAACTTATTCTAATAAAGAAGGGTGGAGCGAAACCCATACCTAATGGCCAAAAGAAAATTCAAAGGGTTCAAAGGACATGGTAATGAAAAACGCAACCCTAAACCCCATCACTTATATGAAATAAGAGACAAGGAAGATGATTCGGTTTACAAATATGGAATAAGTGCAGATCCAATAGGAAAGGATGGCTATTCTAATAGAATGCGAAGACAAATTAAAATTGGAAATTCGTTTGTAGGCTGGCTTCGTTTTTTCGGTAACATCCTAATAAAAAATATAGCAGGTAGACGTACAGCAGAAAAAATGGAGAAAAGATATATTGATGAGTTTAAAAAAGAACATGGACATAATCCTAGAGGAAATTTTGAAAGAAAGGATAAATATTAACATAATTCATGGTGATAAAATCACCATGAATTATTCCTTGTTCGCCAATCAACTTACTTTATCAAGACCTCAGGATTCATAATCCCTTGTGGATCTAAACGATCTTTAACCGCTCGTAATGCCGTTCCAAAAATATCCGATTGTTGCTGAGCATAATAAGGTTGGTGATCTTTACCAACCGCATGGTGGTGAGTAATCGTTCCACCATTATCAATAATAGCCTTAGAAGCAGCTCTTTTAATAGCGTCCCATTGTTCCATTTGTTGCCCCTTTGCCCCTTTGGCAATGACCGTATAATAAGGCGCAGGGCCATCAGGATATAAATGTGTAAATCGACAAGTGACTGTTCCGATGCCACAATGTTCATTGACTGCCTGTTGAGTAGCTGCTTTTACATTTTTATGAAAATTATCAAATTGATCCCAAGTGATAGCCGTTTCAAAAGTTTCTAAGATAAAACCATCTTTCATTAATTCATCTCTTAAATAAGGAGCTTTTAGAAAAGAATTTTTCCATGCATCTGCTTTTTGGCTCCTACCTCCTTTCAGTTTTTCTTCGACTGGGTTTCCTCCAAGATCTGTACAAATTTTTATGGCTTCCTCCATCATGCCATCTACGAGGTGTTGATGCGATTCAAAACCAACAATAACCATCGTTGCACTGCCATCTCCTAAGCCATTAGAAAAGGCTTCCATTGGGTCTACCAAACGAGCATTGGTGGGAAACAATCCACTTTGAGATAATTGGCGGGTGGCTTCTACTGCTTGAAAGAAGTCTTTAAATTGTATCGTTTTAGTCAACTTAAATTTTGGAATATCTTGCAAACGCATCCATGCAGAAGTAATAATACCAAAGATACCTTCCGAGCCTGCGACTAATCGTTCTTCACTTGGTCCTGCACCATGCCCTGGCAATCGGCGACTTTCCATGATACCATTAGGCGTGACCATTCGTACCCCTTGCACAAACTCATCTATATGTGTATACAGGGTAGCAAAATGCCCACCTGAACGAGTTGCTATCCAACCACCTAAGGTAGAAAACTCAAAACTTTGCGGATAGTGTCGAAGGGTCAATCCATGCGGTCGCAATCCTTTTTCTAAAGCAGGGCCAAAAATTCCTCCTTGTATATGCGCTGCTCTGGATTGCTTATCTATGTGCAAAATTTTATCAAAGTTGCGCATATCTACCGTAATCACTCCTTGGTACTTTGAATCTAAAGTAGGCTCTACTCCACCCGACACACTACTTCCGCCACCAAAAGGAACTATAGAAATTTGTTCTTTAGAAGCGAAAGCCATCAGGGCCTGAATTTCATCTTCCGTTGTAGGATAGGCTACATAGTCAGGTGGATTATCAAACTGTCCATGCAAGCCTCTCCATACATCTCGAAAAGATTTACCATAGCTTCTAGCTGCTCGATCTGCTATTTGATCTGTACAGATATTTTCTAAATGGGCCGGCAGTTTAAAACGGGCGGGTCTTAATTTTAAATCCTCTAAAGGAATCGGAGCGATCTGTTCCAATTCCTTTATTTGAAACATTGCTTTCAGAGTCGCTCTTGTTTGAGCGACGACTGCTGCTTCTGGTCCTTCTCCTTCGTAGCCCCAACCCCAGTATTTTCGTTTTGTTGACATGATTTTTATTAAATGATGAATTATCCGAACAGATTTTGCAATTTCATAGCCACTCCCATATCTCCATCAATTTTTAATTTTCCACTCATAAAGGCAGACATTGGATTTAACTCTCCATTGACTAGATCTTGAAAATCTTGCATAGTCAACTTTACAGTACAATCCGCTTCCTTATTCTCCGTAGATACTTTATTGGCATCGCCAGAACCATCAATAAATAGATGAGATCCTTCTAAGTCAAATTTAAGGGTATTCCCCAAAGCATCTGCTTTGGAAGCCTGTCCTTGAATCATGGTGACTAAACCGTCTATACCGGTTACAGCGCCATTCGATGCACCATTACTAGCAGCCCCATTCGCACTACCATTCGCCGAAGCAGCTACTGCTTCTGCCATAGCTGGTTCTTTTTTCGTAGCTCTAGTTTTTAATTTAAAATCAGACTTTGCTGCCTTGAAATCCTTATCATCAATAATCATCTTAGCAATGATTCCTCTCATGATTTCTGATGAGCCTCCACCGATGGTACCTACCCGTACATCTCTATACATTCTTGCCATAGGATATTCTTCCATAAAACCATAACCACCAAAAAACTGCAAACACTCAGTCGCTACTTTTTCAGATAATTCTGATCCTAGTAACTTTAACATAGAGCACATCTTCACGTCATAAATATTATCCGCATACATCTGGCAACATTGATAGCTGAATGCTTTTAAGGCTTCTACTTCTGACGCTAATTGTGCAATTCGATGACGAAGTACTTGAAATTTATTGATAGGTTTGCCGAACGCCTGCCGCTCTGCCATATATTTCAGCGAACTTTCAATAGCTGATTCCATCCCTGTTATTGCTGCTGGCATCGCACAAATACGCTCTAATTGAAGACCATTCATTAAATAGAAAAAGCCTCTTCCTTCTTCTCCTATTAAATTTTTAGCAGGCACTTTTACATTATCAAAATTCAATTCTGCGGTATCCGAGCAGTGCCATCCTAGCTTCTTTAATTTGCGTCGAGAAATACCTTCTAAATCTTGATCGATGACTAACAAACTAACACCTGCAGCCCCTAATGCTGGATTCGTTTTGACAACCGTAATTATCAAATCTCCATAAACGCCATTCGTAATAAAAGTCTTTGCCCCATTCACGATATAATAATCGCCTTCTTTAATCGCCTTCGTTTTAATACCCTGCACATCAGAGCCTGCTCCCGGTTCTGTAATACCAATAGAAGAAATTAACTCTCCAGCAATTAAGCCTGGCAAGTATTTATCTTTTAGATAATCCGAACCATATTTTAGAATATATGGTCCAGACATATATTGCACTACTTGCTGCGTAATAGCAAAACCCCCAGACCCCATTCGACCCAATTCTTCATTAAATACCACATCATAGAAAAAATCTAAATCCATCCCACCATACTTCTCTGGATAAGATAAACCAAGAAATCCCATATCGCCCATTTTCTTCCAAATGTCTCTTGGTGTTCGGCGATCTTCTTCCCACTGGTCTATATTAGGTCTTGCTTCTTTTTCTAAAAATGTTCTAAGACTTTGTCTGAATAATTCGTGTTCTTCTGTGAAATAATAGGAACTCATATTTTAAGTATTTAATTTTAAATTAATATTTTTTAGGATTCATTGTATTAAGACTCGGCAACAAGTATATTTAATATTTCTCTTTAGAGGCAGCAAATTTGGTTTATTTTTTTGCAAAAAAATAAACCAAATTTGCTGCCTCTAAAAACAATTCTAGGCTACTGCTTTTATTTTTCGGCACTCTGATAAATATTGCGGCAAAGATGGCAGGCACTTCCAAAGTGCCAGCCATCTCTGATCCGTATTTATCAAAAAACTACATTTTTACAAATTAGCTGAAGATAATATTACTGGTAATTTCTCTTGCCATTTTACCACTTGCTCCATTTGTTGAGACAACTGGAATATCGTTGCTTCATCTCCAAACTTTGATACAGCTTGTACTCCAATTGGTAAACCGCTTTCATTCCAATAAACAGGAATAGAAGCTGCTGGTTGTCCAGATATATTAAATAGCGCCGTCATGGGCGAAAATTTTGCAGCCATCAAAGAAGGAGCCAAAGGATCCGACTCACTCTGTGCAAAACTACCTAAATCTACAGGTGGCATACCCAAAGTTGGACTCAACCAAATATCAATATCTTGAAAAGCCATTAAGACACTACGAGCTACTTTGTGCATGGCTTGTCTAGCAAATTCATAATCGGCACCAGATATTTTTTGTCCTTGTTCATACATTGCATAAGACAAAGGTTCCACTAAATCTTTCGGTGGTGGATTTCCTGTCATTTTATGATAAAAAGCTAAAGGACTTGCTGCACCTACTGCCCATAAAGCACTAAATATATCCCCTAACTGCTTTCCACTAAAAGGAATGGCTAAAGGCATTTCTACCACTTCATGTCCAAAAGATTTACATAATTCAACAGCATATAAAGTAGCCGCGTCACAATCAGGATGTAAAGCACCTCCACCAGGAGAAGTTAAAGCATAACCAATTTTCAATTTCCGAACAGGTTGATCTAAAGCTTGTAGATAAGAACCTTTTTGCGCAGGTGCATGATAAAAAGCTAAAGGATCAGGTTGACCCGTAATGTCCAATACTGCAGCAGAGTCTCTGACGGATCTAGTCAAAACATGTTCCTCTACCAAGCCACTTACTAAGGAACTTAGAGGCCCTAATGGGTTTCGCCCTCTAGTTGGTTTCAATCCAAACAATCCACAACAAGAAGCAGGAATTCTAATAGATCCGCCTCCATCATTGCCATGTGCTAAAGAGACCATTCTTGCGGCTACGGCTGCTGCTGTTCCTCCACTAGAACCTCCTGGCGTTTTCGTAATATCATAAGGGTTATGTGTTGGCCCGAAGGCAGTAGGTTCGGTTGTAGGCAATAAACCAAATTCTGGCATATTTGTTTTGCCTAAAACGATGAAGCCAGCTTCTTTATATCTTTTAACTAATAGGCTGTCTTCTTTAGCAATATTATTTTTGAATAAAGTAGCACCTGTTGTAAATCGTACGCCTTTATAAGCTGCTATTCCATCTTTCAATAAAATAGGTACGCCCTTGAACGGCGCATCTGGTAGATCGGATTGAGCAATTTTTCGTGCTTCTTCAAACATGGGTGTGATCACCGCATTCAAAGAAGGATTCAATGCTTCAATTGCTGCAATGGAAGCATCCACTAATTCTAATGGTGTGAGGTCTCCTTTTTTTATTAAGGCTGCTTGGGCAGTGCCGTCTAGTTGAAGGATAGGATTCATATTTTTTGTTTGAGTGTTTTATCAATTAATCTATTTGCGCCATACCCCAAAAATTGAAACTCAATGGTTTCCATCCAGGAATATACATCGTTTTTAAATCCGCCACTTTAAAACCATTCTCCCTAATCAACTTTGGAATATCTTTATTTAAATGACACCCCCCTCCGATTTTCTGCCAAAAAGGATTAATTCTATTTTGCCATTTTAACACGGCTGCATCAGGTGCTTTACCATGTTCACAAAATAATAATTGACCGCTTGGTTTTAAAACTCTACGAATTTCAGACATCGCTTTGATGGTATCAGGAATGGTACACAAAGTATACGTCATCACAATCGTATCCACAGATTGGTTCTCTAAAGGAAGAGCCTCTGCTCCTGTCTGAATATATTGAAAATCAAAACCTAAATCTGTTTGCTTCGCTTTGTTTACTTCCCAAGTTTCTTTGGATGGATCTATGCCTACTAAACTTTTTACTTGATCCTTATTATAATATGACAAATTAAGTCCTGATCCTATGCCTATTTCTAATACATGTCCTTTTGCATGAGGTACTACTTTTTCTCTCTGCTTCATGGTTGGTTTTAAACCACATGCGAAGTGGACCATTTTTGGTAGTATGCGTTTTTCGTAGAAAGACATAGTTATTTTATATTTTTTTCTAAATCACAAAAGAAATCAAAAGTTTTTTGTGTCCTTTTGTAATACCTACTGGTACAACTCAGGAATAGGAAAATAAGCCCATTTACCATCCACCATTTCTTTTCTAATTCTACCTTCCGATTGTAAGATATTTAAAAAACCGATAACCATAAACATAGTCGCATTATTAACTCGCTCTTTATAAATACCGTCCAATAATTCCATAAAAGAAGAGCAACCTGATTGAATCAATCGGAAACATTTTTCTTTTCTATCGTGTATCCGCATTTTCTGATTTTCTATTAAACTTGGAATATTTTCAAGAATATCAAAATGCCCAGGAAATGCTTTTGTTATATTTAATGGTAATAATTTTTCATAAGATGCCAAATGCATCATCAAACTTTTACCTCCTTCATAAGGGTCCGTTCTAGCTGCATCAATGATAGGAATAGGAATCATGGGTAATATCATATCAGCCGATAGTAACCACCCAGTATCTTTTTGATAAAAGCAAGTTTGATTAAGACAATGACCAGGGGTGTAAATAATTTCCCATGCTTGCCCACCAAAATCTATAGCCCCTTCCATTGGAAAAACATGTAGTCGATCCTCAGGAATTTCATCCCAATAGGGCGATAATTTTTTATAGCCAAAATCGTGAACCTTACTGTGATCGTCTTTTGCTATATTTGGTAGAATAGCAGCAAGAATAGCTTTGGTTCTACGACCTAATAATGTTTCTAAATTGATCGCCCATTCATAGACCATTTCTGAGACCCATATAATGGCATCACTATTTTGAGTGATTCTATTAGCCATGCCCATATGATCTAAGTGTGCATGCGTAATCACCACCTTAGAAATATCTTGCAGGGTCAAACCATTCTCTTGAAGCCCCTTATTTAAGGCATCCCATGTTTTATCTGTTTGCTCTCCACAATCAATTAATATATTTTCATCGCCCTTTATCAACCAAGAATTAACAGTCATGGCTTCAAAGATTGTAGGCAATTCTATTTGAATTGGTTCAGTCATATTTTATTCTGTACTCAGGAAATATTATTAAATAATGATGAATACAAAATGATAAATGATGAATACATGGCACATGTGATGTATTCATTATTTCTCCTTCACCATTAAGGACTTAGCATCTCTCCATCTCAGCGTTCAATATCTAAAAAGCAATCAACTCTGAAATATCTATTTCAAAAGGATCACCTAAATTTTCGTAATAAGTAGTACCAAAGAAATCTTTAAAAGCTTGGATTCCTTTATCTGTAAAATGAGGCATCAGCATAGTCCATATCAATTTCTCTCCATCCGATTCTGTTTTATCCCCTCTAATGATTTGTTGAGCCAGCCAAAAAAAACTTAACATCCAAGTAATAAAAGCTAGGTTATGATAAGTGCCTGGAACTTGCTCTGGTTTCATATTCCCTAGTTTAATAGAAAATGCAATACCCGCTTTATTATCCTTAATTGTCTGAGCAGTCATCTGATGAAATTGCTCTCTTATAAAAGGATGTTGTAAAACATGTGGGTCTAAAAAAATGAAAGCATAAACTCTTTGAATTTTATAATATAGCTGCACTTCATTATGAATATTCTCGAAAGAAGGAAAGGTTCTAGATTTAGCTCTTTCGTGCTCTATCTTTTCCCACATTTCTTCCGATATGCGTTTCAGCAGCGCATCTTTATCTTTGAAATGATAGGTTAAATTACCTCTACTCATGCCCATCTGGTGAGCAATTTCTTGTAAGGAGATTGCTCCATATCCTTCCTTGTTAAACAAGGAAATCGCAAAAGTGATGATTTTATCTTTTGTATTTTGTTTCATGAAGGGTCAAAAAGGATTTGTTAGAGCAAATATTTTTCGTTCTTTGACAAATCCCGTGGGCAATGAAAAAGGAGAAGCAAAAGCGACCGTAGAAAGCGTTGATTTTTCTTATTCATTGGCCTCTTTTCACGGGATTTGTCAAAGAACCACTTTTTTTGGCAAACGTAGTTGAAGTTTTTAGCTTAAGAAATTAGTCAACTCAAGCTAGAAACTTGAGTTACGCCCACCCTATTTTTAGAAAGCGAAAATAACATAATTAGTCGAATTCAACTAATAATAATGCGAATAAGGGGCTAAATTGAGTATCCTTCTAAACTCGGACAGCAATTGATATTAAGACAAGCGGTCAGATCGTTTAAAACGATCAGATCGCACGCAACTTTTGACAGAAAATGGTACTATATCAAGAATACTGCATGCGATCTGATGGCTTTTCGCCATCTGACTGCTTCAGCCAAGAATAACAGAACGTCCGAATTTAGAAGGATACCCGCTAAATTTAAATGGATATTGGTTATCAGCTAGTTAGATCATGGTGATTTTAAAAATCACTATGATCTGGACCAAATATTCTTATTCAATATTATAGTTTATATTATTCGTTTATCAAAAAATAAAAAATGCTATTTATGTAAAAAAGCAAAATAAAAATTATCATAAATTTGTTTTTTTCAAAATATAAGCATACATTTGAAATATAAGCATTTGATGATTTTTATTCATTCTTAATTATTATAATCTATCACATAAGTTGATATTTCTCAATAGATGATAAATTAAGCAACCACTTCGAAAACCGATTAATTGCGTGTATTCTTGCTAATTAATGCCACCTCAAATAGCTGTACGTTGTAATATGAAAACACTTTGGTTAGCTTTTGCAATAATTAATGTTCAAAATAATTTGAATGTCTTATAATATGGCCTGCTATAGTTTAATTGTATTAAACTATATAGTTCATATATTCATTTTGAAAGATTTCGAATTTAAAGAATCAAGATTTTTTTGTAGTTCGGGATCAATTTTTTCAAAAATTTAAAACCTTTAAAATATGGAGCCACCATACTGTTTTGGGCAAAAAAGGTACTTTCCTTTTTTGCAAAACTTCAACGGTCTGTGTCCATAGCAATGATAGCTCGTTTAACTAGGTGTACTTGGAATTTTTCATCACCTTCCAACACACATAAAATAATTCCTCAAGCGAGACTATTATTAATGAAGTTATAAGATGGAGACAGCATCTTGTAAGACGCTTAAACGGCAGATGATTGCGATCATCTGCCGTTTTTTTTTATATTTATACTTTGTAATTGTCAGATATTATTTCCAGAGCCCAAAGCATATTCACTAATGAGCACTTCCCGTCCAATCCTTCGACAGTTAGTACAATCCAAATATTTAGACCTATTTGGAGCCCTATTAATTTTTGGCGTTTGCTATTATCGCAATTTCCACCAAACCATTTTTTTTCAAGGAGAAATCCAATTTGGTATTCCTTTTAAGGAATTGTGGATCTATGTACAACAAGGGGCTTTTCCACTAGGCATTTTTTCTACTGCTGGAGCTGTTTTTTCCTTATTGTCTACAAGGCTTGTCGGTAAGCAAAATAATTGGGGCAACTTCATTGGTATACTGACGACGATCAATTCAGGTGTCATTGATTTTCTCTTTGGCAATGCTTCTGCAATTATTACCTATCCTCTTACTTTTTTTATTGTCACCTTCGCTTTTAATAAATGGAAAAAAGGAGCGCTCATCAAAAAAAGAGATACTAATTATTATTTAATAATAGGAGCTGGATTAATAATAGGATTCGCCTTAGTTTATTTAGGGGCTTACTTATTTGGAGGAAGAACAGATAATACTTTCCTAGTCATTGTCTCTTTAACATTCGGTCTGTCTTTAGGGGCCAATTTCTGTAATGCCTTAAAATATGAAGAAACTTGGCTGAGCTGGATTATCTATAATATAGTGCAGTTAACTAAAAATACTATGCAAATGAATATCGCCAATGTAGTGAAATACATTTTCTATTTATTCAACGCTTTTATTACTTTATTTGATTGGAAATTGAATGGAGATAAGGTTTAAAAATAGATCGCTGCGCTGTCAGAATCCAGACCGCTGCGCTGTCAGATCGCTACGCTGTCAGATTCCAACATGATTGGAACGTGACGTTGTCTACCTCATAAGTCTGACCTCTGGCAGTTCCGTAGGAAACGATCTGACTTCTGACCTCTTTTCAAGGAACTGGTGGTTTATAAAAAGTAAGATCCAATACCCTCAAGCGATACTTCTTACCCATTTTATACTGCTTGGGTGGCAAAAGCCGCAATAAAGAACCAAGTACAAGAGCTCCGCCAGAAATATAGGCCAAACTCTCCCATTCGATTGGCGGATTCACTAAGCCATAAATCCCTTCATAAACAACAGGGGCTATAGCAGAATATTGTAAAGAACGGCCATAAGCATGGGCACCACTTTTCTTCCTTCGTTTCATAGCCACAATATCATCTAATGGGATAATTCTTTTAGGAAAAATAATCGCATTGGCTTCTATCGATACATCTTCAATCACTGCCTCATACCAAGTATCTGGATTCTGAACAGTCTTAACAAAGATAGTTTCTCCAAGATAAATTTTTGTAATCTTAAATTTTCCTACTTTTTCTAATTGTAACAGTTTTTGTGCATTTGACAATGGAGCACCTATCAAAAAAAATAAGGATAACAAGAATAAACGGTCTTTGATAAATCCCATAGCAAAGGAATGATCGGCAAAAATTGAGGATAAGAAGACTTTGTGCTTATTATCTCTTTGTTTTTTCTTAGGAATTATATCAATAGACCAGAAGCAACTAATAGGCATAATTGGGTGATTCATACAAAAGAAATTTACTACGTCATAGTAGGCTCAAAATAGTAGACTAGCATTGAAGTTCGTTTTTCCTTCTAAAAGTGACAAAATTAAAAATTTAGATAAATAAAAATATGTTTTTTTTTTGCTTTTCTAACAGCCAGAAGATATATCCTATTTTAAAAAAAATTTAGAGCAATTATTTTAATAAAAAATTTAGAGTCAACGAAATACCAATAACTAAATCAACTATATATTCTAAATCTAAAATATCGCTATGTCACAAAATAATCTAAAAGCAAAATATTAATCATATTATTTATCTAATACTAGAAAGCTTACTTGACATGAACATTAAAACACTATACATTTGAAATAAGAAATCTCCTATTTCTGACACTGCTGCAAGCTAAAAACAAAAACCAGAACAAATATTTTTTCTTTCTCCTCATCCCTTTAATCTCTCCATTTCCTCCTCATTATTCACTACTTATACAAACTTAGATGAGAATGCTGATACTTTGTCTAGTTATTATTATTTCTGCAACCCTCCTTAGCTTAGCTAATAGCGAAAGTGTTACCCACCTTAGGTTACAATCCAATTTAGGCAACTATGATTTTTCTACCTTAGATAAAATATTTCATAGAAACAGCAACAGTATCATCCATATAGATTTTAATGCCATTAGCGATAAGCTAGTAAGGGTTCAAATAATAAAAGATCAATCAGTGGTTTTAACAGACTCTGTTACTGATTTATCTGGTAGTAGCCTATATGAAGTTGATTTGGATAAATATGGTAAAGGTAATTATACCATTTCTTTAACTACTTCCAACCAACAAATAATCACTGAGAAATTTCAGTATTAGATTTTTTCTAAAAAAAAGAATTTTGATTTTGAATACCAAGTAAAACCTTGATATTCAACAATTAAATTTCACATAATGATTTTTTAGAATAAACGCTGTACTAATAACGATAAAAAAGTAAATCAATTTTCTAGATTTTAACCCGTAAACACATCCATTCATTTTCGGTTATCCAAAACATCCTCGCATTATTAATACAAAAACTATATTTTATCTCTCATTGAATAGAGAGAAAGTAACCTGTAAAAGGTTCTACAAACACACACCATGGTTCTTAGTCGCAAGATTAAGGACCTTTTTTTATTAGTAAAGGGTTTTCTCATAAAAAAATATAGTCTGCAAAATCAAGTTACAAACTTGAAAAATATCCATTTGAAGTTACAAACTTCTCAAATATCGGTATTGTACTAAACCTCATGCTTATTACATGCCTCGAATGCTCGGCAGAAGGGTTGCTTTTGGAGGGGTTGATCTTAAAAATGGTTTTATAAAACCATTTTTAAGATCAATCCCTCCAAAGATTCTATAGCGATACGCCATGAATGAACGAACCCGTAGGGTGGAGATTCGGGGAATCTCCAAGTGACTGAACCGTAAAACGGGTGGGTCAGGCGGCGAGCAATTTATAGAGTCTTAAAATAGAAATATTTAAGGAAACTTTTTTTCTATATCCTAAGTTAATACATTTGTAGTTCGTCTGGTGTTAAAAACCAGTAAGAATAGAGCCATGAGCTTAGATAATAGAGATTATGTCTCATTAAAAACGATAACATTCCGTTACTTTTAACGAAATCTATCTCTATTCTCACTTCTCTACTCTCTCTTCTAAAAAAGGGGCCGTATTGGAATCGACAGGAAAGCCTTCTATTTAGTAAGCATGCCGGAGCAGGATGACTCACTTCGTTAACAAATGGTAATCAAAACCTTTTTAATTGGCAATCGTCAATTAGCTATGGCTGCCTAAGACCACGTCTTAGTTAGCCTTTGTGCCTACGCTTGACGCCTGATACACAGCGTACCGTACATCAAACCAACCCGCAGGCTAGTCTGATAGGATGCTTCGACTATTTGGCGAAATTCAGAAGATAAGGCATTAGATTGGTTCGTTTTTGCACCTCCCTTTTGCTCGACAATTCAAGCTTAGACTAAGCATGTAGAAATCTTCCTAGTTCTTTGTCTGGACGGGAGTTCGACTCTCCCCGGCTCCACACAATTTTTAATTCAAAAGCCTTTGTAAAGTGTACTTTGCAAAGGCTTTTTTTAAACTGAGAAAACTTTCTACACCTATCTTCTTCAACAGGAAGGAACGATCACCCCGAAATATGTGCTCCTTGTAGAAATCCTGCTTTAGCAAAACGAAAATATAGATGCTGTAATTTTAATGATCATATTATCATTTATAAATATGTGATGATATTGTGAACATTTTAGCAATTATTCACTCTAAAAGAAATCCTAAAGATTTCGAAAAAGTAAAAGATTAATTTTCAAGATCAATACTTTTCGGACTGTTTCTTTTTCAAATAAATCCTCCTATTCTCCCTTTTGTTGAAAAAACGCCCCCAACGCCTTAAAGGCATTCTGCACCAAATCCTTTCCTTGAACAGGAATTTTCACATACGTTTCGCCAGTCTCTTTATCCGTTTCCGTAATGCTCTCGACCAAGTCCTGTGTCGCTTTAGGGTCAGCGAGCGTTTGGGCTAAACCTGATAAAAACTGCATCCCCATTTGCATTAAGGCTTGGGGAGAGCCTTCAGTTGGCGTGCCTCCAATCACATCGCCTGTCCTGCCTTGACGACGACCCGTACCATTCCTATTACCAGCTCTAGGTTTATCTTTAGGTTCTTTATTCCCCTCTCGTTTCCAATCATCTTCTTTGGGTAAAGGTCTAGGCGCATCTGCTGGTAATTTTTCTTCTATTTCTTCTACTGCAATAACTGGTGCTGGAGTTGCTTCTTCATCTTCCTGATGATCTGGAATAACGGTAATCTCCTCCACAGATTCCATGAATTTCTTGAATTTAGAATCGTCCATGAAAATACTGTCTTCTCCGCCATCTAGTATGCCTTCTGCCAAGCCTGATTTAAAAGCTAAAACATCTAACATTCTATGTTCTATCGTTCCTAAAGAAACGAGATTAACTACTTGGACATTATTTTTTTGGCCCAATCTATATACTCTGGCGATACGTTGTTCTAACACCGCTGGATTCCAAGGAATGTCTAAATTAATCACCATAGTTGCAGATTGTAAGTTCAATCCAACCCCACCCGCATCTGTAGATAAGAATATTTTACAGTCTGGATCTTCTCGGAAGGTTTCTAATAATTGTCCTCTATTTTTACTAGGAACAGAACCGTTTAGATGGACATAGCCGATTTCTTGCTCTTCCAATTCTTGTTCGACCAGGCGGGTCATACGATGCCATTGGCTAAAGATGACAATCTTATCATTTGGGTTTTCTAATCGTTCTTCTAGAATATCCATTAACTCGGCAATCTTCGTATCATGTCTGGTCTGCTGATCGATGATAAAAGTACTATCACAAACCATCCGCATCATATTCAAACAAATCATCAAGGACTGTCGATCTTTCTCAGGTAAGAAACCCAAACGCTTCCATTTGGAAATAATTCTTGCTACACTATCTCCATACTCCCGATGGACCTTATCCTGCATTTCTGTCATTGGGACATACAAAACTTTATCCCGACGTTTCGGCATCTGTTTAATCACATTCTTTTTGATACGCCGAATCATCACCGATTTCAAAGTCTGACCAATCGTATGCAATTCTCTATAACCAACGACTTTACTGCCTCCTTTTTCTTTCACTTGATGCCTAGCTAAAAAACCAAATAAAGGGCTTAATTTATAGGGATTAACAAACTGAATAATAGAATATAATTCTTCTAGTTTATTTTCTAAAGGTGTACCTGTTAACACCACACAATAAGGCATCGTCAACTTTTTGACACTACGAGAGATTTTAGTTTCCCAATTCTTAATTCGCTGTGCTTCATCTAAGATCACCAAATCTGCATCTAAATCATTTAGTTTTTGAACATCCCTAGACACAATATTATAGGTCATAATCATATAAAAACTTTCGTCGCTCTTATAGATTTTTTCTCGTTTTAAAGGATTGCCTTCTAAAACCATTACGGTACTATCCGTAAACTTTTCAATCTCTGCTTTCCATTGATATTTTAAAGAGGTCGGGCAAATTATCAGCGTTTTGCTAATCCCCATTTCTTTTTTCAATAACTCTGCGGTGGCGATGGCCTGTATCGTCTTACCCAAGCCCATTTCATCGGCGATCAAACTTCTTCCAGCTTTGGCAGCAAATAAAACGCCTTTTCTTTGGTAGGAAAACAAGGTGGCATCTATCAAGCCCTTTAAACTTTCAGGATCTCTTTCATAGTCTTCTATTTTCTCATGGCGTGCTATAGTTTCTCTCTTATATATTACCAAAGGCAAGACATCTTCATAGCATCTAAAATCCTCACTAATAGCTCTAGCCTTTTTTAAAAAAGTATTGAATTTTTGAGCTCCTTCATCTTTTAG
>CAYOBX010000087.1:14031-16019 GCA_964402245.1 uncultured Saprospiraceae bacterium | reverse complement strand
CTGAAAAATAATTAGAACCAGATTGCCCAACTTATTATTTCGTCGTTACTAAGTATGTGGATCATTAGAGTATGTCTAAAAACAGGGCGGACAAAAAATTGTTTTTATAATATGTAATCGACTGATAAAAGTTGCAAACTTTTAAAATATTGGGTTGAAGTTACAAACTTCAACCATCGGAGTTGAAGTTACAAACTTCAACCATCGGAGTTACAAACTTCAACCATCGGATCATTAGAGTATGTCTGATACCACATAAGCTTTAAATGAGTAAAAAGGAGTGTAGCTTCGTCTCTGTCTGTAGAAAAATGTTGATGCTTGGTATTTAAGGAGCGTAGCTTCTTCCCTGTTTCAGGCTACAGAGACGAAGCTACGCTCTTTATCCGCTATCACATTGATATTTCTACAAACAGTCTCGAGGCTAAAGTCCCTTTTAGTAGCTCCAACAAGATGTGGGGTATCAATAGCTTATACAAAAAAAGCCGAACAGTTTGAAACTGCTCGGCTTTTTAAGCTTTAAGTAAAAGGAGATTATCGCCCTCCGTCTAATTCATCTTGTAACTTCTTCAGAGCATCCCATTTGCCACCAGCAGCTAATTTAGATTGCTTCGGCCAGCTACCAGGGTTGTGCATTTTGTAACGAGGACCAGCAGCATCTAAAATACCTTTTAGTGTTTTAATGCTTGCCTTTCCTAATTCTGAAAAAGTATTGATACCAGCAGCATTCAACAAACCAGCAATTTTAGGCCCGATGCCTTCAATTTTTGTTAAGTTGTCTTTTGCCTTCGCTTTAGCTTTTGGCTTAGCAGCAGTCTTCGCTTTAGCTTTTGGCTTAGCAGCAGTCTTCGCTTTAGCTTTTGGCTTAGCAGCAGTCTTCGCTTTGGCTTTTGGTTTAGCAGCAGTCTTCGCTTTGGCTTTTGACTTAGCACCTTTACCACCATTCAATTCATCTTGCCATTTTTGCAATGCTTCCCACTTACCACCAGCAGCCAATTTAGCTTGCTTAGCCCAAGTACTAGGATCATGCATTTGGTAACGAGAACCAGCAGCTTCTAAGATACCTTTTAATTTTTTAGCACTTGCTTTGCTTAAATCCGCAAAACTGTAGATGCCGTCATTATTTAAAAGTTCCGCAATCTTCGGCCCGATGCCTTCGATCTTGGTCAAATCTTCTTTTAAACCAATTTCTCTTCTTCCAACAATTTTAGAAGCACCAGCTTTTCTAGTTTCTCCTACAACACTTCTAGATGTTTCCGTCGTCTGCATCTTCATCATCATATCTCTCAAGCTATTGAAATCCAATTGCTTCACAACTTCTACTTCTCTGATGATCTCTACAGGAACTTCTTTGATGACTTCTATTTCCACCTCTTTGATTACTTCCTTAACTACCTCTACAGGAACTTCTTTAATGACTTCTACCTTAACCTCTTTTGGTTTAGCAGCTAATTCTTTTTCTAATTTCGTGATCTTAGAATCCAATCCTTTAGCATCTGCTGCTAATGACTTGGCTTTACTTTTCCATTCATTATTTAATACAGAATACTTGCCTTTCCAATCATTTTCTAATGCTTTGTATTTTCCTTTCCAATCTCCTTCTACATCTTTAACTTTAGTTTTCCAATCGCCTTCTAAAGTTTTGTACTTTCCTTTCCAATCTCCTTCTGCTGCTTTCTTCTCTTCAGCAAGTGCATTGTACTTATTGGTCCAGTTAACAATGATTGCATCCTTTTCTTCCATTCCTGGAGGATTTTCTTGGATTGCTTTGTACTTCTCTTCCCACTCATTATTAAAGTTCGTCCACTTTAAGTTCCACTCATTGTCCAATGCTTCTTTCTCCTCAGCTAATGCATTGTACTTATTCGTCCAGTTAAGAATGATGGTATCTCCTTCATTTGCTTTAGAGGATACATCTTCTTGAAGAGCTTTGTATTTAGCTTCCCACTCATTGTTAAAGTTCGTCCACTTTAAGTTCCATTCGTTATTCA
>CAYOBX010000087.1:13064-13931 GCA_964402245.1 uncultured Saprospiraceae bacterium | reverse complement strand
CTGCTCCAGGAGGATTCTCTTCTAAAGCTTTATACTTAGCTTCCCACTCATTGTTAAAGTTCGTCCACTTTAAGTTCCATTCGTTATTCAATGCTTCTTTCTCTTCTGCTAATCCATTATACTTATTTGTCCAGTTAAGGATTAAAGTATCTTTTTCTTCTGCTCCAGGAGGATTCTCTTCTAAAGCTTTATACTTAGCTTCCCACTCATTGTTCAATGCTTCTTTTTCTTCTGCTAATGCATTATACTTGTTTGTCCAGTTAAGCACAAGTTTATCACCTTCGCCTGCTTTACTTTCTTCTAAAGCTTTGTACTTCCCTTCCCACTCATTATTAAAGTTCGTCCACTTTAAGTTCCACTCATTATTCAACGCATCTTTCTCTTCTGCTAATTCATTATATTGAGTCGTCCAGTTAAGGATTAAGGCATCCTTTTCTTCCAATCCTGGAGGGTTCTCTTGAACAGCTTTGTACTTCCCTTCCCACTCATTATTAAAGTTCGTCCACTTTAAGTTCCACTCATTGTTCAATGCTTCTTTCTCCTCCTTAAGAATATTGATATTCAATTTAAGATTATCTAATTCTTCATCTTTTTCAGCAACTTGCGCCTCTAATACATTGTACTTGTTTGTCCAGTTAAGAATCAAACCATCTTTCTCTCCATCATTATCTTTCTGTTCTTTCTCAAAATTAACAAACTTAAGATTCCAATCCGATGCTACTTGTTCCTTCTCCGCAACTAATTCTTCCTTCTCTTTCTGCCAGCCTGTCCATTTAAAGTTCCAATCAGATTCTACTTTTTCTTTTTCCGCAACTAACTCTTCTTTCTCCTTCTGCCAGCCTGTCCACTTCATATTCCAATCAGAGG
>CAYOBX010000087.1:0-12964 GCA_964402245.1 uncultured Saprospiraceae bacterium | reverse complement strand
ATACTTTTTCTTTCTCTGCTTCCAATTCTTCTTTCTCCTTCTGCCAGCCTGTCCACTTCATATTCCAATCAGAGGATACTTTTTCTTTCTCTGCTTCCAATTCTTCTTTCTCCTTCTGCCAGCCTGTCCATTTCATATTCCAATCGGAATCTATCTTCTTCTTATCTGCTTCAAATTGATCTTTCTCTTTCTTCCACGTCGTCCACTTTAAATTCCAATCAGACTTCGTTTTTTCTAATTCTTTTTGGCTAGTTTCCCACTTAAATTTCCAATCTTTTTCTTTTTTCTCTGCATCCGTTTTGAAGCCTAAGTAAGTATTATTAATACCGTTATATTTAGTTTTCCAATCAGTAACCTCAGCAGATTGGGTTTCCCATTTAGTTTTCCAATCATTCACATCTCCTCTAAGAGCGATACGCTCTTTGTCCGCAACAGAATAATCTGAGCTAAGCGTGTTATATTTAGTTAAGTAACCATCATAGTCACTCTTCAAAGTACCATAAGACGTTTGATGTCTATCAGACTCGCTTTTCCAAAATAATACCTTTGCTTGTCGTAAAAGCCAACCAATCCATCCACCTAAAAGGGATGCACCTAACAAGCCAAGTAAAAAAAGCCACCAACACCAAAGTGATAAAAATCCCATAATTTATAATTTTTTATTTTTTTTAAAATTGGTTTCAAACAAGAACTGCTTTGTAATACCTTCTTGATATTACAAAGCAATTAATGAATTTATCGGAGTGTTACTTCAACTCTTCGATTTTTCGCTTTTCCAGCATCTGTACCATTATCAGCTATTGGCTTATCTGGTCCAAATCCTTTTGCATTCATTCGCTTTGCGCCTAAACCATTACCGACTAAGTAATCTCTTACAAATTCTGCTCTTTTTCTAGAAAGACGCGTATTCACATTAGAAGCACCTACATTATCTGTATGACCACTTACTTCTAAAGAACTCTTATCAACGTTATCTAAATAAAAAACTAAATCAGAAAAGTCTGTTCTTTGTTGAGCCGTAAGATTAACTTCTTGCTTACCACTTGCAAAATATAAAGTCAATGGCTTACCAAATAATCTAGCTTTAATTTTAGCCAATCTATCCGCTACATCATTAGTTGCTTTTCCAAAACTGAAGTTCACACCATTATACATGATATCTTTCATAGTGAATCCAGCACCCAATAAAGAAGAACTAGTTAGAAGTTGAGCACCTGGCACACCTAATTTAGACAATACACCTTTTACATTATTTGCTCTAGCCAATCCTAAATTAGGAAAAGCACTACCATTATCTTCGTTTTTATTATAAATCCCATTGATAGTTAAACTACGATCAGGATGTGCTTTTAGATAAGTTGCGGTTTCCTCTAAAGAAGTATTTACCTCCTTAGATAGAGGCGTGATATAAGAATAACTTGATTTATTAAAATCAATATTATTAGGTGCTGTTGCGTTGAACGCAGAACCATCTTTAATTAATAAGGATGCTGGTGCTAAAGCAGTAATTGCGGGAGCTACTTTTTTTACTACCTCCTTCTTAATTACTTCTGTGTTATCCTCCTCATCTCCTCCTGCTACTGCCCCCATAAGACATCTTGGACATATGAAAAACAAAAAGGCAAGAATCCATAATATTAAAATTAATATTGCCCAAGGCAACCATTTACTTCTAAAATTCATTTTTATTTTTTTAAATATGTGTAATAGAGTGCTTCTAAATATCACATCCCTAACCTGTAGGATTAGGAAAGAATACCTATGGTAAGTCGGGATTCAATAATGTTAACAAAAAGTTATATCGCATTATATGACTAAAAAAACTTCCATATAGTAACTTTTTTGAGACGTAAATTTATAAAAAACTGTTAACTCTTACTAGTCCTATGTTTCTAGTCTACTACTATGCTATAGCTGCTCTATAAAGCTGCAAAAATACAATTGTATAATGATTTGTTTGTCAGCATTTTATATTAGACAAAAAAACTTAACTATGAAATTTATTTTTAATTGTGTATGCCATTAACACGATTCATTAAGCGCATATGTCGCTATATTGTTAGCATACATAAACTTCGACAGACCTTAGAGGAGGCGATACTCTAATTTAACAAAATGTTATATAATGTTAATTTATCTAATAGCTACGAATGCGCTTATTGGAATCTTTTTTTAGTAAAACTGGTATATATCAGATATAAGTAAAATGTAAGATTAGAGAGAAAAGATCTATTACTAGATTTCTCTATTTAAAAATACGTTCAGAAAAACTAGAAAGTTACATTAGTGTTACTTTGCCTTTTTCAAAGAGCCTAATGCTATTAAGCTAGTAATAATTTAATTGAAAGTGTACTTTTGCACTTAATTAGTCAAAAAGTAGTAAGTATTCAATGAGTAAATGAATAAATTTGAAAATAGACTTGTTACTCTTTAAGAAATGCTTCTATGAAATTTGGATTTTTTCGATAGTTTGTTTTAAAAAAATTAGTGCATAGCCCAGCTACGGACTCATTTTTTAAAGCAAAATAGCGGAAAAAGACATTTTCAGAGGAGTGTTTATTAAAGGGTAACAAGTCTAATAATTAAATGATAGGATATCGTTTATAAAAACGATTTTACTAAAGAAGGGATATCCATTATTTACTCATTTATTCATTCTCTCATTTACTCATTGATCATTTACAAAACCATTTACAAAATGTATAGAACACATAATTGTGGTGCCCTCAGAATGGCCGATGTAGGAAAAGAAGTAACCCTCAGTGGTTGGGTTCAAAAATCTCGAGATAAAGGATTTATGATGTGGATAGATTTAAGAGATCGATATGGTATCACTCAATTAATTTTTACAGAAGAAACAACTCCAGCTGCTATTTTTGAAACAGCTCGATCCTTAGGTAGAGAGTTTGTAGTTAGGGTGAAAGGTAAAGTGATAGAACGCTCTTCAAAAAATGATAAGATTCCTACTGGAGCTATTGAGTTAGAAGTGTTGGATATAGAAATACTCAATGTTTCTAAGACTCCTCCATTTACCATAGAAGACGAGACAGATGGCGGAGATGATTTAAGAATGAAATATCGATACTTAGACTTACGTCGAAATCCTGTTCAGCAAAGTATCATTTTCCGTAGTAAATTAGCTATGGCTACAAGGAAATATTTATCTGATACTGGCTTTATAGAAGTGGAAACGCCTGTTTTAATAAAGAGTACTCCTGAAGGTGCTAGAGATTTTGTGGTACCTAGCCGAATGAATAAAGGTCAATTTTATGCCTTACCGCAGTCTCCTCAAACTTTTAAGCAGTTACTCATGGTAGCAGGGCTTGACAAATATTTTCAGATTGTTAAGTGCTTTAGAGATGAGGATTTAAGAGCGGATAGACAACCAGAATTTACACAGATTGATTGTGAAATGGCCTTCGTTACTCAAGAACAAATTTTGAATACGTTTGAAGGTTTAACAAAGCATTTATTTAAAGAAACGTTGGATATCACCTTAGCGGATTTCCCTCGAATGAATTATGACGATGCTATCCGTTTATACGGATCTGATAAGCCAGATTTACGTTTTGATATGCCGTTTGTAGAGTTAAATGACTTGGCGAAAGGCAAGGGTTTCTCTGTTTTTGATAATGCGGAGTTGATTGTTGGTATTTGTGTAAAAGGAGAGGCAGCAAATAACTCTAATAAGGATATTAAAAAATTGACAGAGTGGATGCAGCGACCACAAATCGGTGCTAAAGGATTAGTTTATATCAAATATAGTAACGATGGAACGATCAAATCTTCTGTTGGTAAATTCTATTCTGATGAAGATTTAAAAGCTTGGGGAGAAAAAATAGGTGCCGAAAAAGGAGATATCGTCTATATTTTATCTGGAGAAACAGATAAAACTAGAAAGCAACTCAGTGAACTACGATTGGAAATGGGTCGTCGATTGGGCTTAATGAAAGCTGGTGATTTTAAGCCATTATGGGTCGTAGATTTCCCATTACTAGAATGGGATGAAGAATCTGAGCGTTTCCACGCGATGCACCACCCTTTTACATCTCCTAAACAATCTGAAATACCTAATATGCTAAACGGAGATCATGAGACCATGAAGAATTTAAAAGCAGATGCCTATGATTTGGTTATTAACGGTTCTGAAATAGGGGGTGGTTCTATAAGGATACATGATCGAGAATTGCAATCTAAGAATTTCAAGCTATTAGGCTTCACGCCAGAAGAGGCTGAAGAACAATTTGGGTTCTTACTAGGAGCATTCGAGTATGGTGCGCCTCCGCATGGTGGCATAGCTTTTGGTTTTGATAGGTTATGTGCGGTATTAAATGGACAAGCATCTATTAGAGATTTCATCGCATTTCCTAAAAATAACCAAGGTCGAGATATGATGATTGATGCACCTTCGAATATATCGGAAGAGCAAATGGAGGAATTAGGAATTGGTCTTACACTTAGTGATGAGACTGTTTGATATTTAGAAGTCGTTTAAAAATGAATTGATGTATTATTTGCAAATCATTGATTCCTAGATACTTCAGCTTTTTTGATTCCCGTAGCTAAGGCTACGAAAATAAAAATATGATTACAAAAAAGTGACTATTTTTAAAGAAATTTAGTCTACTAAGTATATAATCTACTGCTAAGTCAGCGGACGAGGAAAAAAACAAATCCTATGTGATTTTATTATTTTCCTCATCCCTGATTAGCTAGTTTATCCTCCCCTTTCTCATTCCTAATATTACATTTTTACCACATATAGTTTATTTAGATTAATAGAGAGATCTAAATACAGGGTTTCATTTTTAGGCACCAAATCAATCTTATGGAGAGATCTAAAAAACAAAGTATTTCATTTAGGTAAATTAGATCAGTTTATAGAGAGGTTTAAAAAAAATAATTACACCAGGTAATTATCTTCATCCAGTATTTGTCCATTTTTGCAGCGGATGATTCGGGAAGGGAAATTTTCTAATATCCTATAATCGTGTGTTGCGAAAAGGACTGCTGTGATGTTGATTTTAGTTAAATCTCTCAATAAGATCATGATACTATCAGAAGTATCGGGGTCTAAGTTCCCAGTTGGTTCATCCGCAATTATTAGTTTAGGATTATTTAACAATGCTCTTGCTAATACAATTCTCTGCTGTTCTCCACCAGATAATTCATAAGGCATACTTTTTAATTTATCTTTTAATCCAACCATTTCTACCACCTCAAGAATTCTATTCCGCATTTTCATAGAATCCTTCCATCCAGTAGCTTTTAAGACAAATAATAAATTCTCCCAAACTGATCGATCCCTTAATAAGCTAAAATCTTGAAAAACAATCCCTAATCGTCTACGTAATTTAGGGATAGTATGTCGATCCATAGTCTTAAGGTCGAAGCCTGCAACACTACCTTTTCCTTTTTTTAGAGGCAAGGCTCCGTACAAGGTTTTTAATAAACTAGACTTCCCACTCCCCGTTTTGCCGATCAAATAAGCAAACTCCCCGTCATGAATTGTCAAATTAACGGATTCCAATACCAAAAAGTCTTGTTGGTATATATTAGCATCTCTTAATGTTATAATGGTATTCTTATCCAAATTGCTTTGTTAGTAATTATAGTGTCAAAAATACAAATTAATGTCTCATAATTGATAGAATAAAGTTGGTTTCTCTTTACTACGGTCTTTAAAATCTCTACTTTTGTTTAGGAAGTAACTAATCAAAGAATATAGGGCATGCTCATAAAAATGAGTTTGTTAAAAATTGGGTTGAAAACGTAAAAAATATTAGGTCGAAATTACAAACCATAGCCTGATATTTGAAGTTGGTAACTTGCCTTATTTTTAGGAGAAAACCCTTTTAAATAATACGATATGAAAAAGATTCATTTAATTGGTATTGCGCTTATTGCTGTTGCAATTATGGTTTTGATGTCTATGTCTAATGATATGGGAACTTATGCCACCTTTGAGGACGCCACTGTAACAGGCAAAAAAGTAAAGATTGCTGGACAATTATCTAAAGATAAAGAGATGGTGTATAACCCACAAGAAGATGCTAATTACTTTAGTTTTTTTATAAAAGATGCTGAAGAAGTAGAAAAGAAGGTTGTATTACTAGCAGCTAAGCCTCAAGATTTTGAATTATCAGAACAACTAGTTTTAACGGGTAAGATGCAAGGAGATGTTTTCATGGCAAGTGATATGTTGATGAAATGTCCATCGAAATATAAAGATGAAGAGATTTATATCAAGAGTAAAGAGGGGGTGCTTTAAAATAATGATGAATGATGAATGATGAATGATGAATACCAAACATGGCGTAATCCGTCCTACCCAACATCTTATAAATTTATCAAAGATTCTTACCAATGACCGCTCCCTCCTCTTTAACGATCAGATTGGCTGTTCAATCAGATCTATCTGCCTTAACAACTATTTACAATCAAGCTATTCTTGCACACCAAACGGCAGACACGATTCCTTACGAAATTTCTGGAAGACAGGCTTGGTTTGATGCCCATTTAGATCAAAATTTCCCTTTATATACCGTCCTTTTAGAAAATCAAATAGTTGGCTATGCAACGCTCAGCAAATACAGAGGTGGTCGTCCAGCTCTAAAGTATGTTGTAGAAACGAGCTATTATTTACATCAGGATTTTCAAGGAAAAGGAATCGGTACTCACCTACTTCAGTTTTTATTAAAAGAAGCAAAACGGTTAGGGTTTAAAAATGCGTATGCCCTTCTATTAGATAAAAATATTCCAAGCATTGGTTTATTAAAAAAATGTGGCTTCCAGCAATGGGGACATTTGCCTAATATCGCAGAGATGGACGGCGAAGTTTGTGGGCAGTTTATTTTTGGAAAGCCGCTTTAGTTTAATGATGAATGAGAAATGATGAATACATCACGTGATTCATCATTTCTCATTCATCATTCATCATTTCTCATTTCTCATTCATCATTTCTTTTCCAACAGATATTCCAGTCAACTTTTCATAAATAACGGTTTATTAATTATCATTGTGTGAACGTAGCTCAAGCTTCTAGCTTGAGTCGCATAATTTCTCAAGTTAGAAACTTGAGTTACGAAATACAAAACGATGAACCTAAATAATTTTGATTGGACGATTATAGTGGCCTTTTTTGCTATTTCCTTAGGGATTGGTATATATGCATCTCGAAAAGCAGGGAAAAGCTCCGCTGAATTTTTTCTTTCTGGTAGAAATATGCCTTGGTGGTTATTGGGAGTTTCTATGGTTGCTACTACCTTTGCCGCTGATACGCCCAATTTTGTAACAGATGTAGTCCGTAAAAACGGAGTGGCAGGAAACTGGGCCTGGTGGGCATTCTTATTGACGGGTATGTTGACCGTTTTTGTTTATTCTCGACTGTGGAGACGATCCAATGTATTGACCGATTTAGAATTTTATGAATTACGATACGGGGGAGATGCTGCAGCCTTTTTGCGTGGATTCAGAGCCCTTTACTTAGGCATTTTGTTTAATGTGGTGGTGATGGCAACTGTTTGCCTGGCAGCAGTTAAGATTGGAGGTACCTTATTAGGACTCACCCCTACTCAAACTTTGGTCATTTCTTCTGTAGTGACCGTTATCTATTCTGCCTTTGGTGGATTAAGAGGTATTATACTTACTGATTTTTTCCAATTTTCATTGGCGATGATTGGCTCTATCTGGGCAGCAGTATATATAGTAAACATGCCAGAGGTTGGTGGTCTAACTAATTTACTAACACAGGATAATGTTGCTCCAAAGCTGAGTATCTTACCAGACTTTAGTGACACTAAATCTTTAATTCCTTTATTAATAGTTCCTTTGGCAGTCCAATGGTGGGCCGCTTACTATCCTGGTGCAGAGCCTGGTGGCGGTGGCTATATTGCACAGCGTATGTTAGCCGCAAAGGATGAGAAAAATGCAATGGGTGCTACGCTCTTTTTTAATATTGCCCACTATGCTTTTCGACCTTGGCCTTGGATTTTGATTGCTCTTGCTTCTTTAGTTGTTTTTCCAGATTTAGATTCTTTACAGAAAGCATTTCCTCATTTAGATGCCAAGGTCATCAATGATGATTTGGCTTATCCAGCTATGTTGGGGTATTTACCGCATGGCTTATTAGGTTTGGTTATTGCCTCTTTAATCGGGGCGTTCATGTCTACTATATCTACACACCTCAATTGGGGCTCGTCTTATATTGTCAATGATTTCTACAAAAGATTTATTAATAAAAATGCCTCTGAAAAACAACTAGTCAGTGTAGGTAGAATTTCTACTGTTCTATTAATGATTTTAGCTGCTTCTCTAGCGCTACAATTTGAAAGTGCCTTGGATGGCTTTAACACCATCTTAGTGATTGGTGCAGGAACGGGCTTGATTTTTATCTTACGATGGTTTTGGTGGCGGATTAATGCTTATAGTGAAATAGCAGCAATGATCCTTTCATTTGTCGTAGCAATGGTATTAAAATTTGGGAATTTTGGATTAGAAAGTCATGAAGAATTATTAGTAGGCGTAGCGATTACCACCATTGGTTGGTTACTAGCGACTTTCTTAACTCGACCAACCGACCAAGCAATATTAGCTAATTTTTATAAAAAAATAAAACCTGCTAAAAAGGGATGGATGCCCGTTATTGAAAAAGCAAAAGCAGCTAATGAATTGGTGGATAGTGAAGTGGAAACAGGACAATTGTCTTTGGAAATCGCTTGTATGATTATTGCTTGCTTTACGGTATATGGAGCATTGTTTGCAACAGGATTCTGGATTTATGGACAGACGGTGAATGCCTTGATTGCTACGGCTGTAGCTATTGGAGGTGGAGTGTTTTTATTTCAAATATGGGGTAGATTGACTCGGTAATAATTTGTATTGGCTTTTTGTATTGAACGCAGAGGTGCGGAGGTGCAGAGTCCTACTTGTTCTCTGCATCTCTGCGTTCAATACCTCCTATAATAAAGACTTTGCGTCCTGCGTCATAGCGCCCTCTTCATTATTCAAAGCAAAATTAAATCCAGGTTGGATGCTATAAGCACCGTATTCCCCTGCCTTATTAATCGCTAGATAGCCTACTTGTATATCTTTAAACTCTTGTTTCTTCGCAATCCGATTGACCGCTTCTTCACATGCTTCTTGAGGTGTTCTGCCCTGTCTCATTAACTCTACTACTAAAAAAGAACCTAATGTTTTTAAGACGGCCTCACCAACACCTGTAGCCACTGCACCCCCCACTTCATTATCGACAAACATTCCAGCACCAATGATAGGGGAATCGCCAACTCTACCATGTAACTTATAGGCCATTCCACTAGTGGTGCATGCCCCTGAAATATCTCCTTTTTCATCAATAGCTAATAGGCCAATAGTATCATGGTTTTCAATATTGATAATTGGCTTATATTCTGTATTTTTCAACCATTCTTGGTATTCTTTTTTAGAATCCTCTGTTAACAAGTTTTCTTTTTCAAATCCTTTACTCAAAGCAAATTGTAGGGCGCCTTCTCCTGATAGGATAACATGAGGCGTGTCTTCCATTACCTTACGTGCAACCGATATAGGATGCTTGATGTGTTGTAAAAAACAAACCGAGCCACAATTCCCTTTTTCGTCCATAATACAGGCATCCAAAGTTACTTTGCCATCTCTATCTGGTCGCCCTCCATAGCCTACTGATTGGTCTTTGGGATCTGCTTCTGGTACTCTAACCCCTTGTTCTACAGCATCTATAGCTCGACCACCTTCTGCTATTATTTTCCACGCCGTTTCCGTTGCTGCCTCGTTTTGATTCCACGTGGCTATCGCAATGGGGTGGATTTTTGTTGGGTTGTTAACTGCTGAGGGAACCTCTTTTTCTGTAGTAGAGGCACATGCTGCAATGGGCATTATTCCTATGGCAGTAAAAAAAGAACCTATAGCTGATTTTTGAAGAAAGTTTCTACGATTAGACATTGGTATTTCGTTTTTATTTAATTAACAGGCTAAACATACTTGTTGCCGAATCTTAGGCTAAGTAAAAAACATTAAAATAAATCCTCAATATCATTCTTCTGAATCGCTTGCTGAGCCGTCACACTCAAGCCTTTCACTGCATGAATCATCCCAGCAAATCGAGGATCTTTAGAATGTCCTGTTTTGTAACGTTTATAAATTTGCTGTACAACCACAGCAATTTTAAATAAACCAAAGACATAATAAAATACGATATTGCTCAAATCTCTTCCACTCTTAGCAGCATACATTTGGGCCACCTCTTTTCTTGTTGGATTACCTGGTAGAGTGGTTGGGCTCAAACTCAATTGCTTCATCCAATCTGGATCACTAGGATTCGTCCAATAGCATAAAGAAGTTCCTAAATCCATCAAAGGATCGCCAAGAGTAGACATTTCCCAATCTAGAATACCAATAATTTTTGTCCAGTCTTTAGTATCTAAGATTACATTATCATATTTATAATCATTATGCAACAGGGCTTTATCTGACTCTGGTAATAAGTTTTTAGCCAACCATTCACTGACCATTTCTATTTCTTTGATCTCATCTGTTTTTGCATTAAAATACCGCTTCGTCCAACCCTTTACCTGTCGTCCATTATAGCCATCTGGCTTCCCTAAATCTCCTAGTCCAGCTGTTTGATAATCAACGGCATGTAACTCTACTAAGGTCTCTACTAAAGAATTTCCAATACCTCGCATCATGTCTGGTTCAGGATGCATCTCTTTCGGCATAGTAGGTCTCAAGATCACTCCTTTCAATCGTTCCATTATATAAAACTCTCGACCAATGATTGATTCATCTTCACAAAATAAAATTGGCTTCGGTACTTTTGGATAGTGCTTTATCAAGTTCGAGAATATTTTATATTCTCTCGACATATCATGTGCCGACTTTATTTTAGGGCCGAAAGGAGGACGACGCATGACTAATTCTGTGTCTCCTATTTTTAATAAATAAGTCAAATTAGAAGCTCCTCCAGGAAATTGAGTCATTGATAATTCTCCCTCGTATTGGGGCAATTGCTCCTGTAAATATTTTTGTAAAGCTACCTGATCTGGTGCTTCTCCCTCTCTTATAGTGCGAGCACTGTCAATCCATTTTTCAGACATATTTCTAATTCTTCAGTTAAGTTTATTCTAAAAATATTAGTACGGAAAAAACTACCAGTTTTTCGAAAACTGGCAGTTCTAATTATTTCAGAATAAGATCTAGTGTTTTAAAATATTCTCTTAATATAATTGCGCTTTCCGTTCCTGGCGTTTTTATTTCTAATAATGCTGGACGCTCAATCGTTTGTTGTTGGAAGAATTTGGGTAAAACGGCAATCAATTCTTCTTCCGCTGCCACAAAATAATAAACTAAATTAAATGTTTTTGCAATATGTTCCGCATTTAATTGGTGTTGTGCCTCAAAAAAAGTGTCTAATTGATTAGTTGTTGGTGGTCCAGGTATATAACGAAATATATTTCCTCCTCCATTATTAATCAGAATCACTCGTAAATTAGGCATTAAATGATGGTGCCATAAGGCATTTGAATCATAAAAAAAAGCAATATCTCCAGTAATAAGCGTTGTGAGTCGCCCATTAACCAATGCTGCACCTGCTGCCGTAGAGGTGCTGCCATCTATACCAGCCACACCTCTGTTAGAATTGATTTGCCAACTGGGATCGGATTCAAATAATTGTGCATACCGTACAGGCGTACTATTGCCGAGTTGTAAATTACTATTAGGAGGAATAGCTGCCATGATTTTTTCCATCGCTTTTAGATCAGACCAAGGTGTTTGTCCTAAAAATTGTTGATGATTTTTATTGACAAGCTTCTTTCGATTACTCCATAGGTTTTGATACGTGCTATTAGTTACACTTGTGTCTATAGTAGGACTGAATTGTCTAAAAAATGTAGCTGCCTTTATCGGAATACTTCTAGTTAAGGATTGAAAGGTATCCATATGGGACTCCGTTTCCTCGATATGCCAATGATGAGTAGGTTTATTTTTTCTTAAAAACTGTTTGATTTTTTTTGAAATAAAATTCCCACCTATAGTAATTAATAAATCGGGTTGAAAACTATCAATTTCTTGTTCTTTTATCGTTGTAAGGACAGGATCTATTTGCCTAATAAAATTTTCATCTATTAAATTAGCCGTCGTTTCAGCTAATACAGCAACTGATGGATCTTGCGTTATTTCTTGAATTAAATGTTTTAGTTCTTCCTGCTTTGGTAGTAAGCCACAGAGAATCATTTTTTTGTTAGCATTGGACCATTCCTTTTGCAATTCGATCAGAGCATCAGTAGGTAATTTTTTTTCAAGCTTACTAGTAGTAGCTATTTTAGGTAGTCTTGTTTTACTATAATTTGCTTGTCCGTACAAAGGTTCTCGAAATGGCATATTGAGATGTACGGGTCCTCCTCCATTTACAAAAGTCTGATCAATCGCCTCGGAAATAATACGATTAGCACTCCATAAATTATCTTGATCCTTACCATCTTGCGGCAAATGGTAACTCTTCTTTATATAATTAGCAAATACATTCCGCTGATTAATAGACTGCCCTTCTCCTTGATGAATCCATTCTTCTGGTCGATCTGCCGTAACAATCAATAAAGGTATTTTTTGATAAAAAGCTTCTGCTATAGCTGGGGCAAAGTTCAAAGAAGCAGTACCTGATGTACAAGTAATAATGACTGGCTTACGCGTCTGTTGGGCGATACCTAAAGCGAAGTAACCTGCTACCCGTTCATCTGGTATGCTCAAACATTTAAAATAGTCAGATTCATGAAAAGATATAATGAGTGGGGCATCTCTGGAACCGGGAGAAAGGATCACATACTCTATTCCTTTCGCAGCACTTATTTCTACAAGATTCCTGACGATAGGTTTGTCTGATAACATTTGTGGACTTTTTTAATAGAAGTCAGATCGCTTTGCTGTCAGATCGCCTACGGCTGTCAGAGG
>CAYOBX010000086.1:0-16214 GCA_964402245.1 uncultured Saprospiraceae bacterium | reverse complement strand
TCTGTTCTAAATTAATCCAAAATCATAAACGGCATCCGAGCCTGAGGCCCTTTCGTTTTAGATACTTCTCTTAGTTCTTTATAGTACGGATACATCTCCCCTAATTCTTCTTTTATAATAGAAGCTTTTGCTGCTTCCTTAGGTTGGAGGTATTTTTCAATTAACTGCTGCACAGGGTCCTTGATCTTTGGATATTCAGACAATCTATAAGATTCAATTTCTGCCAAAGCTGCTGCTTTTTCAATAGCCGCATCCAAGCCTCCTAACTCATCCACCAATCCAAGTTCCTTTGCTTTCTCACCAGTCCACACACGACCTTGAGCCACTTCATTCACTGCATCTCTAGTCATGCCTCTTCCATCAGCTACTCTTTTTAAGAACACCTCATATCCATGATCTAGACCTTGTTGAATGATCCTTCCTTCTTCTGCTGTTTGATCGTGGTAAATATTAATACTAGAGGAAAATCGCCCTGTGTTGACGGTATCCAGATGAATACCTAGTTTTTCTGACATTAGTTCATGTGCATTTGGTATAGTTCCAAAGATGCCAATAGAACCAGTAATTGTATTTGGCTCTGCGTAAATTTCATCTGCCATACATGCAATATAATACCCCCCCGATGCAGCCACATCTCCAAAAGAAACGACTACTGGTTTGCCTGCTTCTTTAGCCAATACAAATTCTCGCCAGATATTCTCTGAAGCTAGCGCAGAACCACCACCAGAATTCACCCGTAAGACCAAAGCTTTTACTTTATCATCCGTTCGTAATTTTCGGATCATCTCTGTGTAGTGATCGTCCATAATAGAACCAGGTGTTTCTTCTCCAATATTGATTCCACCTTCTGCATAGATAACGCCTACTTTATCTTTGATACTAAAATCAATAGATTCTTTAGTCGCAGAGGCATATTTATTAATACTGATTTTATTTATTTTATCATCTTCTTCTAGGCCCATTCGTTCTTTTATAGAAGCAATTACTTCATCTCTATAGCCAATTTTATCTACCATCTTGTAAGTAATCGCATCTTCTGGTTGACGTACTAACCATTCATCTGCTACTCTTCTAAGCTCTGTGGCAGAGGTATTTCTACTTGCGGCTATATCTTCGATAAATCCATCGTATATCGGAAAAAGATATTCTTTGATCTGTCTTCTATTTTCCTCACTCATTTTATTCAATCGGAAAGGCTCTGTCGCACTTTTGAATTTACCTACATAGTATACATTCATTTTCACGCCTAACTTATCCAAACCATCTTTGAAAAATGGAATAATAGAACCAAAGCCTCTAAAGTCGACCCCTCCTGCTGGATTTACATATAAGTCATCCGCAACAGACGCCATATAATAACCAGATTGGTCATAATATTTAGAATAGGCAGTTATAAATTTACCACTCTCTTTAAAATCTAACAAAGCATCACGAATCAATGATCTAGTGGCAAATCCACCTGAGGCAGATACCGCATCTATAAAAATTCCTTTGATATTGCTGTCCTCTTTAGCTCGCTTAATCGCTTTAACCATATCATGTAATCCCAAAACGTCCTCTGGTTGAAATTCTAAACCACCACTATAAGGATCTACAGGAACATTATTTGTTCGTTCAGGTATTGGTTGATTAAATTTCAATTCCAATACAGTGTTGGGTTTAACAGATATTTTACTAGGACCAAAAGTAGATGCCATGCTTCCTGCCATGCTTGCTCCAACAAAAAATAAAAGAATCATTGCTAAGAAAACCCCTAAGCATGATGCGAAAACAAATTTAATAAATTGACTCATATTTTATAATTGCGTATGATTTTGCAAATAGAATTATTTAGAATATAGGTTATAATTTAATGTACTTCTTAAGAAATGATAACAATTAAAATAATACCAAATTTGACTGATAGCTAACAGCTCAAAGCTAACTAATTAAAAGAATACTCCCAAATATAGCGTTCATTTGACGTAACTGCTCATTTTTTAGATGAAATTTGATTCTAAATAGATGATTGTACAATTTTATAGAATAGCTTTCAGTTATAAAAGTCTCTCTTCCCCGACTATTATACCACTTTGGCTAATTTTTTGTTTATTAGATATTTTACTCTCTTTGATTAATTTATATTAATAAATAGTAAATACTCAATGAGTAGATGAAAAAATGAAAAAATGAATAAATGAGTAGATGAGAAAATGAATAAATTGGGCTGCAGTTCTTATGTTTAAGCAGACTAATTGGTCTTGGTAGACTGCTGATATTTACTCATTTATTCATCTAGTCATTTATTCATCCAGTCATTTACTCATTGAGAAACAGAGAATATTAATACCTTTTCTAATATCCTTCCCCTCCTTGCTAGATACATTAGATGGTATTTAAGTTTGACTTTAGCTGTTAGCCATATCCCCCCACCACTTCAATCCCCCCTACTACATCATCAATTAGGATATGATCGCTATGACAAGGAAACAATCTAAAAGGTTATCACTATTGGTATTCTGTCTTTCTGTAATGGGAATGCTTCAATCATTTGCCCAAATAGAAATAGAGCCAGCTCTTTCTGAACCTCGAACGCCTGAGAACCTCATCAAAGAAATCTTTGCAGGAAAAGGTATAGAAATATTAGATGTCAAATTTATTGGTGATAAAAATACCGTGGGATATTTTAAAAACGGTACAGCAGATGTAGGGCTTTCTGAAGGTTTTATGATGTCTACTGGTAGAGCAACTTTAGCGTCAAACCCTAATAATAATGATGGGGCTGGTGATCCTACTCTAAGCACCGCTCAAGATCCCTCCATTACAGAATTAGCCTTCGGCGAGCTTGTGCAGGATCTTTCATTGTATGAAATTGAATTTATTCCTAAACGAGATACCATAGAATTCAAATATGTTTTTGCTTCTGAAGAATACCCAGAATTCGGGTGTAATTGTTTCAATGATGTTTTAGGCTTTTTTCTACAAGGACCAGGTTATCCTGATTGGACTAACTTAGCCGTTGTACCAGGCACATTGAATGAACCAGTATCGGTAAGATCTATACATCCAATTAATACTATTAATCCACAGACAGGAACCTGTATAAATGGTGCTCCACTTCCTGATTGTGCTGCTACAAATGAACACTTATATATTGATAATCTAGGCAGTACCACTCTAACCTATGATGGTTTAACTACCGTATTAACCGCTAAAGCCGCAGTAGAACCATGCCAAACCTACAAAATCAAATTGGCTATTGGAGATGTTGGCGATCAATTGTTTGATTCTGCCATTTTCTTTGATGCGAATAGTTTTGGAACTGATGAATTGGTGGTAGAAACGAGCCTGGAGAGTATCGATGGCACTTTAATAGAAGGTTGTGCGGGCGGTCAAATCACTTTTACCTTTGATAATCCAGTTCCAAGAAATTATAGAATTAATCTTAAAGGTAATGCGATTAGAGATAATCCTAATATTGAAGGAGATTATTCCATAGAACCTTTACAAGATTTTATTGCAAGGGGGGAAAGATCATTAACCCTAAATATCAGACCTTTGATAGATCAGAATGATGATGAGCTATTAGACTCCTTAGCATTTGAAGTGGAAATTAACGACTGTGGAGATTCAGAAATTCATTGGTTTTTCTTTAGAGAAAATGACTTAGAAAAAATAGACTTAGGAGGAGACGAATCTATTTGCCCAGGAGATTCTACACAACTGAATGGTCTACTAGATATTACCCTGCCCACTGAAAGGACTTTTGCCTCCCCTGTTGGAAATATTGATATAAAAACAATTGATGATAATGGTACTAATATTGATATTGATCCGACTGTTCTAGCAATAACGGTGGCGGATATACAGCCTGTTGATATTAGAAATGGCTTAATAAAAGAGGTCTGTGTAAATGTGGGGCATAATAATATAGAAGATATTGATTTAGTATTAGAAAGTCCATCAGGACAATTACTTGAATTGTCAACAGATAATGGAGGAGATGGTAGAAACTATACCGCCACCTGTTTTACCCCAGATGCAATGAATCCAATAACAAGTGGAGTGGCTCCTTTCACGGGGCGCTTTCTACCTGAAGGCGATTGGGAGGAATTGAATGGTGGCGAAACAAATGGTGATTGGAAATTATATGCTAAAGATGATAAAACTGGTGATGATGGTTTTTTACTTGGATGGTCTATTACATTCAATCCATTATACCAATTAGAGTATCTATGGACACCTGATGAGGGATTAAGTTGTTCCGATTGTCCAGAGCCCAAAGCGGCTCCAAGCAACGAAACAGAATATATCTTAGAAATTACGGATACCTATGGCTGTATTGTTAGAGATAGTATACTCATCAAAACTAATAATGATACCTTAGATATACCTGTTAACTGTATTGAGGAAACACTAAATAGCATCACCTTTGGCTGGGAAACTTCTTCTGATGTAACGACCTATGAAGTAAATATTGATGGGCAAGGTTGGATCACACCTAATGGTGTCGGTGCTCATTCTGTAACAAACTTGGCTGAAGGAGCCATTGTTAATTTGCAAGTTAGAGGCACAGGGGCTTGTACGAATGTAAAAGGGGCAGTAGAATGTATGACTTCCGTCTGCTTCCCACCAGATGCAACAATAGATCGAGCAATAGATTTGACTTGTGCAGGAGCAGATGATGGAAGAATAGATTTATTAGCAGATGATCCTAACGTGATTTTTATTTTAAATCAAGATACTAGTATTATTAAAAGATTTTCCAATCTAGCAGCTGGTGAATATGAAATAATTGCCTTAGACACAGTTACTACTTGTACGATCATATTAGATGCAATAATAGGTGCTCCTGATTCTATAAAAATAGACACATTCGCTATAGATGCTTCTTGTGGCGGAGCAGATGGTTTAGCCGCCATTACTGTTTCAGGTGGAACTGCTCCATACAACATTTTATGGACGATAGGCGTCGGGGAAGACACTATTAGAAACCAACAACCAGGAGTGTATACGGTACAAGTAACAGATGATTTTAATTGTGAAGTAGCTCAGACAGTAACTATTGGAGAGGATACCACTCCCACTACTAGTGGCATCAATATATTTTGTGCAGAAACCAATAGTACGAGTGTCACTTTCGAGTGGGATCCTGTGCCTGGCATCTCCCAATACGAAGTACAAATAGGAGAAGAGGAATGGAGCGATCCAACTGCTCTTACTTCTATCTTAGTTCCCAATTTAAATATTTTAGAGTCCGTTCAGATAAGAGTAAGAGGGGCAAGTGATTGTATCACTGCGCTTGATAGTATGACTTGTATGGCAGAAAATTGCATTTTACCTACAGGTGATTTTGATATAGCAAGAAGTGGCCAATGTGCAGATTATACAGACGGTGTCTTATCTGTATTTTCTCCAAGTTCTAATTTAGTTTATGTATTAGGAACAGATACAAGTACTACAGGAATCTTTACAAATTTATCTCCAGGAGATTATAGTATAGAATTATTGGATACTTTAACAGCTTGTAGTAATACACTAGATACGGTGCTCCTAAATCCTTTACCTCTAAATATTGAATTATTTAATCAATCTGAAAATTGTGGCGCAACAGATGGAATCGCTGCTGTGATACCTTCTGGAGGAGAAGCGCCTTATCAGGTTATTTGGGATAATGGAGAAACAACAGATACGATTAAAAATTTAAGTGCAGAAACGTATAGTGCCACCATTATTGATAGTAGAGGTTGTATGACTACGAGAGATGTTATAGTGGATCTTACAATAGATAACTTAACCGATTTAAGAGTTCAGGTTAGTTGTCCAAGAATAACCAACAATAGTATTGATGTTATTTGGGAAGAAATTCCTACAATTACAGATTATGAAGTACAAGTAAATAATGGAGAATGGATTGCTCCCAATAGTGCTGGTTTTACCCATGAATTAAGAGATTTAGGGTTCTCGGAAGTATTTGATATAAAAGTGAGAGGAAATAGTGACTGCGGTGGTGCCGTAATTGGAAATCAAATATGTGCTACCTCTACCTGTTTACCACTAATAGGAGGCGCTCCTCCAATCATACAAGATGTAAGTTGTAATGGCTTAGACGATGGGGAACTTTCTGTGTCTATCAATACGAATCCATTTATGACACCTATCACCTTACCTTTTGTAGTGAGGGATTCGGCAGGTTTCAATGTAATCGACTTTAGCCAAGATAGCATGATACTTTTAGTATCTGCAACTAGTGGATTTGTAGTTGTAAATGAGGACACACTATCTGCTACAGAAGTAAATCCGATGGTCACTTTCCAAGATTTAGAACCAGGTATCCATACCATTATCTATTGGGATTCTACCTTTTCTTGTAATAGTACCAGAGATATTACTATTGCAGAACCAGATACCCTTGGTGTTATCACCAATTTTATTGGGGGAGTTTCTTGCCAAGGATTAGAAGATGGAGTATTTGCCTCCTCTGTAATAGGTGGAGCAGGTCCATTCACTTATACACTAAACGGTGATCCAACAAATTCAGAAATACATCCAGATTTAGCAGCTGGTGATTATGAGTTTATTGTTTTAGATGCTAGTGGATGTGAAGTAAGAGAATCTTTTACGATTGATACCGCTCCCGTTTTAATAGATACTACTTACCAACAAAATTTGGGCTGTGGAGAAACAGATAGTGGCGTTGCAGGTATCGTTACTTCTTTCACTGGTGACTATCAAGTTAGTTGGGATAATGGAGCAATGGGAGATACAATTTCTAATTTGACGGCAGGCATGTACACAGGAATTATTACCACAGACGCTGGATGTGTAGACTCTATTGAAATAGAAGTTGAGGAGGTAAACTTTACGCTTGAAGTAGGAAGAATTAATCCACTATGTGGAAATATGGATCAAGCAAATTCAGTACTCATTTCAAGTGCTTATGTTACAGCCGTCGGAAATCCAGATGGAGATTTTCTTTATCAATGGAGTGATCCGAATAATCAAGTTACGGATACTGCATTTGCCTTAACACCAGGAGACTATACCGTTACGGTTACAGATGCGACTACAGGTTGCTCTAAAGAAGAAATGGTCTTTATTGTGGCTCCAGATGTAATAGCGGTAAATAATATTCTTAGAGAAGAAACCTGTTCTGGATTTGGAGATGGTTCTGTTATATTTGATATACAAGGAGGAGTTCCAGGATATAGCTTTGATTGGGAAGATAATATCTTTAGACAAAATCCCGGAAGAAGCGATCTAACTGCTGGGAGTTATATAGTCACTATCACCGATCAAAACGGTTGTACATTCGAAAATAATTTCACGATTACCGCTCCAGAAGACATAGTAGTAGATTTTACCGTCGATTCTATTTCCTGTGTCAATCCTACTGGTTCTGCTACCGCCGTAACGACTGGTGGTTCAGGTAATTTTAGGTATCTATGGAATGATACTAATAATCAGACAAGTATCACTGCATCCGATTTGGAAGAAAACACTTTTGAAGTAGTAATTACAGATGAAGATACTGGCTGTAATACTACAGCAAGTGTATCCATAGGTACTATACCTCCAATCACTCTTACAACTAGCAGCACTCCATCTTTTTGTAGCCAAAATGCATCTGGTACTGCGACTGTTACGATAACAGGAGGGTCTGGAAATTATAGAATTCTATGGGATGATTCGCTAGTACAGGAAACAGTAGTTGCTGAAAACTTAGCTGCTGGAGATTATATGGTTTTAGTAATAGATGATTCAGGATGTGAAGAATCTCAATCAGTCACAGTAGCAGATGAGGCGAATACAATGGATATAAATTTTAATATTCAAAATATTACATGTAGTGGTACTTCCAATGGAATGGCAGAAGTAATGGTTACAGGAAATGGAGGCAATTTTACATATGCTTGGTCTACAGGTAGTCAGTCGAGATCTTTGGAAGATCTTCCTAGTGGAGAATATATGGTGACGGTATCAGATGACAATGGTTGTTCAAGTGTGAGTACCGTAATGATTGAAGAGCCAGAATTCCTATCTGGTGTAATAGAAGAACAACAGATAAACTGTAATGGAGAAACTAATGGACAGATTGAAATATTTGCGGAAGGAGGTACTGCACCATTCACCTATAGTATCAATGGAAGTAATTTCTCAGAGAGTCAAAATTTCCCTGATCTTAGAGCAAATATTTATCAAGTAGTCATTAAAGACAGCAATGACTGTGAATTGGATTTAGGCACGGTCAATATAGAAGAACCGGCAGAAATAAGCGTTGTACTAGATAGACAATTAATCGCTGAATCAGGGAATCCTATTAGCCTCGATTCAGAAGTTCAGAATGCACAAGGCGAAATAAGCTACAGTTGGGAAAGTGATGGAGAACAAGCTTCCATTATTTGTGATGATTGTGGGAATCCATTGGTTGCACCTAATTTTGGTCAAGCTTATACCGTAACGGTAACAGATGAAATGGGTTGTACCGCCTCCTCTACCGTTAACATATTAGTCAAACAAACTAGAGGTATAGATGTACCAACTGCTTTTTCTCCAAATGAGGATGGATTCAATGATTTATTAATAGTACATGGTCAAGAAGGAACACAAATATTATCGTTCCAGCTTTATGATCGTTGGGGAGAACTGGTTTTTCAAAATAATAATTTCCTTGTCAATGAAAGAAATATTGGTTGGGATGGTACTTATAGAGGAAATGCGATGAATGCAGGAGTCTTTACATGGGTTGCTGAAGTTCAATACCCTGATGGGGTTATTGAAACCACAAAAGGACATACTACTTTGATTAAATAATGGTGGTTCCGTCATTCAGGCTTCTAGCTTGAGAAAATACTATCTGTTTTTAATTAGGAGTCAGGTGACAGGGTTCAGGAGTCAGTGTATTTTGCCGTAATAGAAAGCATAATTCCTTTGAATCAGAGCCGAAATAGTTCTCTTTTTACCTGACCCCTGATTCCTCGTTCCTGACCCCTAGCTAGTTACATTTTCATTAAAAAGCATAGGTAGCCTGATTTTTAATAAAAATCAGGCTATTTTTTGTTTATGAAGAACCCCTATAATCATTACAGTCGTTTGATATGGATAGAAAGATTAACGTTTTAGTCCGTTATTCGCATTATAATGGAATTTTTTAGGCATTTTTGCGGTTAAAGAGTGGGCTAATATCTACTCGTAACCGCCAAATTTATTTGGCTGGTTCAATGTTGATTAGGAATCAGCCAAATAAATTTGGCGATTACGAAATCACTTTTTCACACCGTTCAAAGTATAGGTCAAAGAGCGTGAATTATTTTAAATCTATCTATGTCGAAGAATAAAGGGTCAAAAAAAGATTGGAATGTAGGGGAGAAAGCTCGTAAAGGAATTAAGAAAGTACAAGAACAAGCCATCTTAGTTGGATTGATACATGGCAAACAAACAGAAGAAAAAGTAACAGAATATCTGGATGAGTTGGAGTTTTTAGCAATGACCGCAGGAGCTAAGACCGTCAAAAGAATCACTCAAAAGCTCCCCCACCCTAATCGAAGTACTTTTGTGGGTAGTGGTAAATTACAGGAAATTGCAGATTATATTGAAGCCAATGAAGATATTACGATGGTCATCTTTGATGATGATTTATCTGGAAAACAAGTATCTGTTTTAGAAGAAGAATTAACTGTAAAAATTATTGATCGGAGTACCCTTATTCTAGATATTTTTGCTAGTCGAGCGCAGACTGCGCAAGCCAAGACGCAGGTCGAATTGGCTCAGATGCAATACATCTTACCTCGATTAAGAGGGCTTTGGACCCACTTAACAAGGCAACGAGGGGGTATCGGAATGAGGGGACCAGGAGAAACAGAAATAGAAACGGATAGACGGATTGTAAGAGATAAAATCAATAAACTAAAAGAAAAATTAGGAGAAATAGATCGGCAGAATCAAACCCGTCGAAAAAATAGAGGGGATATGATTCGGGTAGCATTGGTGGGCTATACCAATGTCGGCAAGTCCACTTTAATGACTTTGCTTAGTAAGTCAGAGGTATTCGCAGAAGATAAATTATTTGCCACTTTAGATACTACTGTTCGGAAAGTGGTATTAGATAGAATGCCTTTCCTCATGTCAGATACGGTTGGGTTTATTAGAAAATTACCCCATCATCTGATCGAAAGTTTTAAATCTACTTTAGACGAAGTAAGAGAAAGCGATATTCTTTTACATGTGGTAGATATTGCTCACCCTCAATATGAAGATCATATTCACACTGTCAATAAAACTCTAACGGATTTAGACGCAATTGATAAGCCAACCATTATGGTGTTTAATAAAATGGATCTTTATAGAACGATCAATTTCGATGATTATTTAGATAAGAAAAATAAAGATTCAATTGAAAGAGATTTGCAAGAAAATTTAAAAAATACCTTCGACAGAGACAATGTTTTTATCTCTGCTATTAAAAAAGAAAAGATTAGTGAATTGAAAGAAAAGATGAAGGTATTAGTGGAGGGCAAATATGAGGAGCGATATCCGTATAAGACTAAGTATTGGTAGTGGGTATTAAGAGATACAGAGACTTGTCATAACCGTCAGGCTAAGTTTTTAGAGGTGGGAAATTTGTAAGGGATTTTTATAAAAATCCCTTACAAATTTCCCACCTCTAAAAACTATTGAAAGCTACTGCTTGCCGATTACTGGAAACTACCTTTATAACTAATTATCAAAGAGCCAATTTTAGCCTAACGGGATGGTTACAAACTTCGACGATCCACTAGTAAATTAACTTCGTATTTCTGCACCTCTGCGTTTAATAAAAGAATCAAGACCTATTCATTCGCTTCAAACGATTTAACAAATAAATCATTTTAATATTCAAAGAAGGAGTAGCATTAAAAAAATGACCGTTAATCAAGATATGGTCAGAAGCACGCTCTATAATATCAAGATCCTTATAAGCCACCTTTTCTGCTTTTTTAAAATGCGCCTTCCAGTATAAAGCAGTTTCCGTCATCGCAAAACCTTCCTTACAAGATCCAAATACAGTTTGATCGCAAATCAAAATAATTTTTTCTTGTTTATCGGGAAATAAATAATACCTCCCAGCATTTTGCAATTTAGGCAAAGGCATTTTTAAAAAATCAGTATAGACCACCAAGTCTTCTTCTTCAAATGCTAAATAATCTAATAATAGTTGATATAAATTGACCTGATCCGATTGGATACCTTCATATTTTAAAGTAGCATCTGATATAGAAACTTCATTAATCTCCTGACAGTATTTAACGATGAAAAAATCTAATAAGCCTTCAAATGAAGTATCTAACATTTGATCTACTTCCTGATTGATAGTTGGTCCTTGTTTACTATGTATCGAGTAGGCTTCCTCAGCTAATTGATCTGTACGCAGCTTAAATATTTCTTGAAAATCAGAACGCATTAAGTGATTGAGGTAGGCTTCCTTATTATTAGGGTTATGGGCTTCTTTAATACGAGTATTCAATGCCATAACAAAATACTGCCGAATTTTTCCACCCAAAGACTTAACATCTCTGAAATCCAAAGGATATTTAGTCTCATAGCTAATAGTGGAATCAAAAGAAGATGCGACAGGTATTTCTCCTATGCTAGTTCCACAACCTGCGCAAAACTGTGCCTCCAATGGGTTTTCATGCTGACAATGTCCACAAGCAGTCTTGACTTGTTTGACCTTTGCGCCGCAATGAGAGCAAAATCTAGCATTATTGGTAAGTGGTGATTGACAAAATTGACAGTTTCCCATGTTTTAATTCCTCAATAGTATTTAAGTAGCTATTAGCTTCTGAATATTAACAGTAATTGGACTTTTGATTGTTTACTCAACGGCTGTCGCATTTCGTAAGCAGGGATTTTGGAAGCATAAATTCTAAAAATTGGTTTTGAAAAGCCATTTTTTAGAATTGATGCCTCCAAAATCCCTATTTGCCGAGCTGGCCCTAGCCAGCGAGGTTATAAAAAGTAATAGCTAATAATCAGATTACCTCGCTAAAATACTCAATTCTTGGGTAAATAAGCAAATTAATAAGTGGAAGGGGCTTAAATGAAAAGTCTATGTAGACCTACTCCATATTACAATAGGTTTTATGTGTGCAAAAAACAAGTAATAATTACTTAATTATAAGTGCTTTTGGCGAATTTTTTGCCTTATAAAAAGCAAAAGACTTAATAATGAATCGAACCTATTTAACCATTCTGCTCAGTATTTGTTTTTGCTTTTCTGTTTGGTCACAACAAATTGACATCCAACAACTACAAAAGAAAGCAGATGAAGAAAATACAGCTACCCTCTATAATCAACTAGCAGTTGCTTTATTAAACAATAATAAGCCATATGAAGCGAAGGAAAGTGCCTCAAAGGCATTGAATATGGCTACTGCCAAAGGGAATCAACAAGAAGAAGCAAAAGCTAATCAAACACTTGGATTAATAGCACAGGTTTCTTTTGACTATACCAGTGCTGTTAGATATTTTTTGAAGGCTCAAGAAGGATGGAGGGCTTTAGAAAATAGAAATGGTTTAGCACAATCTATATTTTTGGTGGGTAATATTTATTATTTAGAGGATGAATATAAGCAAGCCCTACCCTATTTAAACGAATCTGTTGAATTGTATGAAAAAACAGGAAATAGGCAAGGGATTGCTTCTGTTAAAAAAGTACTAGGAGATGTGTACTACAAACAGAAATTTATAGGGAAAGCAAAAGCTAGTTACGGTCAAGCTTTTAATTTATATATAGAAAACGAAGAATTTAAGAAAGCTGCTGGCTTAGCAAGATTCTTAGGAAAGCTATCTCTAGATGTTGGAGAATATGAAAGTGCGCAAACGTATTTCCGTCAATCGCTAGATTTAAATGGCGCTTTGGAAGATTTACCGAATATCGCAGTTGATTATAAGGATTTAGCTTTAGTCGGTTTAGCACAAGGTCATCTTGATGAAGCACATGAAAATAATCAAGTATCTTTTGATCTAAGAACCCAACTTAACGATACTTTCGGCTTAGCAGAAAGTCATAAAAATTTCGGATTAATTGCATTAGCCAATAAGGATAAAGCTACTGCTAATAAGGAATTGCAAAAAGCGGGAAATTTGCTAAAGCAAAGTCCTACTCAAAAAGGAACGCCTATTGTATACACCGCTATTGAAAAAGCATTTGTACAATTGGGAAAATATGATGAAGCCTATCAGTTTCAGGCTGCTGCTGTTAAAAGCAATGAAATTCTAGCAGCTGACGAAAAAGCAAAAACACTATATGAATTGACAGTTCGTCATAACTCTGCTTTAGAGGCGGAAAAGAAGCAGAAGAAAATTGCCTTATTAGAAAAAGATAAAGTAGCAGGAAATAGAATTAAGTGGTTTTTATTTGCAGTGATCGGTCTTATTGCTGGTTTATTTTCTATGTTGTTCAAAAACTATCAAAGAAAGAAAAAAGCTAATTTATTACTTCAGGAAAAAAATGATGAAATAGAATGGCAAAAAGAAGAGATAGATAGAAAAAATGTACAATTAGTAGAAAAGGCAGCAAGTTTAGATCTATTAAACACAAAATTGGTGGATGAAATGGCAGAGCGGGAATCAATGGAAAAATCTTCTTTTGCTAGAGATAGTTTCTTAGCAATGATGAGCCATGAAATGCGTACACCTATTAATATCATAGTAGGTTTAACTCATCTATTGTTAGAAGACAACCCTCATAATAGCCAAAAAGAGGCGCTTCGAAAACTACAATTCTCTGCAAATAATCTAGTGGTATTTATCAACGATGTTTTAGATTATTCTAAAATTGAAGCAGGAAAATTAGTGATGCAAAACCGTTCTTTCGCCTTGTCCAAAGTAGTAGAGGAAGTGAAAAATTGGTCCATTACTCAAGCAAAGGAAAAGAATGTGAGCCTTAATTTTGAAATAGATAAAAAGATACCTGAAAAATTAGTAGGTGATCCTGTTCGTCTAAATCAAATCATTACAGATTTGATAAGTAATTCTTTGAATTATACAGAAAATGGATATATCAATACTAAAATAAATCTTCATAAACTAAATAGTAAAGAATTAACTCTTTTTATCCAAATTGAGGATAATGGAAAAGGAATCGAGCAAGATAAGTTAAAGGAAATGTTTAAAAATTTCACGCGAGATCCCAACGCAGATTTATACGATGGAGTCAGTACCTCTGGTCTTGAATTAGCGATTACTAAAAGATTGGTAGATCTACAAAATGGTAAGATTGAGGCCAATAGTATCCTAGGAGAAGGTTGTACTTATAAAATGTTTTTACCATACACCACTTTATCTGAGCCCAAGATGGGTACTGATGATGAAAAGAAAGTGATTTCTTATAACTTCATGGTTGGTAAAAATGTATTGGTCGTAGAAGATAATAAAATCAACCAATTGGTTGTAAGAAAGATGTTGACTAAGATCGGAATGAATGTTACGACTGCTGATGATGGTTTAAAAGCACTAGATGCGATTCAAAATAATGGCTATTTTGATTTAGTTTTAATGGATATTCAAATGCCGAATATGGATGGCTACAGAGCTACCGCAGAAATCAGAAAATCTCCTGATCCAAAAATAAGTCAAATGCCTATTATTGCCTTGACTGCTTCTGCTTACTTATCTGAAAAGGAAAAAGCTCAATTATTTGGAATGGATGAGCATGTAGGAAAGCCTTTTGGTCCTGACGAATTAATGGAAAAGATTAGTACCTGCCTCTCTAAAAATCGTCAAAAAATTAGAGTAGTATCGAAATCTAATAATTAACCTATTAGATGATTGTTGTGATTGTTAGTTCTTTATAGTGATTGGTGACTAGTTTAGACGTTGACTCAAATGTTGTCAACATCTAAACTAGTCCTACGTTTCAATTCTTTCTCTTCTTTATTTTTTGCTTCTTACCACCAAATATATCTAATCGCTCCTTCAGAGGATTCTCTTCTTTATCAGCTTCTCTTGGGGGTTCTTCTGATACTAAATCAAAAATCTTCTCTTTGTATTTCCAAACTCCTTCCTCAAAATAATACCCTTCATAACTACCGTCAGGAACATTGACCATTCCTTGCCCTTTGTACTGCCCACGCATCTGAATCAGATGATCGTAAATAATGATATTTAATCTTTCATCATAATTGAGACGTGCTGCTATAGATGCATCATACTCCAAATAAAGTCGGTTTTTTGAACTCGATGGATAGCCTTCAACTTCCTTGGAAAATAAAGGGGCACCAAACACAGGAACACCAGCCTCATCGAAAGATAGAATCTCAGCCACTTTACGTTTACGAAAAAATTCAAACCCATCATAGCCAAATAATAAGTATTTAGTTGCTAAACTATCAAAAGCAAAAATATTATAATATAAAGCACCATACCATTCTTCAGGTCCAAGGGTCTCATATTCTAAATCATAAGATTCAATATTTTCAGAATCATCTACTAATGGATAAATCGATCCTTCTTCGTCATTTTTTTGAATCAGTCCACCATATTTATAAGTATCATTATCAACAAAAAGTTGCCAACTAAATATTCTAAAAGTATTATCGGGTGCTTGTTGGATAGAAACAGATTGAACCGCTTCAAAGGGAAATTCAAAGGAAGCAGGTTGCTCTAGGGTGGATAATAAGCTAGTTTCAAATTGCTCATAAGCAGCTAAGCGATCTTCTAATAAAGAATCATTCACTACTTTATTGGCTAATATAGCTAGCTCTTCTTCTGCTTTTGGGAAAGAAAAACTGGCTTCTTGGGCCAATAGTATCTGTCCTACAGTACTGGTGATGAAAAGAATAAAAAAACCGAATATTCGCATATGGTAAATAATATCTAAATATACGGCTACTCGTCTATAATTGAACGCAGAGACGCAGAGATGCAGAGATTTATTGCTCTATATCCTTGAAAATCAACCGCTTTGTAATAGTCTGATTTTTAAGCATTTACAACGTTAGACGGGTAGCCAATTATACTACGGACGGGATAAAATACCGAATTTATTTTTGAATTAGACTTCCCAAATTTTCAATATTTTGTAAATCTGTCAGGATCGAATTTATAAAATCTTCAAGATTTGAGAAGTTTCATTTTCCGTAATTTATCCTGTTTCGAGTATAACAATGAAACTTATATCCTCCTAAATAACGAATAGCCTTTAAATTTCATTGCCTTACCTAATTATTGGAAATACTAAATTTTTCTTAAAA
>CAYOBX010000085.1:0-16269 GCA_964402245.1 uncultured Saprospiraceae bacterium | reverse complement strand
AACGTTTTTAGCCTAATTTTTAGCGAATACTTTTTTATAAGAAAACCCTTTAAAATCTTTTAGGCCAGTGTGAAATTCACCCATTGAAATCCTTAAAAATAATTATTATGCTAAAATTTAATAAACCAGCCTTCAATGAATTACAAAACAAAGAATGGCTGATAACTAATGGAATTGGGGGATATGCATCAGGTTCTTTAAGTGGGGCAAATACTCGTCGTTACCACGGATTATTGGTAGCCTCTTTACAACCTCCTACGCAAAGACAGGTAATGGTTGCCAAAACAGAAGAAAGTATCTATGTTAAAAGAGACACTTGTATAGAGTTATCTGCTAACCAATATGCCAATCATGTTAGTCCTTCAGGAACACAATACCTTAAAGAATTTTCACGGTCTCCTTTTCCCAAATTCGTTTATGAGGTAGATGGGCATATTTTGTCAAAAACAATATTTATGATACAAGATTCGAATACTTGTATTGTAGAATACGAAAATATTGGCAATAGCTCTTTTGCTTTAAAGGTCACTCCTTTTTTCACTTATCGGGATTATCATGGCCTTGCACATGAAAAAGCAGAAAATGATTTTTACTATGAAAAAAGAGGAGAATCCCTAACGATATATGCGCATTACGGAGCTACCCCTTTGTACTTTAAAAGTTATAATGGCACGTTTGAGGAATCGAGATTTTGGATAAAAGGATTAGAATATGAAAAGGAGAGATATAGAGGATTGGATTTTCAGGAAGATAATTATGTATTGGGGCGGGTAAGTATGCAACTATCTGCTGGGGAAAAGTCTTGGCTGGTCTTTAGCCTTGATGAAGATCGCATGATGATTGAACCCGCCCAAAAGAAAAAAGAAGCACTTGCTTATTTGAAAAAAATACAGCCTGAAAACACGAAAAACACTTTTTATAAAGACCTAGTAATTGCTGGCAATCAATTTATTGTCAAAAGAAAATCTACCGAAAGTTATACCATCTTGGCGGGGTATCATTGGTTTACAGATTGGGGTAGAGATACCATGATTGCGATTAGAGGGCTATCTATAGCTATTGGAAATAAAGAAGTGAGTCGTTCTATTCTGCAAACTTTTATCAGTTATTTAGATCAAGGAATGTTACCCAATCGTTTTCCTGATTACGAAGGAGAGGAAGCAGAATACAATACAGTAGATGCTACTTTATGGTTATTTATAGCCTTGTATGAACATTATCAGAAATTTCAAGATGAAACATTTTTAAAGAAGGTGTTTCCGCATTTAAGCGACATCATTCAGGCGCATTTTGAAGGGACACGCTATAAAATAGGAATAACGAAAGAAGGATTTTTATTTGCAGGAGAAGATAAAGTTCAACTAACTTGGATGGATGCAAAGGTGGGCGATTTTGTAGTGACTCCTCGTCATGGTTGTCCTGTAGAAATTCAGGCTTTATGGTATAATGCTTTGAAAATTTATCAATTTTTTTCAAATGAGTTTGGCATTAAAAACAATAAAATTTTACGCACTACTTGTGAAGCGATTATTACCAAGTTGCCTAAGCATTTCGAGAAGCATTTTTATAATGAAGGTCATTATTTAAATGATGTGGTGGTCCCAGATGTTTCCGTTGATTCCTCTATTCGGCCAAACCAAATTTATGCGATTAGTCTCCCTTTTTCTCTACTCTCTACCACTTTGGAAAAGAAAGTTTTCAATACGATAAAAGATCAGCTTTACACTCCGTATGGACTAAAAACCTTAAATGAAGAACATCCGGATTTCAAACCTATTTATAAAGGAAATCAATGGGATAGAGATACCGCATACCATCAAGGGACGATCTGGCCTTTTTTACTAGGAGATTATTATTCCGCCCTCCTTAAAGTGAATAAATTTTCTTTAAAATCTAGAAAAGAAGTGTTGCAATCAATGGAGGTACTAAAAAGCCATTTTTATGAAGAGGATTGTATTCATGGTATTTCAGAAATTTTTGATGGCAAAAACCCCAATGAAGGACGAGGTACCGTTCAACAAGCTTGGTCTATCAGTGGCCTATTAAAAGTATTTATAGAAGGTGAATTGGAAGAGTTATAGAATTAGAGTCTAGGCAAAAACAAACAGGCTATCAAAAATGAAACTAATGAGCAAGCAAATTCAATCAATAATAAGCATTTATAGTAGTGCCTTTTTGCAAGGTTTAGCTTTAGTCTTATACCCTGCTGCAGGGAATATATTTACAAGTGAAGCATATCATAATTTAAGTGGAAGTGAATTTGGGCTGTTATTTACGCCTCAAATTATATTAGCGATTGCTGCCTCTTTGCTCGCCCCTAAACTAGCGGAGAAAAGAGGGATGAAAAAGATTTTATTATGGGGCCTATTGGCAAATATAGGTGCCATGCTACTTTTTGCAGCAAGTGCTTTCGGCATTGGAACAGGTTCTTTCTCCCTCTACCTACTTTTTTTAGGAACTGCCTGTTTAGGAACTGGGTTTGGTTTTACCATCACGGCTCTTAATCCTTTAGCGTATCATTTATTTCCTGGAAAAGAAGCTTCTTCTGTTACGGGGATGCATATTTTTTTAGGCTTAGGGACTACTGCTGCTTCTTTGCTGTTGAGTTTTTTTAGAAACCTAGGAATTTGGTGGGGCGCAGGGTTGTTTATTGCTTCCTTGTTATTGTTAATCCTATTATTTACCCTGTCCTTAGCATTAAAAATACCAAGGCCAGAAGCCTCCGCAGAAAATTCAAGCACAGGAAAAATCCCCTTTCGAGTATGGCTATTTGCTCTAGCCATTTTTTTATATGGTGCCTGTGAAGCTACTTTTGGAAACTGGGGTAGTATTTATTTGGAAAAGCAAGCAAAATTGTCCATTGAAACAGCCGCCTTGGGCTTAGCGTTTTTTTGGGCAGCCATTGCTATGGGGCGATTAATTTTTACTTTTTTGAGTATTCGGATGAACACTAAAATGTTGTACTTGATAGCTCCTGTTTTAGTGGCTGTTGTATTTTTTGGGATGCCTTTCTTGCAAGGAGAAATAGCCAATTTATCTGCATTGATTTTAGGTGGCTTAGGATTGTCTTTCTTTTTTCCGAATACCATTAGCCTAGCTACGGATGAATTCCCTCATTTGGCTGGCTTGATTTCCGGGCTGCTAGTTGCAGCCTTGCAATTAGGTACAGGACTAAGCGCCAATATAGTTGGGTATTTTAGTGAATTTATAGCACTAGATAAAATTTTTCAATTCTCAACTGTTTATGCTGTTATTATTACTGGTTTGGGTTTTTATTTACATTTTTCTTCTCTTAGGAATGATGCAAAAATAAATGCAAGTTCTTGACTGGTTGGCTGCCCATTCACTTCAATGTCCAGTGGACATTGATTCTGCGAGGTCACTCATTCATGCCTTGAAAGATGAAAAAATAAATGCCTCAAAAATCTTCATTTATTTATACCTAATTACTAACAGAAAAAGGGTGTAGAAAGTAGAGCTATTATTATAATAAAATAGCTCTACTCTTTACACCCTTTTCTTTTTCTTAATACTTAGGATAACTCAGACCATTTTCTAAACAAACATGGTCTCTTCTTCCAATTCTAACACAGCATCATCAGCAGAAGTCATCATCTCAAATACAGATGTTAATTTCGTTACATCTAATAAGCGATACACATAATCAGATACATTCATTAAAAATAACTGACCATTTGCTTTTTGAACCCGTGATAATAAGGAAAGTAAGAAATTAATTCCAACACTGTTAATGATTTTCACTTCTGCTAAATCAATTACAAATTGATTAATTCCATCATTAATACGTTGCTGCAAATCTCTTAGCAAGTTTCTGTTGTCCCATTCATCTAAAAGTGAGGTAAGGGATAAAACTTGTAAGTTGGGGGAAATACAATAGTGGCCGTTCATGGATTATCGGTTTTCTAATTACAAAAATTTTGGATAAGCTTGTTGTTCTGTCACAAATATAAAAATCTAAATAAACATATCAAAATTTTTCAACTTTATTTATCAGTGAAAATGGATTTTTTTTTAGTGAAGTGTGACGGAGCTTGGTTGGAGTTAAAAATTGAGGGAAGAAAAAAATATTACTTATGGACAGAACTGCCAGTTTTCTAAAAACTGGCAGTTCTAAATCTTGCAAAATAAATCTAGTCAATAGACCATAAAATAATGGAACGATCATCACTACAGGAAATCAGGCAGTTATTATAAGAAGACCAATATAAATGATTGACAGAATTTAAATGTCCACCATATCGAGCGGTATCTAGTACTTTTAATAATTGGAAAGTAGTTGCATCCCATAGCTTGATCGTCTTATCACGACTAGCTGTTGCAAATAGGGAACCGTCTGGATGATATACTAAATGATTGATAGTATACCAATGGGCAGGTTGTTTATTGAGTTCTTTAAATCCGCTTTCTATACTTCTGACTCGTAAATGAGCATCTCTACCACCACTTACTAAGTATTTATTATCCCGACTATATTGGAGGGTAAAAACGGAATTATCATGTGCTGCTTCGATGGTATTTTTTAAGCTCAAAGTAGTCGCATCTAAAAGATAAATATTCTGATCACTTGCGCCAACCGCTAGCTCATTTCTTGTAACCGAATACGCCATACTCCGAAGACTTTTATTACTCAAGTGAATACTTTCTATTGAGCTAGTAGTTTTAATATCCCAACGGGTTAATAATCCATTACCCCCTGCAGTGAATACGGATTCGCCCACTCGCTCTATTGCAAAAACGCCATTCTTGTGATGGGCAATATTCCTCGTATTGTCTGGCTCATTTAAATCAATCCAATGTAAGCCGCCTTCCATATTACCTGCAAGAACCATTTCATGACCATGCAGATATAGTAAAGAAAAAATTTGTTTATCGACTTTGGATACTAAACGCCCCATATCCGGCGCATTTAAATCCCAGACCACGACCCAACCATCTCCTGCACCTGATAAAAAAAGATTCGGCTCTTTAAATCCAGTTACTTTAAAAATAGAAGCATCATGTCCTGTTAATTGTGCTATTTTTTCCGCTTTCAAATTCCTCACGCTAATTCTTTTTCGAATAGATCTACTTGTGTCTGTGTTCTTAACAAATCATCCATCGTCTCTCTCTTTCTTACCAAATAATCTTTCCCATTATACACCATTACCTCTGCAGGTCTAAAACGAGAATTATAATTATTCGACATAGAATAACAATAAGCACCTGCATTATGTATAGCTAGAATATCCCCTGCCTTTGCAGCGCTAATCATTCGGTCTGCCCCTAAAGTATCTGTTTCGCAGATATATCCTACTACAGAATACTCTTGATCTTTCCCATTCGGATTAGATATATTTGTTATCTTATGATAGGCATCATAAAACATAGGACGAATGATATGATTCTGACCAGAGTTAACCCCTAAGAAGACTTTAGTAGGTGCCGTCTTTACTACATTCACGGGAACTAAAAAATAACCTGCCTCACTCACTAAAAATTTACCTGGTTCAAAATGCAAGCTTAGTGTTCGTCCGTAAGTTTTACAAAATTGATTAAATCGTTCAGAAAATCTTGCGCCAAATGCTTCAATATCTGTTTCTTTATCTCCTACTTGATAAGGTACTTTAAAACCAGAACCAAAATTAAGATACGTCAAATCTGGAAATTTCATTGCCAAATTCATCAATACCTCCGTCGCTTCTAAGAATGCTTCTATATTATAAATATCAGATCCTGTATGAATATGTAATCCTTCTATTTTCAGTCCTGTTCGCTTAACAACTTCTAATATCTGAGGGCTTTGAGTATGAGAAATCCCAAACTTAGATTCAATATGCCCTACAGAAATTTTTTCATTGCCTCCCGCCATAACATGCGGATTGATTCTAATACAAAGTGGTGCATCAATATTCATACTCCCTAATTGTTCCAATAGTGGAATATTATCTGCATTAATATGCACGCCTATTTCTATCGCTTCTTGTATTTCCTGAACAGAAACACCGCTTGGTGTAAATAATATTTCTTTGGGTTGATACCCTGCAGCAATTGCAATTTTTACTTCTTGAATAGACACACAGTCTATTCCAGCTCCTAACTGTTTTAAGAATTTTATAACCGATATATTCGTTAATGCTTTGCAAGCAAAATTTAAGCTCAAATGTGGTACGTCGAAAGCACTACTTAGCCTTTTATATTGTCGCTCGATAATATGGGCATCGTATACATATAGTGGTGTACCATACTTTTCACATAAAGCTAGTGGATCTACACCACTACTTAACTGATATTGGTTGTTAATAATTTTCATTTATTTAAATTCAACATTTGTTAGACTTATATCTTACTTTTCATTAAAAGCATAATGAAGTTCCTAGGGTCAATAAAAGTCGTTTTTATAATATGTAATCAACTGATAAAAGTTGCAAGCTTTTAAAATATTTGGTTGAAGTTACAAACTTCAACCATCGGATTTCGTTTTCTCAATGAGTTATATATAGCTTCGGTATACTTTTAAGAGGGCGCAAATTCATTTTGTTTTTTTATGAAAAAACAAAATGAATTTGTGCCCTCTTAAAAGTAATATTAAACATACTTGTTGCCGAGTCTTTACAAAGACTATAGTAGAACACAAATAGACTTATTCAAGTTCCCTATCTCTACTATAGCCAACAGTAAGCACAAAGATAAGTAGCTCTATACTGTAAATAGAAGAATAAAAGAAAGTATTTTTATAGAGAAAACACCAAAAACCAACTGAGGAGCATCTTTCAAGATATAGGGTAGCTCATTTATTTAAAACCATACACTTTTTAGAATAGAGAGCAGAGAAGCGAGAATAGAGACACCATCCGTTTAAAAACTACGATCATTCATTGTTTGTAAACGAAATCTATCTCTATTCTACAAGTTGTAGGGTTTCAAAGCTCATTTATAAAAATGCTTCCCTATTGCATTTTCAACTATTAACAGATCATTTAAACCTTTGCTCTTGACGGAACAAGCCATCATACAAGGTTGTAAGAAAGACGATCCTAAAGCTCAAAAGGCTTTATACGATCGCTTTGCACCAAAAATGTTTGGGGTCTGTAAGCGATATATCAAAGGTAAGGAAGATGCAGAGGATTTATTAATAGAAGGTTTGTTTAAAGCAATAGATAAAATACACACTTTTAATGGCAATGGCAGTTTTGAAGGATGGATACGACGGATAGTCGTCAATGAATGTTTGATGTTTTTGCGCAAAAAACATCCATTAAGTGTTTCTATAGAAGTACATCCTACCGACGCTCCCACGCATCAACATATTGAAGCGCAATTGGAGGCACAAGATATTTTAAAATTATTGGATCAGTTGCCTCCTGGATATCGGACAGTATTTAATCTATACGTAATAGAAGGCTATAAGCACAGAGAAATTGCAGAAGAGTTAGGAATAAGTATTAATACTTCTAAATCTCAATTAATTCTAGCCAAACGAAAGATGCAGGAATTGTTAAAAACGATCAATTATGAATCGACAAGATAAATTATTTCAAGCTTTTCGCAAGCAACAATATCAGGCAGAAGAAATGCCCTCCCCACAATCATGGGAGCGTTTAAGGAAACGTTTAGATAATAGAAAGCGCCCCTCCTCTACTCGATCTATATATAGATTATTCTCTATGGTAGCGGCCGTAGTGGGTTTGGTTTTTATGGTAGCAACCGTTGTGAATCTATCCCCTGTAAAAAGAATGGCTCATAAGACGCAAGAATTGCCTACCTATTCTAAATATGTTTTACAAAAAGCAATGGCTGCCCATACCTATCGTGCGCAAAATCAATTGGCCTTAAAACAACGAATTGAAGAAGGGATTCCTTCTCAATTATTTGTTAGTAAAAAAGCTACTCGACCTATACTTTTACCTAAAAAGAAAGATACTATTTAAGAGAGGGTAGAGAAAGAATTCCTAACGGAATTTAATATTGAACACGGAGGCACAGGGACACAGAGAATATATTAGCTGTGCACATATACATAAGTTCGACACCAGCATAAAAAAAGCAATGCTATACATAATAGGAATAATTTTAATTACTGGTTTTTCAATTAATGATCAAAAATCAAATTATCTAGAGTATCATACAAATTTTGGTCAGGTTGAAGAATTAATTGTAAATGAGAATTTTACAGAAGTTGAATTAAGGCTTATAGAATTATTTGATAATTATGAAGTGAAATTTGTAAAAGATTATGTAATAGCATCACAAGTAAGTATTCATTAAAAACCTAGACATGTGTCAACGTCTAGGTTTTTAATTTTACTCCACATCTCCCCACCTCTGCGTTCAATAGCTACTCAACTTTTCTATTTTTTAACGATCCGCTTAACGAACTGTGCATTTGGTGTTTCTAAAATCAATACATACATGCCGCTATCCTTATCCCCCATAGGAATCGTTTGTAGTGAAGAACTGATCGGATACCGATCTACCAAATTTCCATGAATACTATATATGGTAACGGTCGCAGGTAGATAACTCAAATTCCTTATATCAATCGTTAATTCATTTACTACAGGATTAGGAGCAACTTGAATGGCATTGTCTGCATCTATGTCTATTATTGAAGTCGGTAAGCAATTCGGATCATTATCAGAAAAAACAAATAAATTTAATATTCTCAAAGAATCACAGCCATCGACAGAAGGAAATACATCTATATAGCTACCTCGTTCAGTAAATCCATTAAGCGTATCGCCTTCACATATCGTAGCATCCACTTCTGTTACAATCCGATCTACTAACATTAATGTCAAAATACGAACAGAGTCACAACCATTGGCTGCCTGAAAAGTATCCATGAAAGTGCCACTTTCTGTAAATCCTTCGAAGGAATCCCCTTCACATATAGATCTGCTTATCTCCGATTCTATTGTTGTACAATCTAACTCATCTTCTGTTTTACCACGGCATTCACAATCCTCTGTAATCACATCATTTCTTGTATTTTCATCCGCATCATCACAAGTAGCCCCGACTTCTTGTTTTTCGGCAATGGTGATACTCTCCGCTTGAGGACATCCACTGGCATCTATTACAACCACCGTATAAGTACCTTCCACCAAGTCAGTAAATACTCCTTCCGACTGCGGATCTGCATTATCCAAACTAAATTGATAAGGTCCCGTGCCTCCACCTGCATTCACTATGATATTGCTAAAACAAGGAGAAGTACTTTCTTCCGCTACTGCTATAATTAATTCACTTGGTTCCAAAATACTCACTTCTCTAGTAATCATACACCCTTCTCCATCGGTTACTGTTACGGAATAATTACCAGCAGCTAGTCCATCTATTTCTGCTGTATTTTCTCCTGTGCTCCACATATAAGTAAAGTTGGTAGTTGGCCCATCTGTAATGGTACCGATAAATCCATCTTCATCATCAAAGCAGCTAACATCATTAGAAGTTAAATCTAATTGAAAAGAGCATTCTTGCCCAATTATATCTACTGTTCCTATTTGAAATAAGGCATCTACAATATTACCTTCTAAGCTTGTTATTTCTACAGGAACATCAGGATTTTCTTCATCAATAAATAAAGAACTGCTTCCTTCTCTTAATGCAGTAAAGCAGATAGAAAAAAGCGTTTCTCCATCTTCTATTGTAGCTCCATTCACAAAATCATCTGTCAGCCATAATAGTCGAAGTTCTTCAGTTGTATTAGAAAAACTACCAGCAGGATTAGAAAAAGCAAAATTAGTCTGCTCAATAAAAGAAAAGAAACTTGTATCCCATCTTATTAGAAATTGGGCCGCTACTAATTCAGTAAAACCTTCTACTCTTACATCTAAGCAAAATTCTTCCCCAACATTAACAGAAGCATCCGCTATATTGACAATTATTAAATCTTGCTCCTCGATGCCAATTGTATCGACTGTATCGACTGGGTCAACTGGGTCAACTGGATCGACTGGATCGACTGGATCAATTGGATTACCTGTAACCATTAGTTCAGAACAATAATTTGTAGATAAATTTAAATTATCGAGTTCGTTATTAGTAACTTCACTTGGAAAGGATGCTTCCATATCCATTCCTCCCAGTATAAAATTCGCATCACCAGCAGCTTTTGCAACAAAACAAGCTGTAAAGAGGGTAGTTTCATTAGGTAAGGTAGATCCATTAATAAAATCATTAGAAAACCAACCTCCTAATCTAATCATTCCAGGCTGTGTAGAAGCGACAAAAGAATTGTTAAAATCAATAGCTTCGGTGATTGCTTCTTCAACGGAGACAGATTCAAAATCGAATACAGTCGAGTCCCATTCTGTTTGGAATTGAAGACCTAATATATTATTAAAATTACTTACTTGAAAATCTAGACAAACTCTTTCTCCAATAGCAATAGAAGTAGATGCGGGACAGGGTACATTTACTATCAATCCTGTAGTATCTTGTGCAAAAGAAAGGCATGAGCAAAACATTAAAAGACAAAAGGTTATGTTTTTAAACATAATAGTTATTATTAATTTGGGTTTTCTGACAAATTTTATGATTGTCGAAACTTATAACGATAGCCATCAAGCTATCATTCTTTGTCCTAGTATTAGCAGAACAGAGAGTAGAGAAGCGAGAGTAGAGATAAATGCGTTTCCAAATAACGAAATTTTGTCATTTTAGTTGGATTTATCTCTATTCTCTGCTCTCGTTTCTCTGTTCTAAAAAGTAGAACTAAGTATCTACGACAACACTTTATATTTATACGAGAAGATACTAGGGAAAGATCAATATTAAAGCCTTTTTCTTGTTTTAACGACATATAAAATCATTAGACATATATCCAAATAACAAGTCTGTTGTATTTTTGTAGTAAAGGAACGGGAAAAAATAACTGCCTCAAGAAGCTGCATTTATTTCTACCTCATTCCATAGCGTTTATTTATTTCCCGTTCCAAAACAGATATTCATGCAGAATAATGTGCACCTTAGGTTATTTTCCAATCTTGTCATCGTCTATATGCTACTCGCATTAGGCTGGTGGTCGTTTTTGCTATTTACCAAAAACAGAGATGCTTTTATATCTAAGATAGAATTGCAAAAACTCGTTATGATCGCTAATGACGAGATTCAAACGGATGAGGATTTTCTAGCAACGCCTTTCTATCAGAAATTATTAAATGACTATCAGAGAAATGAGTGGATGATTTTAGGAGAAGCCTTAGCATTTGCTATTATTCTAGTGATTGGTATTTGGCTTATTAATAAAAGATACAATCAGCAGGTCAATACCGCCCAATTGAGTCGAAATTTTTTGCTATCCATCACTCACGAACTAAAATCACCTATTGCATCTATCCAATTAGTCTTAGAGACCCTTAAAAAAAGACAACTAAATGAAGAACAGATAAAAAAACTAAGCCAGAATGCCTTACAAGACACTAATCGCCTAAACACGCTTGTAAATGATCTATTATTGGCTGCCAAAGTCGAAACTGCCTACCAGCCACATATAGAAATTATTTCTTTATCTCAATTACTCTCAGAGGCTATTGCCAGCCTACAACATCGTCATCCAACTGCCAATTTTGAGTTTAGGCAATCAAAAGAAGATATTCAAATGGCTGGTGATCTTACTGGCATTACTTCTATTGCGGTTAATTTATTAGAAAATGCCGTAAAATATAGTCATCAGGCCCAACCTAAGATTATCACAAGCCTTAGGGAAATTGATCAAAAAATATCTATCCAATTCGCAGATAATGGCATCGGTATTTCCGATAAAGAAAAAAACAAGGTATTTGATCGTTTCTATAGGGTAGGAAACGAAGATACCCGACAAACAAAAGGGACTGGTTTGGGTTTATACATTGTAGATCAGATTATTAAAGCGCATCAAGGGAGCATAACAGTGAGCGATAATACACCACAAGGGTCTATTTTTACAATAAGCTTACCGAAGGAACAGGGATAAGTTGTTATTTTGATAAAAAATTTAACTAACTCCGTTAAACAATCAAACCATGAGAATTTTATTAGTCGAAGACGAAGAAAATATAAGGGAAGTGGTAAAGTTGAACTTAGAGTTAGAAAATTATGAGGTCATTACTGCGGATACTGGTAAAATGGCCTTAAAGCATTTTCAAGAACAGCATTTTGATCTGATTCTATTAGATGTAATGTTGCCAGAGGTTGATGGATTTCAAGTATGTGAGCAAATAAGGCTAACGAATATGAGTATTCCGATCATGATGCTGACTGCTAAAGATGCAGCGATGGATCGTATCACTGGATTGAAAAAAGGCGCAGACGATTATCTGACAAAACCATTTAATCTAGAAGAGATGCTTTTGCGGGTTCAAAATTTATTAAGACGAAGTAGTAAAGCACCGGAGAATACCCCTGAAATTTATACTTTCGGAGAGAATATAGTCAACTTTATCACTTTTGAGGCAAAAGGAAAAAATGGAGATTTTAACCTTACCAAGAAAGAGGCGATGCTGCTTAAATTATTAATTGATAGAAAAGGAGAGGTCGTGTCTAGGCAACAAATTTTACAATCTGTTTGGGGATATGATGTATATCCTTCTACTAGAACCATTGATAATTTTATTCTTTCTTTTAGAAAATATTTTGAAGATGCTCCAAAGTCTCCAAAATATTTTTTGTCTATTCGAGGTATTGGGTATAAATTTGTTGGATAAGTAAAATGGATTTATGATAGCCTCTGGTAATCGGCAAGCAGTAGCTTTGAATGATCTTTTAGAGCTAGCAATTTTGTTAGGCTTTTTTGAAAAAAAGCCTAACAAAATTGCTAGCTCTAAAGCAAAATATTAAACGTACTTGTTGCTGAGTCTCAAGACAAAGAATCTTAGCCTTTACGCCAGCAATCCTAACACAATACATCTTCCATGAAATCTCACTTTTTCACTTTCTTCCTATTTCTTTTTTTTACAACTAAAATTTTCAGTCAAGCTCAACTACCTGATGGATTTAACGTCCAGACAGTTGGTGAAAAATGGGTGCAGCCGACAGGTCTGGTTTTTCAAGAAGACGGTACCATGTATGTGTTAGAAAAATCTGGCATCATATGGGTTGTTAAAGACGGTGTAAAATTAGACACTCCTTTTCTAGATATACGAAATGAAGTGGCGAATCATGGAGACATGGGTTTGATGGGTTTTGTACTCGATCCTGATTTTCAATCCAATGGCTATTGTTATGCTTTTTACGTAGCTGATTTTCACCATGTGGTCAATGAGGGGAAACCTGACTTTGATCCCTCTGCTAGTTTATTATGGCGGGCAACTATCGCAAGGGTAGCTCGTTTTCAAGCTGATACCAATGACTATCTAACAGCCGATCCATCCACTAGACATATTTTAATTGGAGAAACTATACAAACAGGTATTCCCGTTTTACATGAATCTCATGTTGGAGGAGATTTAGTCTTTGGTACAGATGGTACTTTATTAATAGCGACAGGAGATGCTTCTACTTGGAAAGCTCCATACGCAGGTAATGGCCCTCCTTATTTTGAAGAGAAAGCCGTACAAGGATTGGCTCATGGGATCATTCGACCAGTAGAAGAGGTGGGGTCTTTTCGCTCCCAATTAGTCGACAATCTAAATGGAAAAGTATTGCGCATTGATCCGATCACTGGAGCAGGTATTCCTTCCAATCCTTTTTATGATGCTACCCATCCAAGTGCTCCCCGATCCTTAGTTTGGTCGCTTGGGCTTAGAAATCCTTTTAGAGTGGCTCTACGTAAAGGCACAGGTTCTACTAATCCAGCAGACGGCCTACCAGGCAGTTTGTATATAGGAGATGTGGGCGAAGGAAGATGGGAAGAATTAAATATTGCCACTTTACCAGGAGAAAATTTTGGTTGGCCTTTATACGAAGGAATGCATCCTATTTTTGAATATCGAGATCAACCAACGCTTAACAAAGATGTGGTCAATCCAATGTTTAATGAAAATGGATGTGAGCAAGAATATTTTTATTTTCAAGAATTGATACAACAAATTTCACAAGGACCCAATATATTTTCAAATCCATGTGATGCTCAAAAAAACATACCTGATTCCCTATCCTTTATCCATCATCCACCTGACTTAGCTATAGCGCATGTGACGGTAGGCGATGGATTCTTTACCCCTGCTTTTGGAGAAGATGGAGAAGTGATTCGATTAAAAACAACGGATGAAGATTCTCCCATCACGGACAATAGTACGCCTATCACAGCTAACTCCAGTATTGCGATAGGTTTTTATGACGGAAAAACTTATCCAGAAAAATATCAAGGGAAATATTTTCATGCCGACCATGTAAAAGGCTGGATTAAAATGATGGAAGTAGATTTAAATGAACAAATTATTAGCATTGAAGATTTTTTTCAGGATACTATTTTTATTCCTCATGCTAGTGTTAATCCTGCGGATGGAAATATTTACTTTATTGATTATAAACATCGCTTAATAAAAAAGATTACCTATAATGAAAATGTTCCTCCTATCGCTATCGCTAGTGCGGATCAGCATTTTGGACCTAGTCCTTTAAATGTGCAATTTACTGGCTCTACCTCTTTTGATCCGCAACAGGATTCTATTGCTTTCTTATGGGATTTTGGAGATGGGACTACTAGTACCGATGCTAACCCCAATCATATTTTTGAATCGACGAATACCGATCCTAAAAGTTTTTCAGTCCAACTAATAGTAACAGACATCAATGGTGCTAGTACTAAAAAAGAAATAATTATATCTACCAATAATACCCCACCTACTGTCCAGATTACCAGTATTCAAGATGGGGATGTCTATCCACTTACTAGTACTACTGAATACTTTTTAGATGCCACCGTAACAGACAAAGAACATACGGACAGCGAACTCTCCTATGCTTGGGAAACATCTCTTGTTCACAACTCACATACGCACCCAGAACCTATTGATACCAATAAAACGACCAGTACTTTAATCGTTCCAGCAGGGTGTGATGGAGAAAATTACTCGTATGATATACACTTACAGGTGAGTGATGCGGCTGGTTTAGTGGGAACTGATAGGGTAAGAATTTATCCAGATTGTAGTTTAAATTTTGTCACACTTACTAGTTTTGAAGCATTGTTAATTGATGGGGATGTTCTTTGTAATTGGTCTACTAGTAGTGAATTTGATTTGGATTATATCGAGGTTCAGCGAAAGACTACTAGTACTTCTGATTTTGAAACAATCAACACAACGCCTTCCAAAAATATTCATCATATTGCCACTCCTTATAGTTATACAGATGAGCAACCACAAGCAGGAAGGAATATTTATCGATTGAAGATGGTGAGTAAAAGTGGTGTAGTGGCCTATTCATTAGAAGAGACTATTTTTCTTATTGAAAAAAGCACAGTCAATTTTTTTCCCAATCCAACAGCAGGCTTGCTTACTTTTTTAATGATTCCTGAAACAGAAGAAATAAACGTGGAAGTTTACACCCCGAACGGACAATTGGTAAAAACGACTACTTGGGAAGCTGTGGATGAAATATCTTTTACTTTGGAGGTAGAGGATTTGCCAAATGGGATTTATTTCTTTTCTATTGAAAATGGAGAGATACGAAAGGGGGGACAATTTATAAAGCAATAGTAAATAGTTTTTAGAGGTAGCAATTTGATAAGGTATTTTTACAAAAATACCTTATCAAATTGCTACCTCTAAAAAACACCTTACCTAACAATCGTCACATCTCCCTCAAACTGCAATTCCTCACCATCTATATAAGCGACCACTGCATAAAAGGCATATACGCCAACTGGCATTATTTCTCCATTAAACACGCCATCCCAACCAAAACTAACATCTCCCAATGGAAAGTTAGTACCTTCAAATACTAGCGTCCCCCAACGATCATAAATCCTAAGCGATCTAATCTCCTCCGTAGATGCCCCTCCAAATAAAGTAAAGCGATCATTGATGCCATCAAAGCCTGGAGAGAAAGCATTCGGGATATACAATTCTCGATTAGGATCGACAATTAAAAAAACAGAATCTACTGCGGTGCAGCCAATAGCATCTGTAATAGTGACTACAAAATCAGTGGGCAATACAGGCGATACATCGGTCTCTGGACAGTCTACGCATTCCACTAAAATAGGAGGGGACCATTCATAACTTACATCATCATCTCCAGAAATAACATCTGCTTCAAGCGTAGTAGACTCCCCTAGCTCCACTGTTGTTTCGTCAGCAAATATAGCTACGCCTAATGCTTCGGGTTGTGTAATTTCTACAT
>CAYOBX010000084.1:12409-16270 GCA_964402245.1 uncultured Saprospiraceae bacterium | reverse complement strand
GGCTACGGACTCATTTTTTAAGTTTCTTAGACTGGAAAAGAATAGAAGAAGATGCCCAAGTTATTGTTTTGTCGTTACTTAGGAATATATTACTTAGCTATGCTAAATTCTTAATGAGTAGATTAGAAAATGACAAAATGAATAAATGACGACAAAAAAATAACTCCACCATTTGGACGGCTTCTTTTACCCAAATGACGGATTTATTCTTTCGTCGTCACTTATTCATTTGTACCTCTATTCCTTTACTCATTAAGAATTAACGACTCAAGCAGTTAGCCATTAGCTAATTATAGTCCATTGTGACAAAGAAATATCCAAAACCGATTACTCAATGACCGACTTACACAAACTAATCCTTGTACTGCTATGGGTAATACTGCCGTATATGGCACATGCATTTTCCACATCTCTCCCCTTATCTTGCCCAACTGATTCTCTCCAAATTACCCTTCAATCCCCGAATCTATGCAGTAGGTCACCAATAGAGTTTCAGTCCAACTTACTGAATAGTAATTTAGTTTGGGATTATGGAGATGGAACGGTAGATAATGGTTTAATCAATGGACATGCTACTCATATATATTTAGAACCAGGCAACTATACTATTTCTGTTACTGCTGATTATGGAGATGACTGTTTTGAAACAGAGACGATTAATATTCAAGTACTAAGCAATGAAGTAGACTTTACCTATCAAGTTATTAATAAAACCGTCACATTCACAGCTATCCCAAACCCTTATTCTGCTATTGAACGCTATAGTTGGAATTTAGGAGATGGAGCATTAGCTTCTGGTTTGACGACAAATTTAGAGTATACCTATCTTAGAAATGGAGAATATACAGTTACATTAATAGGAGAAGGTCCTTGTATTGCAACGCCAACTATTAAAACAATTATGGTCGGAACGCCACCTAGCCCCGAAGATAGCCCTGGTGCTTGTACGGATGGTTTAGATAATGATGGCGATGGCTTTATTGATTGTGAAGATACAGAATGCGAATGTATCTGTACCAGTGGTTCGTTTGGCTGTTGTGACGATTTCACTGCAGAGTTCAACATTCTTCATGCGACTCCAGGAGAAAGCGATGCAGTAATTACTATTATCCCTTCAGGTGGTAGCGGAAAGGAGGAAAATTATCAAGTAACATGGGATATTATCCCTGCTCCAGTTGGATTAGAAGCTAACAATTTATCACCAGGTAATTATGCAGTATCGGTAACAGATATCGCCTTCGGATGTAGTCTATCTTTTAACTTAACAGTGACGGAAGATAACTGCCGTACTATTGAAATGACCAGCATAATAGATATTATTGACTTGTCCATTTGTGATAATAATAATGGAGTAGCAAGTGTTCAGCATACAGGAGGGACTCCACCCTATTCTTATTTATGGAGTGATGCATCTACTGAAACTACTGCAATTAATCTGGCAAGTGGTACACAAGCAGTCACCATAACAGACGCTAGTGGATGTATCAATGTGCAGGAATTCGAAATGGGCAGTACTGGGCAAGAAGTAAATGCCCAATTTTTATTTAAAATCACTGCCGATAGTATTTTATTTACAGATCTTTCGACAGGTCCTGTTAATAGCAAACAATGGACTTTCAATACTCCTGACCCAATAAGAAATAATCGAGTGTCTTTACCACCAGCAGGCAATTATGAAATTTGCTTGATTGTAGAAAATGATTGCGGTACTTCTAATCAAATTTGTCAAACAATAGGAGTTGCCCCTGAATGTGCCTCAGAAGTATTAATGATTAATGTCTTAGATGGACAACTAAATTATTGTACCCGACAACCAGTTTTCCTATCCACCAATGTAATTGCCGAGAAATATACTTGGTTTTTTGGAGATATAAACTTCTTCACAGGTGCAGAATCTACTACATCAGGGAGCGCCTTATCCAATACTAGTCACCTCTATTTTGAAGCGATTAATCCAGAAGTGAAATTAATTGTAGATTATGGAAATGGATGTGTGGACAGTACTTTTATTCAGTTAGAGATTCAAAGTTCAGAGGCAGATTTTTCTTATACTATTACGGATGGAGTTGGACAATTTATAGCCGACACCACTGATTTTATCTCAAAATATAACTGGTCTTTTGCAGGTCCTACTACTTCTGCTAATGCAACGGGAAGAATGATCGATTTTTCTTTTCCTGAATCGGGAGAATATATCGTTACCTTAATGCCAACAGGAGATTGTGATGCCACCATTACTCAGAAAATAATTTTAGCACAAACCAACAATACTCCAGAAAATACCCCTAGAGCATGTTCTGACGGATTGGATAATGATGGTGATGGTTTATTAGATTGTGAAGACAGCGATTGTGAATGTCCTGATTGTCCAATAGATTTAATTTTAGAAAGCCAGATTGAAATTGATAATTTTCCAATTAGCTATCCTACTTGTACAAATATACAGGGGGATGTAATCATTCAATCTGTAGAAGATGATATTGACAACTTAGATGCCCTAAATCAAATAACGTCTATTGGTGGTAATTTGATAATCGTTGAAAATCCAGTGCTAGAAGATTTATCTGGTTTAGATAAACTAGAATCAATTGGAGGTGATTTTGAAATCGATCAAAATCCTTTAATATTAAATCTACACGCTTTTTCAGCACTTAACACCTTAGGAGGAACTTTTGCCATCGGAGAACAAATTAATCTAACTCAACTTTTCAATCCTAGCAATAATCAATTAACTAGTATTGGCGGTGACCTATTGATATATGGAGATACTTGGTTAGCAAATTTAAAATCTTTAGAAGCCCTTTCTTCTATTGGTGGTTCTTTAGAAATCGCTAATCAAACTATCTTATTAACCTTAGAAGGTTTAGACAATATCACTAGTTTAGGAGGCAGTCTTTTACTAAGTAACAATAGCCAGTTAAATACATTAAGTGCTTTAATAATTTTAGGAAGTATAAATGGAGAAATACTAGTTACAGGCAATCCTAACTTAACAACCTTGTCTGGAATAGATAATATCCGCACTGATGGAATTTCTAAAATAAGTTTACAATCGTCTACCTCTTTATCTTTTTGTGCAGTAAGTAGCGTCTGTAGTTTTATAGCGGCAGAAGGCAATGTAAAAGTTTTAGATAATGCGACAGGTTGTACTACTCCAGAAGAGATTACTACTGATTGTTCTAGTATCACACCAACATTACCAGAATTTTTTGTGGACTATCCTTGGCTAAATGATCTTGTTGATCCTAACAACTGTACGGATGAACAGATTACGGAATATACAACAGCAAGTGGTTCTATTTTTTTATTGGTTACAACATCCAATAGTAGTATTACTTATAATACTTTCGGCCAAGTATGGTGTACTAGTTCGCCTACTTATGATTGTCAATCTTTTTATGTTATTGAGGAAGTGATACGTACGTGGAACTGCGATGGAACCACTATAATAGATCAAGATGAAGACGGAATACCTTTCGCAGATGATCCAGATGATACGGATCCTTGTATTCCTGATAATACAGTAGCTAATTGTGATACCAATGTAGTGGTTGAACGCCCTACTATCTTTGTTGACTATCCTTGGTTAACTGATTTAGTGGATGTAAATGATTGTGAAGGCGTTTCTATTTTGGCCTATCAATCAGGGAATTTTATTTACGTTTTAGTCGAAACACCCACTAGTTCTATTTTATATAATGCACAGGGAGCACTTTATTGCACAAATGGTCCTGGATTAAATTGCCTAGATTTTTATGTCCTTTCAGATACTTTAAATACTTGGCAGTGCGGTACAACATCTCCTATCGATGTGGATATGGATGGTACGCTTGCCGAAAATGATCCTGATGATAATGATCC
>CAYOBX010000084.1:0-12309 GCA_964402245.1 uncultured Saprospiraceae bacterium | reverse complement strand
CTACTCCAACACCTATTGATGTCGATCAAGATGGTACGCTTGCCGAAAATGATCCTGATGATAATGATCCGTGTGTGCCTGATAATACAGTAACTAATTGTAATGACTTGATAGTAGATGCCGATCAAGATGGAACTCCTGCAATGGATGACCCAGACGATAATGATCCATGTGTACCTGACAATACCATAGCTAATTGTTCATCAACAGTAGAGGTACCCAATTTCTTTTCGGAGTATTCTTGGTTAAACAATTTTGTTGATCCAACAGCTTGTGACGGAGATTCTATTACTGTTTATAAATCTGGTGCGTACACTTATTTATTAGTAAGCACTTCTAGTAGTTCCATCTTATATAATGCACAAGGAACACAGTATTGCGTGAATGGCCCTGGCTATATTTGTACAGATTTTTATACGATAGATGAAGTGGTAGAAACGTGGAAATGTAGCACTACCCTACCAACGCCTCCTTATGTACCAACAGGCGATTGTAGCAACTTCACAGGCAATGTAAGAAGAATTAATTGCAGTGATGGAACCCCTTTTATTTTTATTGAATTGCCAAATGGCACTATATACGATCCTTATTTTCCAGAAGGGATGGTTTTTGATTTTGAAGATGGAGAAACGATCAATTTTGATTTTGTCTGGGCGGATTTTTGGTCACCTTGTAACTTCGTTCAAGGTACTATTGAATTAACATGTGTATCTGCTAGTGAGACTTGTATTTGTCCAGATACGGAATTACCAGTATGTGGCGCAGATGGAAATACTTATAAAAATGAATGTGAGGCCAATTGTGCAGGAGTTGAAGTACTAAGTCAGACAGAATGCGGTAGTAATATCCCTAATTTTTATAGTAGTTTCCCTTGGCTAGCTGATCTATTCAATCCTGATACTTGTAGAGATGAAACCATTACGGTATACCGATCAAGTGTATATACAGGCTATAAATATATTGTCATTCAAGGACTAAATTGGACTGAATTATATTTCCAAGATGGCACCTTATTTTGCCAAAGCACCCCTGATCAGGATTGTATTGCAGAATATGCTTTAGTCGAAGCGGAACATGTATGGGAATGTCAATCTTCTTCTTTCGATACGCCTTCTTCTAATAGAATCGCCAACATATCTACTACTAGCTATAAAGATGCTTCTAATAAACAATCTTCAATATCAAATCAACATGCTATCTCTTTTAATAATTTATCTGATAAAATTGCTAAGCAAGAAAAATTAATAAGTGATTTCACTTTATTTCCAAATCCAACTAGTGGAAGTAGTTCCATTAAAATAACTGCATCTACTCAACCAATGCTTTTTCAAGTTAGGTCCATAACAGGGACAGTGATACAAGAAATAACTGTTGCTGCAAATAGTGGCGCACAAGTAATTCCTTTAAATCTAAAGGGGATATTACCGGGCATATATATGGTGCAAGTGCAACAGGAGATGGGGATACTTACTAAACGATTGGTGGTTCATTTGAATGAGAAATGATGAATGATGAATGATGAATCACTTGATGTTGACACATCCGGCCGTCAACATCAAGTAGCGTCAAATATTCATCATTTCTCATTCATCATTTCTTAATTATCATTTCTTAATTATCATTAAAATATAATTATAAACCCATTAAAGTCAGGGGATGATTAATTCATCTCTTGGCTTTCTTGACTTCATAATGATATTAAAATTATATTAATAAAACAATATATTGGCGAAACTGAGAACATTTCCCTATTTTTAAACACATATGAAAAATATATCTTTATTTTTTCAACCAAACACCTATTTTATGTATCGCTGTCTATCCATTCTATATTTTTTAGTTTGTTTTACCTATCAATTATCAGCCCAATGTCCAAGAGAGACCGTCATTGATAATTATCAAAACCAATATCTCCCTGCTCAATTCACGGACGCAGAATTAAATTGGACAGGTAATACCTCAAACTGTACTGCTGGAACCATGTCTGAATCTGTTCGAGCAAAACAACTTCAAAAAATTAATTACTATAGAGCCTTAGTAGGAGGGCTTAATCCTATCACACTAGAAGAGGTAAAGAATAATGAAGCAATGGCTGCCGTACTCATGTATGAGGCAGAAAATAACTTTAGTCATTGTGGAGGCAACAATGGAGCGCCTTGTAATACCTGGGCCTGCACCTCAGCGGAGGCCATTGAGGCCGCTTCCAAATCCAATATTGCTTTTTCTTCTCCCAATTGGGATATTGAAAATCCTATAGACGTATATATGAGAGATGATGGTGATTTCAATGAAGCTGTAGCTCATAGGCGATGGGTACTTTATTCTAGAGCACAAGAAATGGGTATTGCTACTTCTACGCGCTATAATGCAATGGTTGTTATAGATGATCTTGCACCAACGTCCACCTATAATCAATTTATTGCCTATCCGCCTGCGGGTTTTATGCCACAAACCTTAGTACCGAACCGATGGTCTTTTGGTATTCCTGATGCAGATTTTTCAAATGCCACTGTTACGGTAACTGCTGGTTCTGGTTCCACGATATCCAATACGATAATCGAACAGAATATTACTTTTTTTGCAGATAATTCCATCGTATGGGAGCCTTCAGGAATATTGACTAATGAGGCAACCGATGTAGCCTATACCATTACTATTTCCAATATTGAAGATGCTCCTCAGAGTAGTTATGTGTATACGACAACCATTATTCCTGTTAGTGCCCCTGTTTGCCCAGATGGAGAAAGCTGGGTAGAAGCTAACTGTCGATGTGAAGCGTCAATCACCCCTTCAATCTGTGATACTGCAAGCATCAGTGTTACCTCCTTTGGTAGTTCTTGTCCTTCCACCCTTTTTGAATTTGAAACAGATGGCAGCGCAGCAGATTACTCTTGGGATTTTGGAGATGGCAGCCCTATAGAAAACTCTGGAAATTTTCAAGCATTTACTTCCTATAATTCGCCTGGCAGTTATACTGTCCAAGTATTTTTAACTTATGAAAATGGTTGTTTGGATACCGCTTCTACAGACTTATTGATTGGTGATTCTACAGCTACTTTTACGTATACCCTTGATGGAAATACGATTAACTTAGTTGCCGATGATACAGATACAAGTAATGTCACTAGTTATGATTGGGATTTTGGAGATGGAGCGATTGCTTCTGGACTAACACCACAAGTAAGCTACACTTATCCAACGGATGGTACTTACATTGTAAGTCTTACTAAAAAAAGTTTCTGTGAAACGACTAGTTCTCTAAGTATTATGATAGGAGAATCTATCCCAGAAAACACCAGTGCTACTTGTTCTGATGGAGTAGATAATGATGGAGATGGACAAATAGATAGTAATGATCCCAATTGTGAATGTACCCTTAGCAACGGTGCATCAGGTTGTTGTGATGGTTATGGTTTTTCTGTAGGAATAAATCCAGGAATGGAGACGATAAGAGTTCGGTTCTTAGGACCAGTTGATCCAACTAATTATGAAGTTCAAACAGAAGAAGATATAATCTTTATTAGAACAGATGATGGCTTTTTGGCAAGTAATGTACCTAATGGAACTTATATATATACCATAGTGGACATTTTAGGGTATGGATGTAGTCATCCATTTACGACAACTGTAGGTATTGATCCTTCCTGTAATAGTTTAATGTTAGATTTCTCCAGTACAAGTATTGATTGTGGTATCACTAGGTTTACTGCAGTTCCTACTGGGGGTACTCCACCATATCAGTATGATTGGACAACTGATGGTATGAATACAGATTCTACTTTTATTAGCTCCGATCAATACGTAGGTTCACAAAGTTTAAGAGTAACTGATGCTAAGAACTGTGCATATGTTCAAAACTATATCGTCTCCCCAACCATTGTCAATGTAGAGGCTGCATTTAGTTATGCGATTACATCCGATAGTATCTTGTTTACTAATTCATCTACTGGAGAAATAATAACTCAACAATGGACCTTTAATACGCCCAGTAGGGTTGTCGATGATAAAATAGCCCTACCACCTGCGGGCAATTATGAAGTCTGTTTGATAGTCTCCAATAATTGTGACCAAACAAGTACACAGTGTCAGACCATTGAAATAATAGAAACACCTATAACAAATATAGAAAACACCCCAACTGCTTGCTCCGATGGGATAGACAATGATGGAGATGGATTGATAGATTTATTAGATGAAGAATGTGCTTTTGCACGTTGTGGTAATTTAGAAATTATTCGACAGCTTACTCCGTATCCCGAAAATAAATATTGTGACCAAACTCCAATACTTTTTCTAGCATCTGGTGAAGAAGGTGGTGTACTTTCTCATGAATGGGATTTTGGCAATGGTCGTACTTCTGGGTTTAGTGCAGATGTACCGACTCCTATTTTTTCAGGTAATGAAGTATATAATGAGCCGGGGATTTATGTAGTAAAACTAAAAGCTACTTTCCCTAATGGATGCATTGATAGTACTAGTTACGAAATAGAAATCATTTCTTCACAAACAAGTATTAGTTATGAAGTTGCAGATGATGGATTAACTTATACATTTATTGCAGACCCCACTAATGAGGCTTACATTAATGGCTATAGTTGGTCTATACCTGGTAACTCATCTAGTTCAAATTCATCTACTATTACCCATACGTTTTCAGAAAATCGTAGGGAATCTATACGTCTTAATATCAACGGAGCTTGCCATAGTAATGTTCAATCAATTTCTGTAGATGTCGTAGCCACCATCCCTGAGGACAGCCCAGAAGCTTGCTCTGATGGCTTGGACAATGATAAAGATGGTCTAATAGATTGTGAAGATTCCGACTGCCCATGTGTTGGTTGTCCAGAAGATTTAACTTTGAGTAGACAAAGTCAGGTAGATAGTTTTGTTATTAATTATCCAGGTTGTCATGAGATACTAGGCACGCTCACAATTGCTTCTGGTAATAGTATTACTAATCTTGAAAAGTTAGAAAATATTGTAAGTATTGGAGGTAATCTAATTATCACTAATAATAGTAATCTTGGTCGTTTAACTGGCTTAAGTTTTTTGAGTTCTGTTGGAGGAAATTTTGTAATCGCCAACAATCCTCAGTTATCTAATTTACATTCCTTGTCCCATTTAAGAAACATAGGGGGTGATTTAATCATTGGAGAGAATACAAGTCTTAGTGGTTTATTTTTTCATGGTAAATCCTTTCCGATTGATACCCTTAATGGTTCATTAAGAATCAATGGAATCACTCAATTGACTAGTCTTGAAAGACTTGGTTCCTTGAAAACAATTGGTGGAGATCTTGAAATAAGCAATCAACCCAATCTTCAAAATTTTGAAGGGATAGATTCTCTTACCACTTTAAATGGATCACTTCTTATTTCTAATAATCCTCAGTTAACTAGTATTCAAAACTTAATCAATCTCACAACATTAAACGGATCTATCCAAGTTGAAAACAATGCACAATTGACTAGTTTGGAAGGCTTGGATAATATAAATGCTAGTACGGTCACTAACTTGTCCTTGCTCAATTCTCCGCAATTGTCTTTCTGTTCGGTCCAAAGTATCTGTGATTATCTAGCAGATACAGGTCCAAGAAACATCTCTGGCAATGCCACCTCTTGTGCAACGGAAGTGGCTGTCCAAAACACCTGTTCCAATAACATACAAGTGCCTTTGTTTGAAGACTATCCTTGGCTATTATCTTCTGTGAATCCCAATAATTGTAATGGAGAAAAAGTTACAGAATATTCTTCTCCTTCCGGACAGGTTTTTATTTTAGTAGAAATACCTGATAATAACCCAGTATTATATTTAAACGATAGTAGAATATGGTGTAGCGGTTTCCCTAATGATATATGTGCGATCACTTATCAATTAAGAGAGGTCCTTCGCTCATGGGAATGTGGCGAAGCAGCACCAATAGATGCAGATATGGATAATGTACTATCCGATGCAGATCCAGACGACAACGACCCTTGTGTCCCTAGCAATCAAGCAGACCTTTGCAATAGACAGCCAAGTACGCCAGATTTTATTAGCGACTATCCTTGGTTAGCCAATGTATTGGATTTTGATAATTGTACGACGCAGCAAATCACCGTTTATCAAACTGGGGTTTATCAGTATCTATATGTACAATCTACCCAAGATGCTTTTGGAACGCTTTATAATCAAGATGGCCAATTCTATTGTTCCTCTATGTCTAACTATGACTGTGTATCGGCTTACAATTTAACAGAGGTAATAGATACTTGGTTATGTGGAGATGCTTCTACTATTATAGTGGTAGATAATGACAATGATGGAAGTTTATCAGATGTCGATCCAGATGACTCTGATCCTTGTGTCCCAGACAATACCAATACTGCCTGTGATATGGATATGGATATGGATATGGATACAGCAACACCAGAAGGGAATGGTGCACCACCCGACTTTTTACCAGACTATCCTTGGATAGAAAACTTTATAGCTTTTGAGGACTGTGGGGAGGCAAGTATTCAGGTCTATCGCTCAGCTGGATATGTATACGTATTTATTGAAACCGCTACGATGGCAGTATTATTTAATGATGGAGGAGCCACTTATTGTACGAATTCTCCAGGTTATGAATGCCGTAGTTTTTATACCATAGATGAAGAAATTGCGGAATGGAATTGTGGCGATGATAGTACACCAGTTGAGACAGTAGTCGATAATGACGGCGATGGCTCCCTCTCAGATGTAGATCCTGATGATACCAATTCATGTGTACCAGATGACAGTGCTTGCCAAGATACAGGCGAAGGAGAAACGGAGCCACCTACCTTTTTAGTAGATTATCCTTGGCTAGCAGATTTGGTCAATTTTGACAATTGCTCTGAGGAGATCGTTCAAGTATACCGTTCAAGTGGATATGTTTATTTATTGGTCACTACTGCTAATAGTACTATCCTTTACAATGATAGTGGAGCGACCTACTGTACAAATTCCGCTAACTATGATTGTCAGGTATTTTATACAGTAGATGAAGAAATAGATTTCTGGTCTTGTGGAGATGCTGCACCACCAGTTGTTTTGACCGATCAAGATAATGATGGTTATTTGTCGGATGTAGATTCAGATGATATGGACCCATGCGTACCAGATGATGGGACAGCAGCTTGTCAAGCATTGAGCGGAGACTTTCCACCACTTTTTGACACCTATCCTTGGTTAGCAACATTGGTCAATCCTTTTAATTGTACCACAGATCAGGTAAGTGTATATACTTCAGGAAATTATAGATACCTAATCGTTGAGCAAAATGGCAGTACTATTATGTACAATGAAACAGGTCTAACTTACTGTACCAGTAGCCCAGGTTACGATTGTATAGCTTTGTATAATTTAGAAGAAGTGGTAGATAGTTGGGTATGTGGTAATTCTTTAAAAGAGGATTGTATCTTACGTCCTGAATTATGCATTGAAACGCCAAGATTAAAACAAAGCAGAAATGCTAGAATCTGGGATTTTACAATTTTCCCAAACCCAACTACTGGTCATTTTTCTATTGAATTGGCTAGTACTCCAAGTCCACAATTGATTAGTATTATCAATATACAAGGACAAAAGGTTTATCAATATACTAGAGCAGCAAAAGAGATAAACGAAGTATTCCCTATTGATTTATCCAAAGTAACAAAAGGAATTTATTTAGTGCAGATACAAAGTGATAGAGAAGTGGTCACTCAGCGATTAATAATTCAGTAAAGGAATGAGAAATGATGAATGATGAATGAGAAATGATGCTGTTTCATGTATTCATCATTCATCATTTTGCATTCATCATTAATATCTCTAAAGGATTTCCATTACCTTACAAAGATGCGTTAATGCAGTAGTATTAATCACACCCGTTCGAGCGATCATATTTTTTCGATGGGTATCTATTGTGCTAGTAGAAAGATTAAGTAGTTTAGCAATTTCAGGAGTAGGCATATTCTTAGCTACCAACCGTAATACATCCAATTCTTTAGGACTAATTAAATCTTTAAATTCCTTCCTTTTAGAATGACTTACATAACAATAAGTAGTGCCTGCTATACTCAATCGAATCCAATAACTGCTTCCTTTAAATAAGTGGGTAAAATCTTGTCCTTGAATAAGACTCAATTCTGGTTTATTATCTTCACTAACAACTAATGTTTTTGTTTTAAAAAATCCTCTTAATAGATTTCCATTCTTATGAATTACTTTTAGGCCTCCTAAGTAGATCTTCCGATCTAACATGGACAAGTGATTGTACGTGGAGAAAAGTTTATATTCTGTCCTAATCTGTCTAAAAGGAAAGCAAAAATGAGAGGGATGGAATATTTTAAGGTAAAACTGAAAGCCCATACTCCTAAGTTCATCACCTGTATAGCCAATAATCTTAGGTGCATTATTACTAGTATAAACAATTTGCATTTTTTTATGATCGTAAAACAACAATAGAGTATTATCAAAAATCTCTAATTTTTCATAAAGTTGTATCGTCTTGGAAATACTAAGGTGGTTAGGTTGGAAATCAAATAATTGCTGATTTTTTTTGTATAAATTTCGTATTGCCGTCTCAATTGGAGTTATAGTCATTATACTTACCTATATTAGGTATTTTTGTACGCTTTTTTCAAAAGTAAGTATAAATATTATAATATTTACAATTACATTATATAAAATTTTCAGAAAATTATATTCCTATTAAAAGTATATAATTTGTTATAAGACTTGAATAACAAATATAAATAAGAAAAACACTAAGTAACGACAAAAGAATAAATCCGTCATTTGGGCGAGATTATTTTGGTCTCAGTTTTTCTTAAAAAATCCTTGCATAGCAGGGCTACGGAAGTATTTTTTAAGGAAAAATGAGGGCAAAAGAAGCCGTCCAAATGGTGGAGTTATTTTTTTGTCGTTACTTAGTAACGACAAATTTATTAGCGATGAAAGAAGAAGTCGTTCTAGATGACCAAGTTATTTTTCTGTCATTCCTTAGTAACGACAAAAGGAAATTACTATTCATATTTAAACTATAGAAGGTTACTTAAATCCTGACCTCTCACATTAAAAAACACTATTATTTTTTATTTGTGCAAAACGATTATGTCAACATCTCTGATGATGTTGACATTTTCTTTTTCTATGATTCTATTAAAAAATTAGCCAATAGCTTAATTCCTTCAAAAGTAATTTTAGGAAACTCCCAAAAAGCACTCACCCCTTCTTGAAAACTCAAAAAGACAATACCTATCACTAAGAAATGAAAAAACCATATAAAACTATAGGAAGTTAAAAGTGGATATTTGGTAATATCTGTTTGGCGTCGACTTGTCTGTAGCCAATTAGTATGTAAGTGAAAAAAGTAACTTAGTCCAATAGAAAATTCTAAATATGGTGCAAACTGAATTTGAAACAGTGGTCGGAGCAATAGTAGAGCAATGGTAAAAATAGGAATGCAGTAAGGAGATAATAAGATCAACATATTCCCTCCTCCAACAACATGTATTTCTCCTCCTTGATGGCTAGTTGCTTGAAAGGCTCGAACTCTTTTTAAGGATAAAATCGTAAAAATAGTATGGGTCAATTCATGCGTAAAAGTGCGAAAGAATTTGAGGTTTTGATCAAAGAAAGCATTGGTGATTCCCATAAAGGAGGTATAGGCAATCATTCCTAAAATAAACCAACGATACACTCGCCAATCTTGACTCACAATTGGATAATGACTAAATAATCCCATCAAAGCACCTACTGCTAACAGCAAAAAAATAAATCCATATATATATCTGAGTATCACCATATTTAGGGAGTAATTAATGCTGTACGCCTCGCTTGCTTCGCAAGCTCGGCAAAATTGTTCTTTGGAGGCAACGATTTTGAAAAATGATTTTTCAAAACCATTTTTCTAAATCATTGCCTCCAAAAAACGCCAAAGGCGGCGAGCAAAGCCGTATGTAGAATATTTATACTTTTAAAGCAGTAACTTTTTTATACTAATTTGTCACTAAAATTAGTTGTATAATTGCAAGATGACTAGTTTGCAACTTTAAAATTACAAACTAGTAAGAATAGATGTCCTATTCTAGTACTTTCAAACTGTCCCTTACTTATGTCTATTTGGATAACCACAATAATTGAAATTCTAAAATTTACCCTTCCTGCATTAATCATGTTTTGGGCGGTGCAAAATTTATTTGGTAAATTTTTAACTGGACAGAATCAGTTAAAGCAGTTAGAATTACAAAAAAATCAACAAGACGCTACCTTACCGTTACGACTACAAGCGTATGAACGTTTGTCTCTTTTTTGTGAACGTATTTCTATTCCTAATTTAATGTTGCGATTACGAACAGAAGATATGCAGGTAGGTGCTTTGCGTTATGCAATGTTAATGGCTATACAACAAGAGTACGAGCATAATATTACGCAACAGGTATATGTATCTAGTCAACTTTGGGAGATCATTAGTATTGCTAAAAACGACACTATCAATTTGATTAGTGGCATAGCAGAAACCGTTGATCCTAAGGCAAATGCAAAAGAATTGAGTACGGCTTTGATCAATGCTTTGAATGAACGGAATGATGTACCTTTGAATATGGCGTTACAGGCGATAAAGAAAGAGGCAGGCTTGTTATTTGGGTAGTTAAAGTAGCTTAGACATTCCTGTCTGAGCAGAAATTGTCTGCTCAGACAGGAATGTCTAAGCTACATATATACAATTTTTACTCCTCATCTCGTTCCCGTTTAACCAATACCTTTTTAGGATTATTCAATTTCATCGTCTCTCCCAATTGCTGAGAAGCCGCAAAAGAAGTCACCATTTGGGATAACATATCACTACCTTGAGTAGGAGAGTTAGGTAATAAAATTAAATTACTATTGGTATTATCTCCGAGTGACTGTAAGGTGTCATAATGCTGCGTTACCACAATAAGCGCAGAAGCTTCCTGAGAATTAATACCCACCTGATTCAATACTTCTACCGACTCTTCTAAACCCTTGGCAATCTCTCTTCTTTGATCGGCAATACCCTGACCTTGTAAGCGTTTACTTTCCGCCTCCGCTTTAGCTTTCGCAACAATACGGATACGATCTGCTTCCGCCTCATACTCAGCGGCTAGCTTTTCTCTCTCCGCCGCATTAATACGGTTCATCGCTTTTTTCACTTCCATATCTGGATCAATATCTGTTACTAAAGCCTTTACTATACCATAACCATAAGTATTCATTGCTTCCTCTAATTCTCTTCTAATTGCAATAGCAATATCATCTTTGCGTTCAAAAACTTCATCTAATCTTAATTTTGGTACTTCTGCACGAATCGTATCAAAAACATAGGAAGTAATCTGTTCATGAGGATTTTCTAGTTTATAAAACGCCTCATGAATAGAATCTTTTAGTATCAGATATTGAACAGATACTTTTAATTTAACGAATACATCATCTTTCGTTTTCGTCTCCACCATCACGTCCAATTGATTGATCTTCATACTCACTCTACCTGCTACACGATCAATAAAAGGCACTTTAAATTGTAATCCAGCATATCGGATCGATTGGAATTTACCAAAGCGTTCTATGATTACAGCCGTTGTTTGTTTGACTGTAAATATCCCCATAGAAAGAATGATGAGCCCCAAAATTAGAATAATAGGCAGTCCTGAAAGTAATTCTGTCATATTGAATCTTGTTTAATTTGAATAATACAAAAACATTTGGTAGATAGTAACACTACCGTATTATTTTCCAATATAATCATGTTTTTTGTAGATCGAGAATATTTTTAGATAAAGAGCAATCAATTTTCTATAAATGGAGTTTTGAAATTCTGCCATATTTACGCAGGATTTCATGGATTAGATACTATTGTGGCGCTGTGTAAAAAGTCGATTCGGAAAAAAAGAGAAAATTAGTAAAATTTTATTTTAAATATTAGAAAAGGCTTTTATTCTAAAAACTCAAATGACATTTTACATAACACATTCATTATCAGTTATTTTCATAGTAAAAAATAAAAATACATCTTCAAATGGAATTAATAAATTAAAACAGTAGTCAGGCTACAAAAAAATATTAATTTCATCCTCTAATACGATAGTGACAAAATCATAAAATACTGTCTTTATATAAAGCCTCAATTTAAGATTATCTTAACACTATACACCATAAATTTAAGAAAAACAGAGAATAGAGAAGCGAGAAGTAGAGATAATATATATTTCCAGATAACGAAATTTCATCGTTTTAAGTGCATTTATCTCTATTCTCTGCTCTCGCTTCTGTTGAACTCTACTTAGTCGTGGTATCACA
>CAYOBX010000083.1:0-16352 GCA_964402245.1 uncultured Saprospiraceae bacterium | reverse complement strand
ATTTTAATTGAAATAAAACTGACAGCTCATAATTTGTATTGAACACAGAGGCACGGAGGGCACAGAGAATATTAAACTCTGTGTGCTCAGTGCCTCTGTGTTCAATAACTCATCATTCGTAAGAAAGATCTAGAAGTCAGTAAACAAGCCCTCTGGAATTTCCTCCAGCACCTCAATTTCCGTCAATTTATTTTTCCCTCTATCTCCAGATAATAGAATTGTTCCATGTGAATAGTAATCCTTCCAAGGAATTTGAAAGCGAGGAACAGTATCTGTGTAGCTAGGATAATAATCCCATTGATTAATCAAATTTGTTTGTTGATCCACATAGACCAAATATTTATTATCGGGTGTTCTACCAACGTTTTTATAAGTCAATTGTAATACTTCTGAACTTTCTCCTGCTTGGCTATTATCCGTTCCTATATATTGGAGCGTCACTCCAGTATCTTTTAATTTAAAAGGCAAAACCAACCAATACGAATCATTAATCCATACGGATTTTCCTTTTTCCATTAAGGGGCTATGTTCGGGGTGGCCTTTAGTAAATAGGGTATCATTGCGCATCGCCTTCCCCTCCATTGTATGGATATTAAGCAATATAGACAGATCCTCTTTTAAATAATCAATCCGAACATCTCCAGTCTGTTTGTCCCATGCTAGCTTTCTTGATCCAAAGAAATTCCATTTAATTAGACGAGTGTCTTCCCAATTTTGTCGACCGCCAACTGCCTCGACTACTTGATCTGCAATAGTTATTGCTTTGGCATCCGAGTTAGCTATATCGAAACCATCTGCGGGTGGATTGCCAACTATTACTGTTTTAGTTATGGATTGGTTACAGGCAAATAACACTAGGGCAATACCGATACTATATAGTAGCTTTTTCATAGGGGAATAATTTTAAAGAGAGGAATAAAAAAGGGGTACTCTGATTGACACAAATTGCAGTTGACTAATTCCGTATTAAATTGTTTATAAGGAAGCACTAAGGTCATATCAAGAGTACCCAGATTTTGGAAAATGTCATGTTGTGTAACATGTTGTTCAGGACGGGAGAGCAAAGATATTTGTTGTCGTATAAAAAGATATAGACTCAAAACCATCAGGCTAAGATTCTTTGTATTGAACTCGGCAAGCAGTATATCTGACTTCGGACTTCTTTATTTAGCTTTAGCCAGCGCCACTTCTCGATGCACCAATTCCGTATACAATTGACTCAATCGTTGACTAAGAGGGCCAAAAGTGCCATCACCAATAACCCGACCATCAATTTTAGTTACAGGAGTAACGCCACCAAACGTACCCGTTACAAAGGCTTCATCGGCACCATATAAATCGAATAGAGAAAAATTCTTTTGTTGACACACAATGCCATTTTCTTTACAAACTCTGATAATATTTCCTCTTGTGATACCATTCATGCAGTATTGACCCGTAGAAGTCCATACTTCCCCTTTGATAATCATGAAAAAATTAGTCGCATTACAGGTAGAAACAAAACCATTAATATCTAACATCAGTGCTTCATCCGCCCCTGCTTCAATGGCTTGTACCAAGGCCATAACCTCATGCAATTTACTATGGCAATTTAATCGAGGGTCCAAGTAATCAGGCGCTCCTCTACGGATCGTGCTAGTGAATAAGGTAACCCCTTTAGTCTTGCTTTTAGAAGATGCTTTTTTATGCTCAGCAATGATTACTAAATTAGGACCACTAATAGTTAATCTTGGATCTTGAGAAGGCGTTTTTTTGATACCTCTAGTAATCATGAAGCGAGCATGTACATTGTCGTACATATTGTTAGCCTTCAAAGTATACCAGATCTTTTCGACTAACTCTGCTCTAGTCATTCCGAGATCCATCCCAACTGTAGCTGCTGCTGCCCATAATCTATCTAAATGCAAATCTAAAAAGACTAGTACTCCCTCATGCAATCGAACAGCTTCCCAAATACCGTCTCCGACTAAATAACCACTATCAAAAACAGAGATTTTAGCTTCTGAGCGAGGATGTAATTCACCATTTACATAGATTAAAACATCTTTGTTTCTTTCATCTGGTAGTGCATTATGTGTACCGTGTACTTCTTTCATTGCTATATTCTAGGTAAAGACCTCAATATAGGAAAAAAAGGTTTGTTGATACTAATACAGTCTAATTTTTGTAAATCAATCTTATCTATTTATATTTAGGTTGGAAGTTCCTAAGTAACTGGAAAAGAATAGAAGAAGATGCTCAAGTTATTGTTTTGTCGTTACTAAGCTACATTTATTGACATTATTGACATTATTGATTATGAGAAAACGTATCAACATCTGGTCAAGTCCAAGAAATATTTCTACTGCATTTATGTATTCTTTTGCACAGCGTACCGATATGACGGTTGTGGATGAACCTTTATATGCTCATTTTTTAAGTAAAACAGATAGTGAAGCAGCACATCCTGGTACTTTAGAAATTTTAAAGACCATGGAGACCGACGGTACAAAGGTCGTGCAACAAATGCTACATGGAATATATCCAACTGACTGTGTTTTATTCAAACAAATGACCCATCATTTAATCCATCTAGAAGATGATTTTTTAGCAAAGATGGATAATGTATTATTAATTCGAGATCCAAAAAGAATTATTGCTTCTTATGCCAAGGTGATTTCTAATCCAAGTTTACCAGATATTGGGATTAAAATGCAGTATGACTTATTTCAAAAATTATCTAAAGTAGGAAAATTAGCTGCAGTGGTGGATGCTAAGTATTTATTACTAAATCCGAGAAGGGTGCTCAAGCAGTTGTGCACTCATTTAGAGATCCCCTTTCAAGAGCAAATGCTTCAATGGAAAGCTGGCCCAAGAGCTGAAGATGGATGTTGGGCAAAATATTGGTATGCGAATGTGCATCAATCTACTGGATTTATGCCGTATGAGGAAAAAGAAATTAAACTTTTAGGTAATTTAGCAGAACTGGCGGAACGATGTCAGCCTTATTATTCTTTTTTATCGGAGTATACTATTAAATTCGACACTAGTGGTACAAGCCAGAAATAACTACCCACTCTAACTTGTCCTTTTGCTGCTACTCTGTGTTGTTCGTCAGTCATGTAGCTAAGGCTATATTCCTTCCTCACGCCTTGAGTAGCAACAAAATTACTTCGTTTTAGTGTGCATTTATTCCTGGGTTGCACCACTAGTGTGTTTTGAGAAATACAAAACTACTAGATGTTATGTTAATTTTTTTTAATTTTCTTGATATCTTCTTACATTCATTATAATAATAAGAAAATTTTCATATATGATTGCTTCAAAATATGTAGGTGAACTTTTTAAAACACTAATCAAATTGGGTTTTAATATTTTATAAGCATAAAAACATTTAAAACGAGAACCTCTGATGAAAATCGAATCAACATATCCAGATTTAGACTTACTAGCTCGTACTTTGCATAGTAATTATCATTTATCTTTATCTCAAACTTGGAATGGTCAGATACTTAGCTTTCCAGAAGAGTTAGGGGAGGGGATTATTCACATTTATAAGAATAAGGGCTTACAATTCATGCGAGGTAATTGGAAGTTGAAATCTCCTACACGATTTGTTTCTCCAGATCCTGTTGGGACAAATGAATTAATAGATTTTAGAATTGGTGTTGATAAGGTTATTAATTCTGCTTATCTCGAAGGTCAAAAGCATTATGATTGGGACATAACTAATGTAAATGGTATGCGTTTTTTCTTTCCTAAAAGCTTGTTTACGGAAAGCAACCTGTGTCTCATCAAAAAATTTCAACAATACTGCTATCATCCCCAGATTTCAACCTTAGTTTCTGAAATATTAAATATCAATCCCCAGAATTTTCAAGAGAGCATTAAATTGGAATGGAAGTTTCTAGAATTTGCTTATTATTATATTGATTTTTTAAATAATAAGGATATTGCTCGACACTTTACCGAAATACCACAAGACCAAATTACGGCTGTTAACAAAGTTCGTTATTATCTGGATGAGAATTATAGAGAGGATATCAAAATAGAAGATTTAGCCAAAATAGCGGGCATCAACATACAATATCTCAAGCAAAGATTTAAGCAAGTAAACGATTGTACGATACGCCAATATCAGATCAAATTAAGAATGCAAAATGCTAGAGAATTTATTTTGTATGATGATGCGCCTGTCAGTGATATTTGTTTGAAAGTTGGCTATTTTAATAGAAGTTATTTTATCAAAACTTATAAGAAAATCTATGGTATTACCCCTTTAGAAGATAGGTATGCTCATCGAAATAACCTATAACAATAATAGGCTTCATAGTCTCTTAACGAAAGAATAAATGCCGCATTTCGACGAGCTTATTTTGATCTTAGTTTTCTTGAAAAAATCCTTGTATAGCAGAGCTACGGAAGTATTTTTTCAAGGAAAATAAGGGCAAAAGAAGCTGTCCAAATGAGAGAGTTATTTTTTTGCCGTTACTTACTGCTTTCTTAAGTCCTTTTTCAAAATTTTGCCAGTTGCTGAAGTTGGTAAGGTATCTATAATTTCTATTTGTCTCGGATACTTATAGGCAGCTACCTTTTCTTTTGTCCAACTTATTATTTCCGCTGGAGTTGCTTCCATATCTGGTTTAAGCTGTACAAAAGCTTTGACCTCTTCTCCTAGTTTATCATTAAGAACTCCGATGACAGCTACCATAGAAATCGCTGGATGCATCATCATAACTTCTTCTATTTCTCGAGGATATACATTGAGTCCTCCTCTTATAATCATATCCTTCTTTCTATCCACAATAAAGAAGAAACCATCTTCATCTTTGATCGCTATGTCACCAGAATATAGCCATCCATCCTTAAGACTTTCAGCAGTAGCATTTGGTTTTTGGTAATAACCTTTCATAACATTATGCCCTTTGTAAATTAATTCTCCTTTTTCTCCAACTGGGACTTCATTCCCGTCATTATCTACTAATTTAACTTGGACTCCCCACATTGGTGTTCCTATGGAATTTGGTTTTGTTCCCATCTCCGTTTGATTAAAAGTGACAACTGGAGATCCCTCTGACATGCCATAGCCTTCAAGTAGTGGCACTTTGAAAATTGCTTCAAAATCTGATAACACCTTGTGTGGAAGAGAAGCTCCGCCCGAAACAGCTATTCTCAAGTGCTTCTGGATCAGTCTTATATCTTCGTTCGTTTTTTCCGTATTCAACAAGCCCCAATACATAGTAGGCACGCCTGCAAATAAGGTAATACTGTGTTTCTTAAATAATTCGATAACGGTTTTTCCGTCAAATCTAGGAAGTAAGACGCTGCCTGCTCCTCTATATATGCCAGCGTTCATAAGGCAGGTCATTCCAAATATATGAAATAATGGAAGAACGATGAGCTGCTTATCAGAAGAGGTCGTTTTGAATATATCTGCACTCAGGGCAGCATTCATAAACAAATTATTATGCGTTAGCTGAGCACCTTTTGGTTTTCCAGTAGTTCCAGAAGTATAGATGATAAGGGCAGTGCTATCTGGAGAGGTTATTTCACTTTCAAACGTATTTATTTGCCTTTCTATTAGTTGCTGAAATGTCTCATGCTGGTCCATAGAATTCTGACGGGAGGGATCCGTCGGAATAACAATCATTCTTTCGCATTTAGCGGAAGCATTAAATCCCTCTTCCCCGTATTTTCCCATAGGTAGATCTGCCGTCCCTTCAAAACAAAAATAAGCCTTAGCATTAGAATCATTCAAATGGTAAGTAACCTCTTCGGATTTAAGTAAGACACTTAAAGGAACAACTATGGCCCCAGTTTTTAGAATTCCATAATAAATTATAGGAAAATGAGGAATATTCAAACAGGATAAAGCTACTTTATCTCCTGGTCCTATTCCTCTAGATTTAAGACCGTTAGCTACCTGATTAGCAATATTATCTATATAGGAATAAGTGTAGGTTTTATCTTCAAAAATGATAGCTACTTTCTCAGGATATTTTCTTGCACTGGTTTCTAGTATAGTAGATATATTCATTGTTATTGTATAAAATAATATCAGGAATTATCCGTTAAGGATAATTCCTGATAAAAATTATCGTTCTTTGACACACGTTCACGGGATTTGTCAAAGAACGATAATTATTAAAACCATTGATTATCGATGTGTTTTTTAATTTTAGTAACGACAGAATAATAAGGTCCACATTTGGCCGAGCTTATTTTGTTCTTAGTTTTCTTTTAAAAATCCTTTCATAGCAGGGCTATGGGAGTATTTTTTAAAGGAAAATAAGAGCAAAAGAAGCCGTCCAAATGCGGAAGTTATTGTTTTGTCGTTACTTAATTCACATTGATTCTTATTTTACTTACTAAACATTTGATCATAAGTCCAACTCACATAATACATGGAACCTACAGCAGGACCTCCATATACCGTACGATAATCGTCACCTACCAAATTAGTTGCCCCTACTTTTATCATTGAACTCAAACCTGGTATTTTATAATTGATTGCGAGATCTACGACATTTCCACTTTCTATAGGGCCTGCTCCAAAAGGTGATTGCCAGATATACTCATCCCAATAACGGTACTTTAGATTAAAGCCAAAGTTAGAATTTCCTATCCTTGAACCACTGAATGAAACATTAAATCTATTTTCTGGAGTATTAAAACTAGGTAAGAATCCAGGCGTATTTTCAACAGCAGTTTCTGCATCAAACTTAGTATAAGTATAATTGAAACCAGCTTTAAACCCATTACCAATAAGATAATCCAATCCAAAGCCAACACCACTAGAAGTAACTTGATCATCAATATTCGTATATAATAAATAAACTCTTCCACTACCCGCTAAATCAAATCTCGTCAATCTAACTACAAGGTCATCATATGTAGTATTATAATAGTTTAAATCTATTAATAATTTACCTCCGATCACTCCTTTATATCCAAATTCATAGGTAGTATTCTTTTCTTGGACAAGGAAATCCTCTCCTAAACGCGCATGAATATCAAGGCCTGACTCTCCATTAACAGTTAAGTTCTCTAGATTATTTCTAATACCTCCCAATAGATAAACAACTGGAGATATTGCCAAGTTGATGTATCCTTCTTGAGAACCTGGATTTCTGAAGCCAGTTTGAAAAGAAGCTCTTAAGTTATGTTTTCGATTTTCATCAAGTCCCAAAACCGCAGATATTCTAGGGGTAACTTTAACCTCAAAATCCTGGTGTTTATCCAATCTTAATGATCCTCTTAATCGTAAGCGATCATTAACTAAATTTTTTCCAGCTTGAATATATGCGCCAAATTCTGCTACAGGAATAGGTGCATTGAATCCTTCTGCGCCATCATTAAACAACTGTCCTTGGGAGTCCAGACTGTATCGACGAAAGTTAGCACCTACCTTTAAATCAAGCACATCAGCAAGGGAAGCAAAATCATAATTACCATCTACACTAAAGAGCTTTGAATTATCAATAAACTTCGAGCCTCCTTCTGCAATATTTGGATTCGTCAATGTAGCAGTTCTGAGACTCTGAAATATATCTGAGTCTACACCAGGTAGGTCTCTATCCGCGAATTCTCTAGCGGCAGCATGACTCCCTCCAGCGACGCCTTCTACTTCACCTCTAAAGGCATTTCCATACTCTTGACCCCAAAGCGTGCTAGATTTTCTTCCTTCTTCTATGAATCGGCCAGTAACTAACATGGCATAAGAATCCCTAGCATCTTCTGTTGATAAAAAGGTTTTGAGATTCCAATTAGCCCCTTTTAACTCAGCTCTATGAAACTGCTGTGTCCAATTTCTCAACGGATATATAGTCGTATGTCTTAAAATTCCATTTGATTGAATATATCTATAACCATAAGAAGCTTCTACTTTGTCTGAAATTCTATAATGAAGCGAAGCATCTCCTTTTATTGTAGTTATACTGTAATCTATAATATCCCTTTCTGCTATCCCTGTTCTATTGATGTTTACTGTATCACCTACTGCAGTACCCAATGCCACTGGCGTAGTAATTTCATCACCATAAACATTTACAGCATCGAAATTAGGATCATCTCTAGGTGTACTTCTTAGTGCATCAATTGCCTCCTGAGATTGCGTTGTAGCTATTGTATTTCCTATATAAAATTCTTCACTATTTGCTTCCCAATCAGTAGCGGTCATATATCCGAAATTGATTTTGTAGGCAAATTTATCATTTACGTTTTGAGCATATCTAAAACCTATATCAGTAAGTGGATTAGATCCATCAACCGATCTTTGATTGGTTGCACCTACTTTGACATAAGCACTTAGACCTGTGTAGTAAAAAGGATTCTTGGTTTTAATAGTCAATAAACCATTGAACGCATTTGCCCCATAAAGAGCAGAATTGGCTCCTGGTACTAACTCCATACTTGCTATGTCTATATCTGCTGGTCCTGAATTACCCCCTAAAGGATAGTTCAATCCTGGCGCAGAAGCATCCATACCGTCTAGCAATTGTACGAATCTCCAATTTTGCATATCTGCAAAACCTCTTGTATTTATCGATGTAAAAGTTAAACTACCTGTACTTGCCTGAACACCTTTTAAGGAGTTTAAAGTACTGTAGGCATCAAATGATGGTGTGGTACGTAGCTCTGTGAGATTTACTTTTTCAATAGTGACTGGTGCTTCTAATATATTTTCATCAACTCTGGATGCTGAAGAAACAATAACTTCTCCAAGTACTTCTGCTCGATTTTCTAATACAATATTAAGAACTTCATCAGCAGTATCATAAATTACCGTCTTTTCTTCATAACCTGTATACGAAACTGTCAAACTTACAGGAAGACTTTGGCTTATACTCAGCTGATAATTTCCATCAAGATCCGTAACTGTACCAGAGACGGTTCCTACAACTAGTATTGAAGCACCTATAAGTGGTTCCCCGCCATCTTCTGTAATAGTACCTTTTATAATATTTTGTCCATAGCAAAATATGGTACTTATAATTATAATAATAGTAAATAATGTTTTTTTCATTGTTAAATTAAGTTTATCGTTAATTTTATTAAAGCAAATAAAGGAAAAACTTAATTTTGTCGTATGTCTAAAAAGAAAATTAAAGAACGCAAAGAGAAAAGATTTTTTATTGAAAAGCCTTTTAGGAACGGGAAAAAAATAACTATAAATTCGGCAATCTATCCTGTCCGTAGTATATATTATTGACTTCTTTTGGGGTGCAGCCTTATCCAGTGATTTCCCATCACTGGATAAATTTCTGATTCACTGAAATTATCCAGTACAATGCCCGGAGGTGGACATTGATTCGACGAGAGACAAGGGGTAGCATTTAAGGTCTCTTGTGATAAAAGTCCAAAAAAGTAAGGGATCAGGCAAAAAATAAAGGATCATTAAATTTACTCAAAATGTTAACTAAGAACGAATTAATTTTAGTTGTTATAATTATAATTTTACTTCCATCATGTACTATTAAAGAGAAGACTATAAATAGTTCCTCTAATGAATATACTAATTCGTCTTTGCTTGATTCAACTTATAGCATAGTTAATAGGAAAGAATATGCCGATCAGCTTTATGGCTTTTGGCTTGGGACCTGTATTGCCAACTGGACTGGCTTGATTACGGAAATGGATAAAATTGGTAATATTGGAGCAATAAAAACAGGAGATTTTTATACTAGAGAAGATTGGGGAAAACCAGATCAACCAAGTATTTGGAGCGAAGGGGAGCCAAGCAAAATTAAGAATACTATCGATTTTGTTTACAATGATAGTATATGGGGTGCTGATGATGATACAGACATTGAATATATCTATCAAGAGCTATTACTTAAAAATAAAAATTCCATGTTAAGTGGAGCACAAATTCGAAAAGGATGGTTAGAGCATATTAAATCTGAAGAAGAAAATTATTTATGGGTTTCCAATCAAAAAGCTTTTGATTTGATGCAGAGTGGTATGGTTCCCCCATCAACAGGGGACCCTAAATTTAATCCTGAATACGATATGATTGATGCTCAATTGACAACTGAAATTTTTGGATTATTTGCTCCTACACGCCCTGATATTGCGACTAAAATAGCAGAACTTCCTATTCAAACTACCGCAAGAGAAAATAGTGAATGGATTTCAAAATTCTATGTTGCTATGTTTTCCAATGCTTCTTTAATTGACAAAGAAATGCCGATAAAGGAAAACGTTTTATGGATTGCGGACCAATCAAAAGACTATTTACCGACAGATTCTTATTCCGCTAAAATGTATAAATATGTAAAATCACTTTATGAATCTGAAATACCTTGGGAACAAGCAAGAGATTCTATCTATTTCAGATATCAGGTTCATCAATTGGATGGATATAATTTGACTGCAAGAAAATTGTATTGTAATGGATGTTTTGCTGCGGGGATAAATTTTGCAGCTAGTTTAATAAGCCTTTTTTATGGGGAAGGGGATATAATTAAAACAATTAAAATAGGTACTCTTACTGGCTGGGATTCTGACAACCCTACAGCCACTTGGGGAGGACTTTTAGGGTTTATAATTGGTAAGGATGGTATTGAAAAGGCTTTTGATCAAAAAATGACCAATAAATATCATATACATCGGACTAGAATTGGGTTTCCCAATAATGGTGTTGATTCCTTTGAAAATATGGCCAATAAAGGGATAGAGGTAATTGATAGAGTGGTTGAAGAGGAAATAAAGGGAATCATTAACCTAAAAGAAAATCTTTGGTATATTCCACTGAAGAATTAGAATACATTCTTAAAAAACTTCTTTATTCTCTGCTCAAAAAAAAGAAATATGAAACTAAGATTATTACTATTATGCCTTTGCTCCTTATAGTGCCTACATGTACTTAGCTGCACAAATCACCGACCCCAAAGCAACAGAAGTATGGGAATTGTAGATTTTTATTGAACGCAGAGATGCAGAGGTGCTGAGTTATATTTTGACTCCGCATCTCTGTGCCTCTGCGTTCAATATTCTTTAGTTAGCAACTCCAAGTAAGCTTTTTCTTTTTTCAAATCCTCCATAGAGCGTATTGGTTTAGGAGAAGAATTTGAATTCTGTAGCGATAATTCATACCAACTAACTCGCTGCCAAGCCCCTAACTTATAGCCAATCTTATTATAAGTGCCTATTAATTGAAATCCAAGGCTTTCATGAAAAGCGACACTTGCTTCATTGGGTTGTACAATACCTGCTAATGCATTAGTATACCCCTGTATTTTAAGTAATTGTAGCAGCCTGGTATACAATTGTTTGGCAATACCTTGTCTTTGATAGGCATCATGAACATAAACGGATACTTCTCTGTTCCATTGATAGGCTGCTCTACCTCTATGGGCACTAGCATATGCATATCCTGCGATTACACTATCCACTTCGAAAATTAACCAAGGAGATTCTTGAATGTATTTTTCTATTCGTTTCGTAAAATTGACTAGGCTTGGTACTTCTAATTCAAATGTGATAGTGGTGTTAAGAACATATGGAGCATATATATTAAGAATTTCTTGAGCATCTGAGGGATTAGCTAATCTTATTTGATACATAGATAGATAGAGCTTATTCTAAAAAAATGGAAGTCTAACGTTTTATGGGTATTCAAAATTCAAAATTATTCATTCAAAACTAAGCCTATTAAAGTCTTATTTATTGCAAATACACATAATTTGCATACGTTTTTAGGTAAGTAACTTTCTATATTTTCTATTTTTTTTATCTTTACTTTCCTACTTATGGTATGATTGTGGGAACAGTATAAGAACCTTCCAAAATCAAAATAGTCAAATCGAAACATCTGGGCGCAATTAGAGTTTGTCCCCTTTTTGAAATTGCTATTTATATCTAACTGATTATCAATTGATTAAAAATTTGAATTTTATTCAGTAAATCAACTTAAATTAATTTTCAATATTTATAATTGTCTGATAATCAGAAATAAATAAAATTAGGGGACAAATCCCAATTGCACCCGAAACATCTTTAAATTTTCTATTATATATTTAAGGGTAAAGAAATAAATACCCTGACTATAAACATAACACTAAAAATTCAGAATCTTGTACACAGAAGTACACTATCCACTAAGAAAAATTCCACCAAAGAAGTTAGACGAATACTTGTCGAAAGGCTGGTTCCGTATGGGGCAAACCATTTTTACTTGTTGGTTTTTGTTTATGGAGCGTCGATTTTTCTCTGCCATATGGATAAGACAGGATTTACAAGATTTTAAATATAAAAAGCGTTCTCGTAAGTTGATGAATCGAAATGGTCGATTATTTACTTATAAAGTGGGCAGAGCAGTGATTGATCGGCCGAAAGAGATATTATATCAGAAACATCGAGTCAGATTTAATACAGGCGGAGTATATAGAAGCTTAAGACAGTCTTTATTAAGTGGCTCTAGTTTTTCTATTTATGACACCCGTCAAATTGAAATATATGAAGGAGATCAACTAGTTGCTGCTAGTTTCTTTGATGTAGGGGAGGAGAGTGTAGCCAGTATCACAGGAATATTTGACCCTGCTTATAACCAACATAGTTTAGGCTTTTATACGATGTTGCTAGAAATGGAATTTTCTATAGCAACCCATAAACGTTTCTATTATCCAGGTTATATAGTGCCTGGTAATCCTCGATTTGATTATAAGGCGAGAATTGGAGATGTCGATTTTTATGATTTTTCGCATGAAAAATGGCGACCGATAAAGGATTTAGATTTACAAGAAATACCATCCAGTTTATTAAGAGGTAAATTAGAAACCATTAAATTTTACCTTTCCAAGAAAGGAATAGCGAGTGAAGTTTATTATTTTCCACCCTATGAATCTGCAGGAATAGACCCTCTTTTAGAAGATTTGTTGAAGCATCCGATGTATTTGAAATGCATCTCTACAAAATTTAGACATTTTGATCTTTTTGTGGTCTATGATCTAGTAAAAGAAGAATATCAGTTAGGTATTTACTATAACTTGGATGATTTTTCAGATTGGATGACTAATCGAGAAGATAGTTCAGGGGAGTTTTCTTACAATATATATATGTTAGGCGAAGTGGTTGCCGAAAAAAAACTGCCTAAAGAAATTGCAGAAGATGTTTTTGAATTTATTCATGGAAGTTAGTGTTCTTTAAATTAACTTCTTTTCTTACCTCAATGTTTGTTGCTATAATAAAGTCTTTTTTGAAAAATTAATCTTAATTTAATACACGCCTAGGCTTAGAACCGTCACTATTATTGTTAGATTTGAGTTTAGATTTCTTTAGATCATGCTATTTTAAGTTCAATTGGACAAAGAACCAAACAAACCTTTCTACTCGACATTAGATGTCAATGATAATAGAAACAACTAAAATTTAAACAATGAGTGATAATCAAACGGTATTAGTCGTAGATGATGAATCCGATATACTAGAATTTTTAAAATATAACTTAGAAAAAGAAGGATTTATAGTAGCGACAGCGGAGAATGGCAAGGAAGCGATAGAGATGGCTTATAAGGTAAAGCCACAATTAATCATACTAGATATTATGATGCCTGAGATGGATGGGGTGGAGGTGTGCCGACAATTGCGTTCAGATAAAGTATTTGACCAAACCATTATCTCCTTTTTGACAGCAAGGGATGAAGACTATTCTCAGATTGCTGCTTTAGATGTAGGAGGAGATGATTATATAACAAAACCTATCCGACCTCGCTTATTAATAAGTCGAGTAAAGGCCTTATTCAGAAGGACAGAACGTGGATCAGAAGATCAAAAATCCGAGGTGATTGAAGTGGGGGACTTATTAATAGATAAAGAAAAAGTATTGGTATTTAGACAAGAGGAACAAATTGAAATGGCCAAAAAAGAATTTGAATTACTCTTGCTGTTAGCCTCTAAACCGGGGAAGGTTTTTACCCGAGAAGAAATTTTCAATAAAGTGTGGGGGACAGATGTGATTGTAGGAAATCGTACCATTGATGTCCATATCCGAAAGTTAAGAGAAAAATTAGGTAGCCAATATATTAAAACATTGAAAGGGGTAGGATATAAGTTTGAATTTTAGAAACGAAGTTCTTAATGATGAATGCTATTTAAAAAAAGGTATGTATAAAAATCTTACTCCACGTCAGATAGCTATTTATGCTGCTGTAATAATCACTGCAATCGTCACCTTATCAGTCGGTGCGATTATTTTAATACCTATCAATACTTCTTATCAGTGGTTGCCTATAGTTCTTATAGGTGTAGTGACTTTTCTTGTCGCCTATTTTATTATTCTTTTTTTTATTAAGAAGTATATTTATCGGAAGATAAAATTGATTTATAAAAATATTCATAATTTTAAATTAAGCCCTAATGAAAAGAAAGATATTTTAGATCCAGATACTTATGCGATTGATGTAGTGGAAAAAGAAGTGGCCTTTTGGACGAAAGAACGGCAAGAGGAAATTGATACCTTGAAGGAAATGGAAAACTATCGAAGGGAGTATCTTGGTAATGTTTCTCATGAGTTAAAAACGCCTATTTTTAATATACAAGGCTTTGTACATACCCTATTGGAAGGCGGTTTGTATGATGAGCAAATAAATATGAAATACCTTCAAAGAGCAGCCAAAAACATAGAGCGATTGAATACTATTGTAATGGACCTAGAATCTATCAACAAATTAGAATCTGGTAAACTAGTCTTGGAGGTCCAAAGTTTTTTGTTAAAAGATTTATCGGATGAGGTGATTGAAGATTTAGAAATAAAAGCGGGTGAATATAATATTAGCTTGCTTTATAAAGAAGGGGCGGATCAGAATTTTAAAGTGAAAGGGGATCGAGATAGCATTCGTCAAGTACTAACTAATCTAATAGAAAATTCTATTAAATACGGAAATAAGAATGGGCATACCAAAGTAAGCTTCTATGATATGGATACCAGAATCTTAGTAGAAATAGCAGATAATGGAGTAGGTATCAAACAAGAACACCTAAATCATGTTTTTGATCGTTTCTATAGAGCAGATAAAAGTAGATCTCGAGCCATTGGAGGCTCAGGTTTAGGCTTATCTATTGTTAAACACATTATTGAGGCTCATAAACAAACGATTAATGTTCGTAGTTCTTTAGATACAGGGTCTACTTTTGGATTCACTTTAAGAAAAGTATAAACATTATCAACATATACATATATTGAATTTTATCCTTCTGCTATTAATTTGTTTATCAACAAACATAGCAATTGGTCAAACAAAGAAAAGTCTAATCAGGACAAATAAGGAATTATCCCTTGAGTTCTTAAATCTTATCCATGATAATAGACAAATTCAAACAGTTTTGGTTAATGCCCTTTTTAGATGGGAAAGATTTCAAAAACATCCTTTCATCTTTCAATATGGACTTACAACCACCTATACATGGGAAACATAACTCAAAAAAAAGTAAATGTTAAAAGCAATTGATATTCATAAATCCTATGGCTCCTTACATGTATTGAAAGGGGTAGACGTAGCGATAGAAAAAGGAGAAATTGTATCTATCGTAGGTAAATCAGGAGCTGGTAAAAGTACCTTATTACATATCTTAGGAACATTGGACCAAGCAGATAAAGGACAGGTCTTATTCAATGGAAAAGATATTTCTAGATTAAAGGCTAAAGAGTTATCTAGTTTTCGAAATGATCATATTGGATTTATTTTTCAGTTTCATCATTTGTTACCAGAGTTTACTGCTTTAGAAAATGTATGTATCCCTGGCTTTATTCAGAAAAGACCAGAAGCAGAAGTAGAAAAACGAGCAAAAGAATTACTTGATTATTTAGGATTATCAGAGCGTTTATTGCATAAGCCGAATCAATTGTCTGGTGGAGAGCAACAACGGGTTGCCGTAGCTCGCTCTCTAATTAATCAACCTTCTATCATTTTTGCAGATGAACCGACTGGTAATTTAGATACTGCTTCTTCCGATGAATTACATCAATTATTATTCAATTTACGAGATGATTTTCAACAGACGTTTGTGATCGTTACGCATAATGAGGTCTTGGCAGATATGAGTGATCGGAAAATTGAGATGATGGATGGGCGGTTGAGTAGGTAGGGAAAAGGTAAGAAGTAATAGGTAATAAGGTCGAGCGGCAACTTATTACTTGTTACCTATTACCTATTAACGCCAATAACGGGCTAAATTAAAATGCTTATTGAAAATCAGTTGGTTAAGATGGACGTTTACTAAACTTTAGAAGTTTAGTAAACGTAATCGCTTGAAAATCAATAGTAAGATTTAACCCGTTATTCGCATTATTACCTATTACCTATTACTTCATTAAAACTCACTAGTAAAATGAAACTGAACCTCAGGAAAATTCTCCTGCGCCATTTGTAAAG